>CAYTNN010000033.1:0-28470 GCA_964439135.1 uncultured Pirellulales bacterium
GATGGAACCACTACCTGCCTGACCGGGAGCGTTTACGAAAAACTGCTTGGTCCCGATTCGACCGTCGCAGCCCGGCGACTGCTCTATGCCCGCTATTTGGCCGCTCTTACCGAATTCTGGAGAGCACATCGCGAATGTGCCGGCGTGCTGCACTTTTGCGGACTCGGTTATTCCCGGGCCGGCGACAAACCACGCCCCGAAGGCGGTGCTACGAGCGACCATTTCATCGACCTGGAAAAGCTTACTTTTGAACCGAACTTTGAGCAGTATGTTCGTGATGCCTTTTCGCCCGTCGGGTTAATGATTGATTTCTGGGCCGAGCAGCTTGAAGCCGGCTCGCAGCAGAAGTTCGAGATCATAGTGATTAATGACCTGCCCGCGCTCTTTAAAGGGCCCGTCCGCCTTACCATCGAGCGAGACGGAAAGACTGTGGCCGAAAAATCAAAGAACTGCCAAATCGACGGCCTCGGCAGAATGGTTCTGGGCTTCGATATGGAAATTCCAAAAGAAGAAGGTCACTACCAGCTCGTTGCTGAATTAACAGGCTCCGATGGCACTAAGGTCCGCAGTCTGCGGGATTTCTTAGTGTCGAGGGCGTCCCGCCCTCGAATCGCGGGCTGGAAGCCCGCGACACGTAAAAGGAGAAAATCATCATGAATAATTCATCTCATTCACGTCGTGACTTCTTAAAAAAGGCCGGCTTGTGCGCCTCGGCCCTTGCCCTTACGGGATGTCGGGCTGGTTCGCGAACCGGTCCTGCCAAAACGCCCCAGGAACAGCCCAATATACTCTGGATTACATGCGAGGACGTCAGTCCCCGCCTGGGTTGTTACGGCGATGAACTTGCTATCACGCCGCATCTCGACAAGCTGGCCGGCGAGGGTGTGCGCTACACAAAAGCGTTTGCCACCGCTCCGGTCTGCGCGCCGTCTCGTTCGTGCCTGGTCACGGGTGTGTATGCGACGTCACTTGGGACCCAGCACCTGCGCTCCGAGGTCAAACTGCCTGAAAAGATAAAGTGCTTCCCCGAATATCTTCGAGCGGCGGGATACTACTGCTCGAACAATTACAAGAAGGACTACAATTTTATTGACGTCAATGTCTGGGACGAATCGAGTCACGAGGCCCACTGGCGCAAACGCCGGGGCGGTCAGCCTTTCTTCAGCGTGTTTAACTTCGTCTCCACGCATCAGGGACAGATCAACGGTTCCGACGAGGAATTTGAAACGAATTACGGCTCGAAACTCGAGCCCGAAGAACGTCACGATCCGGCTAAAATCTCGCTGCCGCCGTACTATCCTGATACGGAGTTTGTGCGGAAAATCTGGGCACGCTATTACGATTTGATAACCTTTATGGACAAACAGGTCGGCGAGCTGCTCGGCCAGCTCGAAGCGGACGGCCTGACCGAAAATACAATCGTTTTCTTTTTCGCGGATCACGGCTTGGGGATCCCCCGGTTCAAAAGAACGCTGTACGATTCGGGCCTGCATGTCCCGCTCATCATTCGCTTTCCCGATCGCTATCAACATCTGTCCCCGTGCGGGGCGGGAGAGAAAATCGGCAGCCTGGTAAGCTTCGTCGATTTTGCTCCGACCGTGCTGAGTCTGGCAGAATTGCCGGTCCCGGCTTATATGCAGGGCAGGGCGCTGCTCGGCGCACAGGCCCAACCGCCGCGGAAATATGTATTCGGAGCTTCCAGCCGGGTGGACGAGGCGTATGAATTTTCGCGCTGCGTGCGCGATGAGCGTTACAAGTACATCCGCAATTATTTGCCGCAACTGCCTTACATCCAGCCGAGCGAATATCCCGACAGGGCCGAGATTATGCAGGAGCTGCGGCGAGCCGTCGCCGAAGATGAACTTTCGCCGGCGCAGAAAATGCTCTGGGCAGCGACTAAGCCGGTCGAGGAACTCTATGATACGACAGCCGATCCGCATGAAATAGATAATCTCGTCGGTCATCCCGAAAAAAAGGCTATTCTTGAGAGGTTGCGTAAGACACTTCACGCCTGGATGCTTAAAACGCGTGACACGGGTTTGTTGCCCGAGGCGGAAATGCACATCCGCGCTGAAGGTTCGACGCCGTACACGATAGCTCGGGATGCGCGCAAATATCCGCAAAGGCGTATCCTTGCCGTCGCCGACCTGGTGGGCAAAGGGCCTCAGAACATTCCCAAGCTCATCAGGTTGTTGGGCGATTCAGATGGCGTCGTGCGTTATTGGGCAGTGATAGCGATGGATGCGTTAGGTCCGCAGGCGGCTCCGGCGACCGAGGCGCTCGAGGGCGTGCTGGAAGATACCAGTCCGAACGTGCGATTTGCGGCCGCGGGAGTTTTGTGCCGGATGGGTTTATGCGAGGAGACGCTACCTGTCCTGGCCGATGGACTCAAAGAGGGCCGGGAAGAAACCGTTCTGTACGCGGCAAGAGAAATTCAGCGCATCGGCGCCGCGGCGAATCCAATCGTCGATCAGATCCGCGAGGCCCGCGCCAGGTGCAAAACGCCCGACGGCAGCTATAAAAACAATAATCATGCGACGTTCATCGACTGGGCGCTGAAATACGCTTTGGAGAACTGTTCGCGTAGGGGCAACCCCGCGTGGTTGCCCTCATTCATTATCGGTGATCGGGCGGCCACATGGGGCCGCCCCTACGATGGGATGAGGAGTGACAATGCCGAATGACGAAAAGGCAAGTGGTTTGTATGTGGCTCGTGTTTGTATTGTAGCCGCTCTGGGCGGGCTCTTGTTTGGCTACGATACGGGCGTGATCGCCGGGGCAATCGGTTTTCTGGAGATCCATTTCAACCTTGACCCGAGCTTTCAGAAAGGCTGGGTGGCGGCCAGCGCGTTGATCGGCTGCACGATAGGGGTTTCAATCGCCGGGCTGCTTAGCGACTGGCTGGGCAGAAAAAGGACGCTCATCGTCGCGGCGATTCTGTTTTTTATCTCAGCCGTCGGAACGGCGCTGCCTAAGAATGTCACCATGTTTGTGATTTTCAGAATCATCGGCGGCGTCGGAGTCGGGGCCGCGTCGATAACCTCGCCGATGTATATCGCCGAGATATCGCCCGCCCGAATCCGGGGACGGATGGTCTCGGTCAACCAATTCGCGATCGTGACGGGCTTTCTCGTTGTGTATCTTGTGAATTATTTTATTGCTCTTCAGGGTACGGAAGCCTGGAATATTGCGTACGGCTGGCGATGGATGTTCGGCTCCGAGGCGCTGCCGGCGTTGCTGCTGCTGGCGCTGCTTTTCCTTGTACCCGAAAGTCCGCGCTGGCTGACAAAGTACGGCAGGCACGAAAAGGCATTAGCGGTGCTTTCACGAGTAGGCGGCCCGGCCCACGCTCAGCGGGAATTTGAGTCCATCAAGGATGCTATTGCCCACGAAAGCGGCTCGCTGGCCCAGTTGCTCAGGCCGGGGATGCGGATTGTGCTTGTGATTGGAATTGTGCTGGCCGTCCTGCAGCAGGTGACAGGCATCAATGTCTTTCTGTATTTCGGCGCGGAGATTTTCAAGAAAATGGGCTCGGGCACGAACGCCGCCCTGCTCAAGGAGGTAATCGTCGGAGCGGTGAATATGACTTTTACGGTAATTGCCATCTGGACGGTAGATCGTCTCGGGCGAAAACCTCTGATGCTGATCGGTTCGGCGGGGATGGGAATCTGTCTGGCGGCGATGGGCTTTGCCGGCTACCTGCAGCAGACTACGGGCATGTGGCTGTTGATTTTTATTCTCGGTTATATCGCCTGCTTCGCCCTTTCGGTGGGGCCGGTGACATGGGTGATTCTGTCGGAGATATTCCCGACGCGGATTCGCGGGCGTGCAATGGGAGTCGCTACGGTGTTTCTGTGGATGTCGAACTATATCGTGACGCAGACTTTCACGATGATGGATGAGAATTCATGGCTGATAGAGAAATTTCATCGTGGCTTTCCGTTTTGGATTTACGGCGTTTTTTGCGTTTGCCTGCTGGTCTTTGTATGGCGATTTGTGCCGGAGACAAAGGGCAAGACACTCGAAGAAATTGAAAAATACTGGTATAAGGAAAATTAAAAAATTATGTCTAATCTTATTTGCTTATGGATTTTCCACGACGAATGACAATTTCGAGCCATACGATAAATATCGCGGCCCGTTACGCCGAGACGGATAAGGGCGGCGTAGTTCATCACAGCGTGTACCCGGTATGGTTCGAAATGGGCCGCACGGAGCTTTTGCGAGCCAATGGCGTGGCGTATAAAGACCTTGAGGCGGCCGGGGTGTTCTTTGTCGTCGCCCAGTTGAATATCAAGTTTCGCCGGCCGGCACAATATGACGAGCAGCTCCTTCTGGAGACTACGTGCTCGGCGGTTTCAGCCGCCAAGGTCGAGCATGTCTATAAGCTGGCTCGCTGCAGCGACGGCGTAATCCTGGCCGAGGGCGGAAGCGTTCTGGCCTGCGTAAATGAGGAGGGCAAGGTTCGGCGTGTGCCTGAATTCATGTATCCGGAGCACGGATAACGTGGTTTAATTTTCAGATTTCAGATTTCAAATTGACAAGCGGCCTTCGATAAACGACAATCGCTTTATGACTTCCGAGAAAAAAGAATATTGTGGTCTGTTCGGCATATTTGGCGACGATGAGGCGGTGCAAAAGACGTATTTCGGACTGCACAGCCTTCAGCACCGTGGCCAGGAATCGGCCGGTATAGCATCAAGCGACGGTAAGACTTTGCAGTGCTATGCGGGTATGGGCACGGTCAGGCGAGTATTCCGCAGCGGCCAGAACATTTTTAAGAAATTGCCTGGTCAGACCGCAATCGGGCACGTTCGGTATTCGACATCCGGCGCCAGCAGGGCGGTAAACTGCCAGCCGCTTATGGCCGAGTATTCCCAGGGTCAGGTAGCGGTGGCACATAACGGCAACCTGATCAACGCCGGGAGGCTGCGGGACGAATACGAGGCGTACGGCAGCATCTTCAAGTCCACCGCCGACACCGAGGTCATTACACACCTGTTAGCCAAGCCGACACACGTCAGGCACCCAGATCATCTGGCACACGTGCTGAACCACCTGCAGGGGGCGTACAGTTTGCTGTTTCTTTTTGCCGACCGTATCGAGGCGGCGCGGGACCCGTTCGGGATAAGGCCTCTGTGCATCGGGCAAATTCCAGCCGAGCACAAAGGGCAGCGGGATGCGTATGTCGCTGCGAGCGAGACGTGTGCACTGGATGCCGTCGGGGCAAAGTTCGTTCGTGAAGTCGATCCGGGCGAGATAGTCCGGCTGGATGAAAACGGCATCTCTAGCAGATTCTTCGTCACGCCGGGCACCGTTACGCCGGCCCATTGTATCTTCGAGCATATTTATTTCGCCAAACAGAACAGCACGTTTTTCGGCGAGAATGTGCACGAGTACAGAAAGAAGGTTGGCAGACAGCTTGCGTCCGAGTACCCCGTTGACGCCGATGTGGTGATTCCCGTGCCGGATTCCGGCACCTCGGCGGCGATAGGATACGCCGAACAGAGCGGGATTCCGTTCGATATGGGTCTGGTCAGAAGTCACTATGTGGGGCGGACTTTTATCTCGCCGGATCAGAAGGTCAGAGAGCTTGAAGTGAAACTAAAGCTGGCGGTGGTCAACGAAGTTGTCGCCGGCAAACGAATAGTCGTGGTGGACGATTCGATAGTTCGCGGTACGACGACGCGCGGCAAGATCAGGGCGTTGCGGCTGGCCGGGGCTAAAGAAATTCACATGCGGATTAGCTGTCCGCCGATCAGGTTCCCGTGTTTCTACGGCGTAGATTTCCCGACCAAAGAAGAGTTACTGGCGAACAATCGCGATCTTGAGCAGATAAAAAAATTCCTCGAAGTTGACAGCGTTGGCTATATGTCGCTGGAAGGGATGCTGTCCTGTGCGGTTCTGCCACCGGACCACTACTGCACCGCATGCTGGAGCGGCAAATATCGAATACCGGTCGATGTGGCGGTCAATAAGTTCACGATGGAACGGTATCAGATGAATATGTTTGACGATATAAATGGGAGCTAAATTTTCCTTCCGATTGTAAATAGGAAATTGAATGGTTTTCCGCCGATGAGCAAATATATCAACTACGAAGAATCCGGAGTGAATATTGATGCCAACGACGAGATGGTTCGGCAGATCCAGTCGGCCGTTACCAGCACATTCGGGCCTCGGGTTATTGAATCACATAATGCATTCGCGGGGATGTTCAGGCTCGACTACGATGAGAGACTTTTCAAAAGAAATTACAAGAATCCGGTCCTGGTAGCCTGTACCGATGGCGTGGGCAGCAAGGTCCAGTTAGCGGGCCAGATAAAGAAATTCGATACCGTCGGCATCGATCTGGTGGCGATGAGCGTAAATGACATGCTCGTGCAGGGGGCCGAGCCATTGTTCTTTCTGGACTATCTGGCGGTTCACAAGCTTCAGCCGGAAATCGTCGCCGAGCTGGTCAAAGGTGTCGCGGCCGGTTGTAAGGCAGCCGATTGCGCACTGATCGGCGGAGAAACCGCTGAGATGCCCGATACTTATGCCCCGGATGATTTCGATATGGCCGGCTTCGCGGTCGGGGTGATTGAGCGAAAGAAAATCATCACGGGTCAAACCATCAGAAGCGGCGATGTGATTCTCGGCCTTGCCTCCAGCGGACTGCACAGCAACGGCTATACGCTCGCTCGCAATATCTGTTTCAAGCAGGCAAAGCTCAAGATGACCAATGTGCCGGATGAACTCGGTGGTGCCGTGCTGGGCGATGTTTTACTTACACCCACGCGGATTTATGTTCGGCCCATTGTGAAATTGCTCTCGCAGTACAAAGTCAAACGAATCGTCCACGGGATGGCACACATTACAGGCGGCGGCCTGCCGGGCAATGTTCCGCGAGTGCTGCCGAAAGACTGCAACGCGGTCATAAAAAAATCGAGCTGGCCGAAGCATAAGATTTTTACGTTTTTGCAAAACACTGGCCCCGTCGAAGAAGAGGAAATGTACCGGGTCTTTAATATGGGGATAGGATTTGTGCTGATTGTGGCTGAGGATTTCGCCGATTCGATTGCCCGGAAGCTGGCGCGATCCGGCGAGCAGGTTTACAGGATAGGCAGGATAACCACTGGGACCGGCAGAGTAATTCTGAAATGACAAAAAAGTACACCATGTTCGCCCTGGCAGCGGTGGTTTATGCGGCTTTTGCCGTTTATTTGTATCGGCCGTATTTCAATGGTTTCGGTTCACTGTGTTTGCAGGATCTGTTCGTAGCAAATATCTGTTTGGCCTGCCTGGGTACTTATGTGCTAAGTCGGCGCTGGGTTGCCGGATTCACCGAGTCGTTTTTTGCCGGAGCCATTTACGGCTTTGGGCCGTTCGCGCTTGGATTAACTAAATTTCACCCGACGGCGGGCTTTTTATTCGCTGCTATACCGTGGCTGTTTTGCCCGGCGGTCTTTGGCCCGCAAGGCAAATTCAAACCGCTGCGAATACCGTTATCGCTTCTGCCTTTTCTGGCAATCGTGCTGTTCTTCCAGGTCTCCGCCCGCTTCGGCTTATACCCTATTCCTATCAACCTCAAACTCCATGGCGCCGAGTTGGCTGGCCTGCTGGCCCCGCTGGTTGCCGCTAAACGCAATATGACTTTAGTCGGCTTTTATCATATTCCTCTCGCATCGCTGATTATGGGCTTATCCATGCTCCTTGTGCCGCTGGAAGGTCTGGGCAAGGGCGGGATTTTGCAGAGGGGAAGGATTCTCAAGGGTCTGGCTGTTCGGCGATTCGGCATTGTGGCGATTTTTACCGTCGCCACGATATTGGCCTTCTGCGAATCTTTTTTCGATATCAGCCCGATTATCTGGCTTGCCGTCAGTGTGCTGTGCTGCTCGATCCTTATCGGTGCGGGGATGCAGGGGCTAATCAGTGCCGGCCCGGCCGATAGGAGGTGGGTTCTGTTAACTGCGATCCTGTTGGGCGTTCTTGCCATCGTCACACTGCTTTTCGCAACAAAGTATTTTCAGACCGCGGCGGGACTCGGGGCCGGATACGCCCGACTGCTGACCGAGGCGGCGAAGATGTACATCCTCGGAACTCTCGCCATTGGGATGCTTTTCGTTATCGCGCGTGCGAAATTGCGGATTCACCCGGTTCGGCAGATCCTGCTCTATGCGACAATGGCCCTCGATATCTTTATCGGCGCAAGATTTATCGTCGATACGATTCTGTAAGGAAAAAAGTGCCTAAAATGCCTAAAGTTAAAAGTGCCTAAAGTGGTAAGCGACGCTTATACACTTTAGCTCACTTTAGTTCACTTTAGTCACTTTAATTTGTTTAGAAGGTTTCGCGTTCGACCTGCCCGAGAAAGAATCTCCCGTCATTGCGCATGAAGTCAAGAATCGCATCGAACTGGCGGTCTATGAACTGTGCCTCGTTGCTGACTATTGCAATGCCGATAACCGCGATGCTCTTGCTGTCCTGATGATCGACTTCCGAGATGGAGATGTTGAATCTGCTCTTGAGCCGGCCGATCACGCTCTTGACAATGCTCCGCTTGCCCTTGAGCGAAGTCACACCAATCAAAGATAAATGTGCTGTCATAACGCCGACTATCATTCTCGTATTTTAAGAAATAACCATAGCAATTCAAATAGAATCGAAGCCGGAGTAGCGAGGCATTCCAGTTACGTGATATTTCATATGGCAGAAGTAGCTGTTCCACGCGTACTCTTTCTGGAAATCTTTGACTGAATCCGGCGGTTGTGGTTTTTAATAATACCTGCGAGGCCGGGATGATGTGTGGCGTTGCTGAACACCGGGTTCCGGAATAGAGGGCAACGCCCACCGTGCTAAAATAGGAGGAAAAGCGGTTTCTTGACATAACTGCTCGGCTTTTTTAGCGTTTTTGGGAGACAACTTGCTTGGATTTACCGGATAATTGTTGCAATCTCAATTAGATTGTGATATCATCAGACTTTATGTGTGAAGGAGCCTCGCTTATGAAGTCAAATGGGAAATCTCGACCTGCCGAAAGGAAAGGCTAAAATGCCGCGCAAAAGAGATGGATTTACGTTAATCGAGCTACTGGTAGTCATCGCGATTATCGCATTGCTGTTAGCGATTTTAATGCCCGCACTGCAACGAGTGAAGAAGCAGGCAAAAACTGTGATCTGCCAGTCAAATCTCAAACAGTGGGGCACAATCTTTGCGATGTACACGGACGACAACAATGGTTTCTTCCCCAAACGCACAGGCGGTACAGGGCGTTGGATCAATGTGTTGTACGACTACTATTATCGCGATGCCAAGATACGCTGCTGTCCAATGGCGACAAAGATCAAGAATCCGATTTATCCGCCCGGGGGCATTGGCACACTTGGCGTAGGCGGTGACGCATTTACGGCCTGGGGCAAGATCGGCGTGACCGGCTCCCGGCCGGACGGTGTGGACGAACCCGCCGGTACGTGGGGCAGCTATGGGATCAACCACTGGGTCTATAGGGCTGCCGAAGATCCGCTTTACGACCAGTCGGCCAAGGACTACTGGGGTACGGTCAACGTAAAAAATAACGCTTCCATTCCACTGTTTCTGGATTGCTGGTTCTGGTGTGGCGGGCCGGAAAATGACGATACCCCACCCAGCTATGACGGTGAGCGGTTCGATCCACACGTGAATTCCATGAACCGGTTCTGCATCAATCGGCATGATCAAGGTATTAACGGCGTCTTTTTGGACTATTCGGCCAGAAAAATCTGGCTCAAAGAATTATGGCGTTTGCGATGGGCCAGGAATTTCAGCCTGTCGGCACAGTTGCCCAACTGGGAGACCGAAGCACCCTGGATGGCACACTTCAAGGGACCGTGACATTAATCGCTTCGGCCGGATTAGATAAATTACGGACAGTTGTTATAGAGAATTAATTTTATCAAGTATCCCTCGCATTCTGTCACTTCTATATTGTTCGTACGCCTGTATTCTTGCATTAACTTCGCCTTCATATAATCATGGCGATTGAGTTGTTTTAGCTTTTGGCAAATCCTTCCATTTTGGATCCAAATGCATATCCAGGCCATATTGGGCCTGCCATCTCTGTTCCACCGCCAGATACTCGAACACAAACACCTTGGAGAAACTGATATCTCCTTCAAGTTTCGTAGTAACTTCTATCTGGGGCAGTCCTTCCTTGTTATGACTTAGTTGGCCGTAGTCTACCGACTTTAAAGGGTGTTTTTCGATGAAGTCACACCACCATCGATACATTTCAGGCCAGTTTGTCATCGTCAGGTAGTTGAAATCGAAAGTCCTCTCCCAGGATCCCCATGAATACTTCTCCGGATCAATCTCCTTGATTCCGCGATATATCTTGTCGAGTTCTTCAATCAACTCCTCCCGGGTAACATTGAGATGACGTTTCTGGGCGGCGTCTTCAGCTCTTTTTTGCCAATCATCGCCATAGTGCCAGGCATTCTCCGGTCCCAGGTTTTGTATCCAACTGCGGGGCTGCCCCCAATAGGCTGCTCGCATTCTGTTAACTCTCGCGGCCGTTGGCAAATCGATATCCGAAAACAGGGGCTTTCCGTCATTCATCAGTCGCCAGCGACGGTCAATTTCAGGCATAAACTCGTCGGAATAAAATCCTTCAATTAGTGGGGACAATATTTCGTCTTCAAGAGGAATCAGATACAGATATGCATCATAACCATCGCTAAAAGTACCATAGACGTCTGCATCCGGCATGCCGTCAAATGGCAGTTTTCCAAACGGTCCTTCCTCAAGAGTAAAAGCAATGGGTCGATTGTCAAGTTTTGCAAACGCCGAGTCAATCAATCCCAACGCCAGACGTCCGCTTGTTACGCCCCTGTCTGTCATGACAGGTGCATGTTGAAAGATGGTAAACAGTTGATCGCCAAGGGCTTGCTTTAGGTGCCAACCCGCAGAGGGTCTGGGCGTTCCATCAGCGAAACAAAGCTCCTCCATGGCATGCCTCATACCGACGATAAAGAATCCATTCCTTTTGTCTTTCTTGGTACCGAGATCGTCCAGGATATTCTTGGCCATAAATGAATCGCGATCCACATCGTATGCCCGCCAGTCCTCCCGTTTTTGAATCTTTTCCCAGGGCCGCTGCTGATCGACAAGGCGAATACGAAGCTTCTTGTCGGAAGGCAGCTTTTGATTGACTTGCCAAACCGCAACAAAAAAGTCAAGGGTCGGTTTACATGGCCATCCTAATTCAAAGAAATCGCGCAGCATTTGAATGACCAGTTCTTTCTCGCAGGTGTTTTGAGCCAAAAACTTGTCAATGCTTTCCTGGTGGTTCGAAGGCAACTCCGTATAGATCGTTCCCACTGTTTGGGCAAAAGCCGGATCGCGCACTAATTCGGCATTGAATGCCCAGTAGGTGGGGCGGTTGTGTATTTCACCCATGACGACCAACTGATACTTACTAAACGCTTCCATCATAAAGGAATGTGGCTGGCGTCCTTGGTTTTGGAGGAATTCGACGTAAGGCTTCAGATGTGAGTTCGGATCAGCAACCGGCTGTCTCTTCAAAAACTCTCGTACCTTCAGCAGATGCAGGTTGCTTTTATACAGTCTTTCGCCTTTACGAAGGAAATTATCTCGTACCTCTTCCGTCGTTGAAGTGAGCCCTTCGTGCCCGGAATTGAGCCAACGGCCGTTGGCACAGAACAGGAAACGTTGGTCATAGCCGACCGTATCATGTTCTCTCATCTTCGCGACAACGAGCGCCAGGCGATCCCTGTAAATGATGACTTCATGAATTTGGGCATCAAGGCAGTTGCTTGCGCGTTCCGGTGATACCGGTCTCCGCTCCGTTCCATGTGACTGCCTAACGGAAATCTCCGACCACTCCGAATCGCTTGCTCCTGTGGCCATAAAATCTCGCATAATGGTAACATAAGCCGCCTCCGGTGTTGACATGTCTCGCGACGTCGGAAAATCCGAAACTTTCTTATCTACTGCATACGAGCGAATCGGAGATGTTTCCTGGGCCTGTTGCCGGGGCATATAACCAGCTTGACGCGAGTTGTCCGCTCCTGCCGGTGTTGAACAACTCAGAAGAACGCCACAACTCAACAACGACACAATAATGCTAATCCGTGTAAGAATCATTGCTTAAATCCTCCCATTAGGGCGTCCACGTCAGGTCTCGGCACTTGTCTGTCGGACTGCGTGATTCCTTTCAGTCTATTTCAATTGAGATTTCTCATTTAATTTCGTAAAAGTATCCGATGGATGATGCCTCGTCAAGATTGCTCTGTGAGTACCGGATAAATCGTCACCTTGTTCTGATATATTTCCGGCGGCAGCCACCCCGGGCCTGGATTGGTTAAGAATTCCTCTCCTTCCTTCACTCGTTTTTTAGCGCTTTCAAGGTTGGCTTTTAACTTATACACTTCCCCCCCCAAATTTTTCCATTCTATAAATGTATCAATAAAAGCTTTATCCCGTTCGCGAATCTTAATAGCAGCTTGTTCCCGGGCCTCCTCGCTTTTTAGCTCAATTGTTTGTTCGATGAACATTTGATCCAGCTTCGAGATCATTCCATCAGGCATTCTATTGCGTCGCGCCCAGTCTTGTGCGTTTTGGGGAGTTTTGCGATATTCGTTGATTACCGCCATTTTCTCCCGTATTCCTGCAAGCTCGATTTCAAGTATGTCCAGCATCTTATCCATCTCAAGCATGGTCTCTTTAGCCTTTTCATACGCTTCATCATCAGAGAGCGAGGAATAGCGAGTGTTCTTGATTTCCATGTACTTTGGCTCCATCTCGTCGGCTTGTTTCTGTTTTTCGGGCAGGATTTTGTTTATTTCGATTATCTCTTGCTTTCTATCGTTTATGTATTTTCCGTACTCCTGAGTTCTTGCATTAATTTCGTTCGTTGGAACCTCAAGATAAGCCTGGACCGTCTTTTTCGCATCTTCTTCACTTACTGCGTAAAGAAAGACTGTATCGTGGTTCTTGATCTCTTCGATGCCCCACCAGGTAATAGCGTCCGAAGCCGTCAAGAACTTTTGTTGCTGCTGGGATAAGGATTGTCCTGCAGAGGTCTTTAGCATTTGTAATATTCCATCGTGACCGGATGGCATATCCTTGTGGGGACGTCGTATATGGAGTACGGCTACGTGTGTGGGTTTAACAGGGCCTTTTCCGCGTGTATTCGGACGGCCACTTAACCATAGCTGTGACCTCTTGTTATCGATTTCGAATTTCAGTTTAGTTTCGTCCTCGCTGGACCTGGCAATCAGTATGGGTGAAAAAATGCAGATCGAAATTAGGGCCAGCACGAATTGGCATTTTCTTGAGCGGTTCATTTTTCAAATCTCCTTTCTATGGATCATTTTATTCGCAATTTGGCTTCGGCTGCTGCGGCCGTTTCCGGATAAGTCTCAACAATATATTGGTATTGCTGTTTTACGATAGTTTCGGCCCCAGGATCATCGCTGAGCAGTTCCGCTGCGACTAATAATCGAGCGGCACTGCCTGATTCATTTATCTTACGTTCAATTTCTGCAAATGTCAGTTCGTTGCCTTTTGGCCTTGTGAGGGTGTGCCACACAACGGAGGCTGTTGCCACCACCAAAATACTCGCTGCGATTGCGGCATATCGGGGCCAGCGGTTTTTTCTGGTTTTAGCTGCTGGGATACGAATGCTTTCGGTTTCCGCCAGACTATCAGCCCAGATAACACCGGCAAGCTCAAGCGATTTTTGCAGTCCATTAAGTAACATCCGGCAATGCTCGCATTGGACCACATGCTCAGTCACCTTGTTTGCCTCACCCGGCGATAACCGCCCGTCGGCGTAATCGACGAGCATCTGTTCGATATCTTCGCAAGACTTTTCCATTATGGTTCGACACCTCGTTCTAATAATCGCTTAGCGAGAATCATCCTCGCTTCTCGCAGACGGCTTCGTACGGTCGATGCGCTCAGAGCTAATATTTCGCCGACCTCTTTTGAATTCAGATTGCAGAAATACCGCAATACCATCGGCGCCAGCAAAGAATCATCCAGTTTTTGCAAACTCTCACGCACAATCTCAAGCTCCTCGGCGACAATTACATTTTCGACTGCCGGCTTTGAGGCTTTTTGGGTTTCCAGCCTTCGTTTCAGTATTTCATCGGCATGCCTTCGGAAAGTTCGCCGGCGCCGGTGTTCCATCAGGCATCTGTTGACTGTGACCTTTATCAGCCACTTAACCTTTTCTTCTCGGTTCGGAAGGGCGGTTCGCGAACCGCCCCTACACTGCTTCAGCGCCCGGATGGACACGTCCTGCAGGACATCTTCGCCGTCCGAAGCGCTCAATCCCATGCCGGCGATAATACGCTTGAGGTGCCCGAACTCCGCTGAGAATACATCCATCAAGTTTGATTCTGGTAACCATTCGTTGGTTGCATGGTCCATTTCTACCGTAAAATAAGCACTTATCTCATTCACTTCTCTTCTGTCCGATCCGTCTCGGCGTTCGCCCATCTAATAGTATAATGCTCAAGGGCACCGAAGTGTTGGCGAAAAAATGAAATTTTTCGGTTCATCCGGTCAATTGGTTTCTGACTTCTGCTCTGCCCCCTTTGGGGTAGGTAAAATTGGCTTTGTTTGGCTTTGTTTTTTCGCTGTCTCCACTCGATAAAATCTCCATAAACCATTGTCATTACTGGTATAGTGTCAATTTGTCGCTCCGGCAAATTGGCTTTGTTTTTTCAAATAGCATTCCCGGAGAAAGTCGGGATTTACAATTTACTGTTTGGCCATCTGTTCCTCCGGATTTCCGGCCAACGGCCGGCGATTGGCTTTGAATTGGCTTTGTTTGGCTTTGTTTTCTCGCCGCCCGAAAACGCTAATAATCCTCATAATACTCTTTCACATAGATACTTACGTCCATTTTGGCCTTTCATGAATTGGCTTTGTTTTGCATAAAAACCTCTGAAAATTGGGCTTGTTTTGTATAAAAAGTCCAAATATCCTTCGCTTTCTTCTATTTTTGTCTCCTGTTTTCTTCTCAATTCTAAACTCACCATTCCACATACTACATACGAGCCCCGACATAATTTGTTTGATATATATTATATAAAATGGATAATTGCCCGTCAAGAGAATATCTAAAATAATGCCAATACCGATTAATATGTGCGCTGAGCATATTTAGTAAAGCACACTGATTTGACTATTTTCTTATCAAGAGCAGCTTTCTGCCACGCATCAACAGCGGCAAAGCGAAGAGCATCATAATCGGCGTAAATTCTGTTGGCCAAATAATGGCTTCGCAGGTAATGCCAAAGGTTCTCAACAGGATTGAGCTCAGATGAATATGGAGGCAAAGGTACAATGGTCATATTCTCCGAAATCTTTAACTTCTTCGAAGTATGAAAAGCAGCCTGGGCCCAGAGCAACAAAACATGAACATCCAGGGAAACTTCCTCGGTGAATTGTTTTAAGAACACGTTGGCCACATCGCTGTGAATCGTAGGTTACAACAATTCTACACTTTCTCCGCTCTCAGGACAAACCGTACCAACAACATAAAGCCACTCATATTTTGTCTGCCTGACTGCTCAGGGACGGGAGCCTGTTTTTGCCCACACGCGGATTACCGTACCTTGCCAGCCAAAGCGTGCTTCATCCTGAAACCATACCTTTACAAGCACGATGCTTCATGTGGATATCTCGTAGCCGATGCTAATTACACCGCTGTTCGTCGTAGTCATCTGACTACGCGACTAATACTTTTGCCGGCGTATACTGCACGCGGCAGAAGGATGCTCTGTTTTTTTAAATCATTCGTAGATAACAATATGTACGCTGTCGTTCGTCGTAGTCATCTGACTACGCACCTGATACTGTTGCCAGCGTATACTGCACACGGCAGAAAGTCGCCCTGTATTTAAAAATCATTCGTAGATAACGATATGTATGCTGCTGTTCGTCGTAGTCATCTGACTACGCGCCTAATACTGTTGCCAGGGTATGCTGCACACTACAGAAGAATGCTCTGTATTTTCAAATCATTCGGAGATAATGATATGAACGCTACCGTTCGTCGTAGTCATCTGACTACGCGCATAATACCGTTGCCGGGGTATACTAAATGCGGCAGAAGGATTCTCTGTTTTTTCAGATCATTCGGAGATAACAATATGTACGATGTCGTTCGTCGTAGTCATCTGACTACGCACCTAATACCGTTGCCGGGGTATGCTGCACACGGCAGAAAGTCGCCCTGTATTTAAAAATCATTCGTAGATAACGATATGTATGCTGCTGTTCGTCGTAGTCATCTGACTACGCGCCTAATACTGTTGCCAGGGTATGCTGCACACTACAGAAGAATGCTCTGTATTTTCAAATCATTCGGAGATAATGATATGAACGCTACCGTTCGTCGTAGTCATCTGACTACGCGCATAATACCGTTGCCGGGGTATACTAAATGCGGCAGAAGGATTCTCTTTTTTGAAATCACCTGGAGATAACGATATGAACGCTGTCGTTCTTCGTAGTCATCTGACTACGCACTCAATACATCAATCCGCCCAATTTGTAATTATTGCCTGTTGACAAGGTATTCAATTCGCAGCAGCATCAGAATCAGGTTTAATCAAAACGTTCAAGGGCAACAACACACACGCTGCCGTTCGTCGTAGTCATCTGACTACGCGCCTAATACTGTTGCCAAGGTATACTAAACTCGGCAGGAGGACAGCTCAATCCTCTGGCAGCCAGATATATCGCGTGCATTCTCCGAGCAAGCCTCGCATCCTTCTCTTTTCGATACAGTGTTTGCAGCTCTTGTGTTGTGTGATGATTTTTTAGATTCATAATAGCCTCCATACTAAATGATACTTTCAATTGACTACTATGAACAATAGCGGCTTTTATATGCTCAACGCATTATATATTCGTAATTCGTATAATATAAGAATTGTCCGAGAGATTAGCCTGACAAAATTGGTGCTTTTAGGTTGTTTGGAAAGAAAATTAGTTCTATAGAGGCCCATATTCGAATCCCGGCGAGCGGCTAAGAGCATATTTGTGCCTATGAATTGCCGATTTCCGATTTACGATTGGAAAATCGGCATTCGACAATCGACAATCGACAATCTTTTAGGCTGTCCTTCGATGTCTCAGTCTGTCGAGAGCCACAGCGATGACGATAATAGCGCCGGTGATAATTTCCTGGACCCAGTTTGAGTAGCCTATCTGCGTACAGCCCGAAGCGATAATGGTCATAATCAGCGCGCCGACGAGAGTTCCGAGTATCGAGCCTTCGCCGCCGCTGAGGCTGCCGCCGCCGATGACTACCGCGGCGATCACGTTTAGCTCTAGTCCCACTGCCACAGTCGGATCGCCGACCGTCAGCCGGGAGAACTGCATCAGCCCTGCCAGTCCGGCAAAAGCCCCACACAGGGTATAGACGAGCACTTTAACGCGCTCGACGACTACGCCGCACAGCCGGGCCGTCTGCTCGTTCGAGCCGATTGCGAACGTGTGCCGGCCCAGCCGCGTGTATCGCAGCAGGGCGGCCATCCCTATTGCCAGAAAAATCATCATCCAGACGCCGGGCGGCAGGAGCATCCAGCTTCGTTCGGCCGGCACCGAGGCCAGCAGCTCATCGAGCCATCTGAGTTGTGCCGGGTCCACATCGATTTTCTGCTCGCGACCGATTCCCTTGGCCGCTCCGCGAACGACGAGCATCATCCCTAAGGTGACGATAAAAGGTACGACCCGCAGCCGGGTGATCAAAACGCCGCTGAGCAGCCCGAAAAACGCCGCCGCGGCTACGCCCCCTACGGCCGCGGTCAGTGGACCGGCTCCGGCGCTCTGGAGAAGCCAGGCGATTACGACCGTGCTCAAAGCGACAATCGAACCTACGGACAGATCGATCCCGCCGGAGATTATCACCAGAGTCATTCCGAGAGCCGCTATGCCGACGATTGCCGTCTGACGGGCGATCATTTCCATATTCCGCGCAGTGGCGAAGCTGGAAGGCGCAATAAGCACAAATAATTCGAACACCACGAACAAAGCTATGACGGGGCTGAGCGTATTGAGCCAGCCGCGCCAGTTAAATCCGAATTTTTGTTTTGGTGTTGTCTGCTTATCGCTCATACGCCGGCCTCCTGACCAGTTGCCTCTAACATAAGATCATGCTCGTTTACTTCGTCGATGCGGTATGTCGGTCCGAGCCTTCCGCGGCACATAACCGCCACTCGGTCGCACACGCCCATCAGCTCGGGCAGATAGCTGCTGACCATCAGCACCGCCTTGGGCTGTCGTCCTTCGGCGGGCGAGCCGGTTGCCAGAGCGTTAATCAGCTTGTAAACCAGCGCCTTGGCCGCCACGTCGATTCCTCGCGTGGGCTCATCCAGCAGCAGCACATCCACATCGTGCTGGAGCAATCGGGCCATTGCCACTTTCTGCTGGTTGCCGCCCGACAGGGACGAGACGGATTGTCGCGGCCCCCGGCAGCGAATGTCCAGCCGCTCAAGCCATCGCCGGGTCGCTTTGTCCTGCCGGCCCGGCAAGACCAGGCCCAGCGGGCCGAAGCCCTTGAGCCTGGAGAGCGTGACATTGTCGGCAACGCTCAGAGACAGTGCCAGGCCCTCTTCCTTGCGGTCCTCGCTCAGAAGACCCGCTCCCTGCATCCAGCGCCGGTGCGGTGAGGCCGGGCCCGTGTAGACGCCCAGTTTAATCCGGCCCTTCCTGACCGGCTCCAAGCCGAAGAGGCTCCGCAGCAGCTCGGTTCGCCCTGCGCCCACCAGCCCGGCGATGCCGAGGACTTCGCCTCGCCGTAAACTCAGGCTCGCCGACTTCGGTTTATCCAGACCCGCGAGATCTTCTATATCCAGCACAACTTCGCCGGCGTGACGTTTAGAACGAGGGTAAAGCTCCTCGACCTGCCTGCCTACCATCAGCGAGACAATCTCGTCGGGTGAAATCGACGCCACGTCTTTGCTGCCGACCACTCTGCCGTCACGAAGAACTGTCACCCTGTCGGCGATGCGTTTGACCTCTTCGATAAAATGCGAGATATAAACGATGGCTTTGCCCTGTGTTTGTAGCCGCCTTATGATTTCGAATAACCGCTCGACATCCTGCCGCGTCAGGCTGCTGGTCGGCTCGTCCAGCACCAGCACCCGGCAGCCGATAGCCAGGGCGCGTGCGATTTCCACCAACTGCTGCGAGCCTACGGACAATCTGCTGACGCGGGCGTCCGGCGTCAATTCCGGATTGTCGAATTCCTTAATCGCTTCGATGGCTCGCTGCCGGACCTGCTTGGCCAGTATCACGCCCAGCTTTGACGGCTCCATCCCGAGCATGATATTTTCCTGAACGCTCATGTGCGGCGTCAGCGAAAGTTCCTGGTAGATCATGGCTACGCCGGCCCGGCGGGCTTCGAGGGGATTGCCCGGCCGATAAGGCTCGCCGTCCAGCCACATCTGGCCCGCATCCGGTTTGATCGCTCCGGAGCAGACCTTCATCAGCGTGCTTTTGCCCGCCCCATTCTCGCCCACCAGCGCGAGCACCTCGCCTGCGGCGACCTTGATGCTCACATCTTCCAGCGCAATTGTTGCCCCGAAGCGCTTAGATACTCCCTGCATCTGGAGCCGGGTCGCTCCAGCCGGATCGCCGGACTGTGAGTTTATTCGTTCAGCCATTTCTTGAAATCCGGCTCCAACAGGTTCTTCATCTTCGGATCGTCCATGTTTTCCGGAGTGGCTACAGCCGAACCGGTGTCTATTCGTTTCTCCACCTTCTGTCCCTGTAGATGCGCCACGAGCGTTTTGACGCCTAAGTAGCCCATATTAATCGGATCCTGGAGCACGAGTCCGTTAATTTGGCCGTTCCGTAGTCCCTGGACCAGCCTATCGGAACTGTCGAAGCCGACGTATTTAACTTTGCCCGCCAGGTTGCTGTCTTCGAGTGCCCGCAGCATGGAAAAGGCCGTCGATTCGTTCGGGCAGAATATACCGTCGATTGTCAGCCCGCCGTCGGCCGTCCGCAGCGGCGCCAGCAGATTCTCGCTGGCCTGGACGGCGCTCTCGGTGGTTGCCCCGCCGTACTGGTTCGCGCTGACTACCTCGATGTCAGGATATTTTTCTTTCAGGACGTCCAGAAAGCCCTGCTCGCGGTTCATTGTGCTGGCAGAGCCTTCCTGGTATCGCAGCATGATGACCTTTCCTTTGCCGTTCAGGATTTCCGCCAGGCGCTCGCCGCCTTTTCTGCCACCGATGTAATTATCCGTAGCGACAAAACTGGTGTAATCGTCGCTTTTGAGTCCGCTGTCTATAATCACGACTGGGATGTCATTGTCGACGGCGTCTTTTACCGACCTTTGCAGTGCTGCATCGTCCAGCGGCGCCAGCACGATTCCAGATACGCCGCGGGTTACAAAATCCTCTACGACGCGGATTTGCGATTCCCTGTCATCCTCCTTGAGCGGCCCTTTCCAGATGATTTCCACGTTTACGCCGGTTGCTTTCAATTCCTCTGCGGCCTTGACCGCGCCGGCGTGAATCGACTTCCAGAAAATATGGGTTGTGCCCTTGGGAATCACGGCAATACGATACGTATTGGCGATTTCCGCCTTCTTCTGCTTGCAGCCGACTGATGCGAAAACAACGACCAGGGCGACAAGTACGATTGCTGCTATAACCTTTTTCATAATTATGGCTCCTGAAATTTCATTTTGACGATAATGATAAAGGTTTAACACCGGATAGTCAATAAAGTATATCCGGTTTGGTGCTGTTGTGAAAATTTATACCGCTGCCAAAACGACTTTTTCGATGTGCTACGTGCGAATTTCATAAAAGCCTCGTGTAAAAACGAAAATTTCTGATGAGCCTGGTTGACAGCCTTTTGTTTTCCGGTTATGATAAGAGCCCAGTTGGAATTTCGTAGCCGCACAGACATCGCGGCAATTGAGGTCCCTGAATGCGTATAACTTGCCCGGCGAAGAGACTTTGTAAAATAAAGGCTGAATAAAAATGAAGGTTGTTGCGGTTATTCCGGCACGTTATAGCTCCACACGGTTCGCCGGTAAAGTTCTCGCCAAAGATACGGGAAAATTCCTCATCCAGCACACTTACGAGCGGGCCTGCCTGGCGAAGCTGCCTGAGAAGGTAATCATCGCAGCGGATAATGAAAAAGTCGTAGCCGCCGCTGATACTTTCGGTGCCGAGTGCGTTCTGACTTCGCCCGACCATCAGAGCGGAACCGACCGCATAGCTGAGGCCGTTGCCGATATGGATGTTGAAATTATCGTAAACCTCCAGGGCGATGAGCCGGAAATCGATCCCGGTAACATCGACTACCTCGCTAAAATGCTCATGGACAATCCCGACTGCCCGATGGCCACACTCGCGGCGGAGTTTCAAAACGCCGGGCAGGTCTCAGATCCGAACATCGTCAAAGCAATAGTTGGTTGTAATAACAAAGCGATTTATTTTTCGCGTTCGCCGATTCCCTACGACCGGGAGAAATCCGGCGTAGGAAACGTGCGGCAATACCTGCGGCACATCGGAATTTACGCCTATCGCAAAAAATTCCTGCTGGAAATTACCGCTTTGCCGCAAACACCCTTGGAAAAGATAGAAAAACTCGAGCAGCTAAGAGCCATCGAAAACGGCTACTCCATTTTAGTAGGAAAAGTAAAACACACCTGCGACGGCATCGACACTCCAGAGCAATACGCTGAATTTGTAAAGCGATATAAGGAGAGGAAAAAAAATGAGGTCTAAATTCGCAGGGTGGGCCCTGGCCCACCGAGACAACATGGTGGGCAGGTGGTATGGTCACTCAATACCTAATGGCCATTCTCCAATACGTGTCCTTTTCGTTATCCTGCTTATTATTTTCTTGTGTTCTGTTATAGTGTTGCTGAAACCTCGCCATCGTTATCCTCCGGGTGTCAAACAACAGGTTCAGTTCCATAGTTTCGTTGCGGCAATCGAGCTTTTTAGAGCCGATTCGCATCGGTACCCACCGTCTGATGCGCTGGACGAGAACGGCAGGCCCTATTGTGGTGCGATGAAGTTGAGCGAAGCGACGATGGGCCGGGATTTGATGGGTTTTCATCCGGATTCGGTTTTCAGGAGTGATGGTACGGATAATAAGGGTAATATGCTCTATCTGAAATCAAACTTTGGGCTGGAAGAAGCTTACCAGGACAGCCTTAAAGCAAGAAAAGGCCCGTATTTACCATTGGAAAACGCTAATGCTCACATGCTAGCGGATATTTATGGTGAAGGCAATACAGGATCTTTTGATCCGAATAACTATGTTCTTTGCGATATGTGGAGAAAGGTCACGCATACTGGCACAGGTAAAAAAAACGGCATGCCGGTATTATACTATAAAGCGGATACATCGAAAACGGCTCACGATATTAGTGATCCGAACAATCCGGAGAATATTTACGACTATAGGGACAATCACGCTTTGCTTGCTCTTGGGGTGCCGGGTAAACCGGGGCAAAAACATCCGCTCTACGAGAATCCGAAGATATTCTATGAGATTACGAGGAATGACAAAGTTGCCGGTCCGAGTGTACCTTACAGGGCAGACACATATGTTCTGCTTTCAGCCGGTTTCGATGGCTTATACGGAACGGAAGATGATATTGCGAATTTCGACTTTCGATGGAAACGTTGATAACTAAAACTGACTTGTTCGCGCTGTCATCCCTGCGAAAGCAGGGATCCAAAAGCGCAGCGGCTCTAATGGATTCCCACCTTCGCGGGAATGACATATTAGGAATATAAATGGCATAGAGTAAAGATTTGCCGGTTTGAAATTGTAGGGTGGGCCTTGGCCCACCGATTCGATAATGGTGGGGCAAGCCCCACCCTACTGTAAAGAAGGGGACAAATGAATAAAAACAAAGACCTATTAGCTTCGGTGAGTGACATATCGACTGAGAGCGAGTATTTCTCGCCGGTGCCGAAGGGGTATAAAAAGGGCAAGTGCCGCTACGTGTTCGTTGTGGGCACGGTGATGAGCGGGCTGGGCAAGGGGATATTCTCTTCGTGTCTTGCAAAGCTGATGCAGGACAAGGGCATCAAGGTCGCGCCGATCAAGCTCGAAGGCTATCTGAATATCGATTCGGGCACGCTGAATCCGTTCCGGCACGGCGAAGTTTTCGTGCTCGACGACGGCATGGAATGCGATATGGACCTGGGCACGTACGAGAGATTGCTCGACCAGGATTTGAGTAAGGCAAACTTCGCCACGAGCGGCCAGATATTCAGCTCTATTCTCAATAAGGAACGCCACGGCGACTATCTCGGCAGGGACGTCCAGATGATTCCCCACGTCACCGGCGAGGTCAAGCTGAAGCTGCGCCAGTTGGCCATGGAAACCGACGCCGACATCGTTTTCGTCGAGATCGGCGGCACGGTCGGCGACTTGGAAAACGCCTACTACATCGAGGCGATGCGCGAATTAGCCTACGAAGAAGGTCCGAACAGCAGTTGCTTCGTGGCCCTGACTTATATAATGGAGCCGAAGACCTTAGGCGAACAGAAATCAAAAGCCGCCCAGTTGGGCATTAAGCAGCTAATGCAGTGCGGTATTCAGCCGTCAATCATCGCGTGCCGGGCGGCCAGCCCCGCGACGGAAAAGGTCCGGCAGAAAATCAGTGTGTACAGCAACGTTCCCTTCGAAAGGGTCATCAGCCTGCCGGACTCGGCGAGCATCTATCTGATCCCGGCGATGCTTCGAGAGGTCGGCCTGGATTTCGAAGTGGCCAGGCTGCTGAAAATCGAGGACCGGATCAATCTGCGAAACGAACGCAAGGCCTGGGCCAAATGGTGCGATTTCTCCGACAAGATGGGCAAGATCGATCGCAAGGTAACCATCGGTATCACGGGCAAGTACACATCGGTGCGTGACAGCTATGCCTCGATCATTAACGCCCTTGAGCACGCCGGCATCGCCCTGGGCTGCGAGGTTAACATAAAATGGATCGACACAACCGACATTACCGATGAAAACGCAGCCGGGCAGCTTAATGATGTCGACGGCATAATCGTGCCGGGCGGCTTCGGCACCCGCGGGGCAGAGGGAAAGATCGCCTGTGTCAAATACACGCGAGAGAATAATCTGCCGTATCTGGGAATCTGCTTTGGTTTTCAAATGGCGGTCATCGAATTTGCCCGTAATGTCTGCGGCCTGGCCCAGGCCAACAGCACCGAGATTGAGCCGAATTGTCCCGAGCCGGTAATCGACATCCTGCCGGAGCAGAAAAAGATAGAAGGTCTCGGTGGAAACATGCGCCTCGGCGGACGTGACATCGAAATAAAGCCAAAGACGCTGGCGTGGAAACTTTTCGGTAAAAGCAATTCGGTCCGGATGCGTTTCCGGCATCGTTACGAGGTTGACCCTCGCTATATCGAGCAGTTGGAAGAAGCCGGCATGATATTTTCCGGAAAAGCCCCCAACCTGCCGATCATGCAGATTCTGGAACTGCCGGGCCATCCGTACTTCTTCGGCACCCAGGCCCATCCCTGCCTGACCAGCCGGCCGCTAAAGCCCCAGCCGATGTTCCTGGGACTGGTCGCTGCGGCGATGAAAAAACGCTACCCGAAGGAAAACTTGCCGGAGCGCACAGAAGCCGTTCGCAAAGCGTGAAACCATCCTATTGCGGTTGTTTTTGTAGTTCCTCGATTTGCGCCCTTAGCCTGGCGTTTTCGTCGCGAAGTTTTTTGTTCTCTTCCAGAACGGTGTCGAGAACTCCCTTGACCTGGCTTCGGATGTTTTGCCGGGACTTATTTTTCCAGTCCTCTTTTTCCTGCAGGCATGTTTGAAGCAGGTTTTTTTGCTCGTCGATTTCCCTGCCGTGCTGGACTTTGAGCTTTTCGATTTCTTTGCTGCTTTGTGCTAATTGTTTTCTAAGCTCTATGTTCTCAGCAGCGATTGCTCTGCTCTTCTTAACGCTCGGCGGCTCGTTCTGCCCGCCGCAGCCTCCAATCAGCATTACGGCAACAATAACGACTAAGACAAATGCTTTACTGGCCGGTCTTTTCATTTTTATTATCCCTTCGAATTTATGCTTAATTTGTGCCCTGATATTCACCATAAAAAAATTAGAATCCGCGTAACTTTGTGCTCTCACGCCGGGGCAATCCTTGGCGGGGAAGGCGTTTGAGCACGACGTATTCGATGCCGTTTTCTTCGCAGTACTGACGTTTGACAGGCTGGTCTCCGTCTTCATTCACGGCGTATATGTCCGGCCGGATGCGTTGGATTTCGGGTTCGGCGTCGAGCCAGCCATTTCCGGTTGAGATCATGGCCTGCCTGACATAGCGTATGGATTGAACCATATACAAACGCTGCCGCTCATCGAACATGGGATGGCCCGGTCCTTTCAAGGCCCGGATGTTCGCATCATGCCCTACGACAACATAGAGGTCGCCGAGTTCGGATACCTCCTCGAAGAATCGAACGTGCCCGGTATGAAACCAATCGTAGCATCCGGTGACCAGGACTTTTTTGTTGCCGGTGTCGGTATCGACTTCAATTGCCGGCAAATCGTCCAGATCCGTGTCGGAAAAAACCTTATATGTCAATCCGTGCGTGTGGCAGTAAGCCTGTCTGGCAGGCGTATCGTCGCTTGCGTGCACTACCCATGTACCTGCCGTAGCGAGTGCCTCCTCAGGCAACTCATTTGCATCGTTTACACAGACAACCGTGACCTTGGTTACATAACGCACTGATTCCAGGTGGTAACGCCGTTCGGCCAAAGGAAATTTGGGAGCCTTGCCGGTTAAGGTATTAATCGCGGCATCGTTCCATAGGTATATGTGGACCGGGCCCAATCGGCTCGCCTCTTGCAGCAGGCGTATATTCCTGATATTTATGTTATCAAATGGCGCACAGAGAACTATTTCGGATAATCCCTTGTTGTTCATGCGTTCTGCGTCCTTACTTTTACCTGGAAGCCGCCGGGGACCGGTGTTTGTGATACGACATACATATAACCGCCGCCGCAACCGGAGAACATGGCGCCCGGATAGTTTTCCTGATAGAATCTCAGTAGAGCCTTGAGATTCAGTTTTAGGGTCGGATGTTCAACCACGTCCGGCAGAATCTTCTCCCAGCAAAGCATGCAGTCGTTAAAGGACGCACCGAGGCCGGTCAGGTCCTTACTGATAATCGCATCGAAGCAGTCCCGGCCCGATTTTCCCAGCCGGGCCACCCACTGCGGATCGAAGTTCTTACGTCCCAGTGGATTGTATCCGTCCGGGCGCTGGTTTATGGGTACCATGTAGAGGACCGAGCTGAGCCAGGCGGCTACGTCCGGATCGTTGTTGGATTCGATATGTCTGGGGAAGCAACCGCCCTGGTAATTAATATCGTAATCCAGCCGGTTGATGCCGGGATATATCAGGCCGATCATGTCCTGAGAACCCGAGAGTTCGGTTTTGCCTTTGTTCTCGATATGGTAGAGTTCCCTGACCAGTTCGGCTTTGTCGCGATCCGGTATTTCTCCGTTCCATATTTTCACGGCTATAATACGCGTGCTGGAACAAATACCGCTGCGGTCCATAAAACGGAACTGGGCCGCGACCTGCACCGTGACCATAGACCCAGGGGCGGAAGGATTGTGCTTCGAAACGTAGGGCTGGTCAATCCACCCGCCGGCCAGGGCCAAACGGTAGGGGATGTTTCCCACAATGTCGGTTATTTGAGTTTTGGGTTGTCGAGTCATGGAACATCTATCACTTAGCTGACAGTTCGCTTGCCTGCCTTACGATCGTTGTATTGCTGTTCGATCCAGGCATACGTCTTTTTCATGCCTTCTTCCAGCGGCGTGCCGGGGGCCCATCCAAGAACCTGCTGGATGAAGGTGTTGTCGCTGTTTCGCCCGGCAACGCCTATCGGCGCATCCAGGTCGTGTTGCCGTTCCAATTTGATGCCCCCGATCTTTTCGGAAATGGAGACCAGATCGTTGATCGAGATCAGGTAATCGGAACCCAAATTGATCGGCGTAGCGATTAATTGCTCGCAGTGCATAATCATATCGATACCCTTTGTGCAGTCGTCGATATACATGAAGCTGCGAGTCTGGTGACCGTCGCCCCATATTACGATCTCGTGCTTACCCGTATCCTTAGCCTCGATGACCTTGCGGCAAAGTGCCGCCGGGGCTTTTTCGCGCCCGCCATCCCAGGTGCCGTGCGGGCCGTAGACATTATGGAAGCGGGCAATGGCGGTATGAAGACCGCGCTCGGCCCGGTATTCCTGGCAGAACATTTCGGACATGAGCTTTTCCCAGCCATAGCCGCGTTCGGCCATGGCGGGGTAGGCGTCCGATTCCTTTAAGGCCCGCACGTTCGGATCCTTTTGCAGTTCAACATTGTAAGCACAAGCCGAGGATGAGTAGAAATACCGCTGAGCCCCGGCACGATATGCCGCTTCAATCATATGGGTGTTGATCAGGATACTCCGCAGGCACTCGATACGGAAGCGTTCGATAAAGCCCATTCCGCCCATATCTGCAGCGAGGTTGTAGACTTCGACCGCGTCCTCGCAGGCCTTTCGGCAGTTATAATCATCGCTCAAGTCCAGGCACAGGGATTCAACCCCTTCGGTAATCTGATACCATTCAGGAAGGGGTTTCTTATCGATTGCACGAATACGCGTGAAACCCTGATTATTGAAATAACGGGCCAGTGCCCCGGCGATAAAACCGCCCGCTCCGGCGATAACGATTAGATCGTCTTTTTTCAGCATTGAACTTGCCGTAGGATTGTCTTTTGTTTTCATAAATGTTCTTTCTTCAAGTTTTCCTATTTCAGATTGATTTTACTATTCGAAAAGCACTTTCAGCTTTTCTTTGTCATCCGCCTTTATCCGTCCCTGCTCGGTCCAGACCGCCAGGTCGAGGCTATTCCGGCAGTGACAGTTTTCACCGATAAGCTCGTGCTCGCTGCTCAGGACGGCCTCTATAAGTTCCAGGCAGTTGTTCGTTGCCGCCTGCAGGTTTCCTATGATTTCCTTAAGCAATGTCTGTTTGTCTTTCCCGCCTGCATGCGGCTTCCAGCAGTCATAATCGCTTGCCAGCGCGATAATAGCGTAGCAGATTTGTGCTTCCCTGGCCAGTTTTGCTTCCGGCATGGCGGTCATTCCGATCAAATCGCCGCCCCAAGCCTTGTGCATAAGCGATTCGGCCCGCGTGGAAAACTGAGGCCCTTCCATGCACACGTATGTGCCCTTCGGATGTGTCGTTACGTCGATGCTTTTTGCCGTATCGATGAGCATCTCTCGAAGCCGCCCGCAAGCCGGATCCGCCATCTCGCAGTGCACGGCTCCGTAGCCACCGAAGAAGCTGCTTGTCCGTTTGAACGTTTTATCGATGAACTGATCGACGATAACCAGGTCCCCCGGCGCGATTTGCTCGACAAGCGAACCCACGGCTGCGCTGCTTATCACGGTATGGACGCCGAGCTTTTTCAG
>CAYTNN010000034.1:0-18129 GCA_964439135.1 uncultured Pirellulales bacterium
CACCTTTCATATAAGACTTTGTGCCAATTTTGCCCTACCGCAAATTGGCTTTGTTTTTTCAAATAGCCCCGCCGGAAAACCGCCGGATTTACTCTTTGTTGCCTTTTTACTTTTTACTTTTACCTTTCCCTAAAATTGGCTTTGAATTGGCTTTGTTTTTTCGTAGCCTCCATATATCTAAATTCCCATAAATCATTGTTATTACTGACTTAGCACAATTTTACCCTTCGTCAAATTGGCTTTGTTTTTTCAAATAGACTCTTAGCCACAAAGAAGCATAATGTATAAGTAAAAAGTTAAAAGGCAAAATTCTCCATTCTACATTCTACATTCTACATTCTCAATTCTACATTTATTATACGATATACGTATTTGTTGTGTATTATACTAAAATCCTGCCGAAAATCAAGCATATTCTAAATAAATCTCCGTGAGACGGCGTCCTTTGTTTGTAGTGCGTGCTGCGTTGCGCGTATTGCATGCTGTGGGAGCAGGGACAATAATCAATAGTAAATAATCAATAATCAATGAAAAGGGGGGTTTGCCGGGAACATAAACATTATCCATCTTTGAAAACGACAAGAGCACAATGGAGAATCGATCATGCCGCTTAACGGATCACCATTTGGATTAAAGGAAAAACACGGATTTTTTCAACAGCCCCACTGTCCCGAGTTTTCAATTTCTGTCTATTTCTTATGCTCGTCTATCAGTTTTGATATTCTTTTATCATATTCCGGATTATTAACGTATCCATCATCGTAATACCATAATCCGGTAAGAAGTTCTCTGTCACCATATTTGAAATATCGATCTGGCTCTTTGTAATCTTCCGGGTAGATCCGCACCCCAAAATGGTCCATACCCCCATGCATCTCCAGCGTCACATAGCCGTCATAACTTATGAGACAGCCACATTTAAGGTCCCGGATGGCTTGCGGAATCTGTACTCCTTCCGATACACCGAATTCGCCGAGAATTCTCGGCCCACCAGGACGTGGATTCAGACGATCTTTGGGAACCTGGCTCAGGATTTCTCTGCCTGCATTCAACAACGCCTGATGGTCTGTATTGCACAGCAGTAGCACACGACGGCGTTGTGCCTGACGTATTCCATGATCCCAAAGAATTTCAAGTACGAAAGTACTCCGGCTCAAAAACAAAAAGTAGTAAACAACCAGACCAAGGAGCATTATGGGGACTACAATCCCAAGAGCTATTTTCCATTGCTTCTTCATCATGATATCCTTTCCAATATCCACAGCCACTCTCAAAGCGTACAAGTATAGATAGCATCTAATCTATATTATACTACGTCAAGTCTATCTTTACGGGTTTTAATAGGGACGAACCTTATCACTCATTGTGACAGAGACCATCGAGTTGCTTGAAAGCCTATTATAGTAGTTACTGCCGAGCCGGCTACCGTCAATCAAAGTCGTAAAGCTTCTGGCCATTGTGGATTGCCTTGCGATTGCGTGCCTCGGCCTGTTGACGCATTGTATAATTTTTTTGACGCTTTTGATCGATAGTGCATGCCTCGAAGCCCGGCATGTCCGCTCGCGGACGCTGCTGCAACATTTGTCTGCCGGATTCGATAATTGCCAATGCTTCGATATACACGGGATGGTTTGTGTCCTCGAAATTGGCTAAGCATGGGCTTAGTCGTGGACGGTCGAAGCTCACTTGCGGCCCCGTATTTTGATTGTGAGCGGCCAGCTTTGTGAAAGGCACGCCTGTTAATTCTGTAAGTCGTTTGAGCTGTTTGTTATCGAGCGGACACCGGCCTGCCAGATTATCCGGATAGGCACAGTCGTAGCGAGGATAATACGTTGCATTGAGATCGATCCAGGTGACGATACGCTCGAATTCGTCACCACTGAGTTTTATGTCATAATGTCCTTCTCGAATAACTTCGACAAGCTTACTCGCATGAGAACCCCATGAATAAGGCTGCTGGATATCGGATGGCCCGGCGCCAATGGCATTGATATACTTCTTTCGCCACAACTCGTTATATGAAGCATTAAATGTGATAGTACGGTCGCCTGCCAGGACGAGCTTGCTCTCGACCTCCTGGCTGAAGTCGTGGCAGCTAACACAATGCTTATCGAAAACAGGCTGCACCTCGCTTGCATAGTTGAACAATCGCGGCTCTCCCTTCCAACCACTTAGTTTGCTCGGCTGCCGCTTCAGAGCTATCGGTATTTTTTCGCTAAACTGTTTCGGCGTCTGGCGGCGATTCTCATGGCATCCGACACAGCCTGTCACCTCGCCTGACTGGACAATTGTTCCACTTCGCATGGATTGAACCATCATCTTATTCGCATCGAGAAGCTGGAAAAAGATGAACTTATCAGAAGGCACCTCGAAATAAGCAGAGCCGTCTTCGGCCACCGGCACTGTGCCGAGAATACGCTTGTTCTCGAAACTATGCCAGTTCAAAGCCGGACAATGCACGCCCTGCCCGCCCCACTCCGCATGTGTCCAGAAACGTTTTTCAGGCGACTCGACCACACGCAGATACTTAACGGTTCCAGACTGCACACCCTCCATGTGTGTCCCCTCGTAAACGTTTAGAATGTACAAATACCCGTTCTGATTTTTGAAATCACGCCGTAAGGGTACTGTCATCGTCCTTTGTCTCTCGCCCATCGGCATGGGATCAAAACATCCGGGCTGCTCGACATGCAGCAAAATCTCGTTACCAAAAATATCGAGCAGGTAAATTCCCATCTGCTCTCCCTTGCCGGTCATCCGAGAACAGAGAAAATACTTATCGCTCAGCGGATAAGGATCTTCATACTTTGGATTAACTGCTGTGAATTTATCAAAACCATAGACATCGGGCCCTAGCCCTGCTTCGACCACAAGGTTGACAGCATCCGCAGCCCATGTGCGGACGACAGGCTTTCTGCCGTCGATGCCCAAACGCCGGTCGATAATAGCAAGCGCTCCCCACGGGCGGTCATGACAGGAGCCAAAAATACACATAACTTTCTCTGTGCCGGGTATGGCGCGGGCATCGATAACACCACCGGGAGACCACGTATTGTTGCCCCAGTAAACCGACTGGTTCGTGCCGTCCGGATTGATCGTCCAGAGCCCCTGGGCATCCCCGAAATTGCGATCCACATACTCCCATCGATCGTAGAGTATTCGTCCGTCCGGCATAAGTGAGGCATGGCCCTCATGCAGCGTGCTTTTTCCAATCTGATGGATGTTGGCTCCGTCGGCATCCATCCGAAAAAGGTTGCCCATAATGTGACGGTTACACATGCAATACTTCGGCTCACGCGTCGAAGAGAAAACGATGCTGTCATCAGGCAGATACAACGGATCAAAATCTGCCACACCCGGTGCTGAGGTTAGCTGCTTTAGACCCGTACCATCGATATTAATCTGATAAATATGGTAATCATCGTTGATATTTTTTCTCATGGAAAAGACTATTTTTCGACCATTAAAATGAACTTCCGGATCGCGCAGAAGACCCTGTGACGTTTCGACTAAAGTTGTGATTTCACCGCCTTGAGCAAAATCTATTGTTTTCATCGCTCCACCGCCCCGAAAGCTATTGGTGTTGATCTCTCCGGTCTTGAAAATTGTGGCGGTGTTGTGATGGTCGCTCTTGTACTGCTGGCGCACCACAAAAAGAATCGGCCGGCTGCTAATCAGCGGATTGGCAATGAGCGCTTCGCGCCGGAGCGATTCGAACTGAGCCTGATTGCCCCGCCGTTCGATATCGCGCAGTCTGTTTAGATATCCTTCGCCGTTCGGATATTTATCGCCGAAGGTCCTCGTCAGATCTTCTATCGCCGCAGTCAAAGCCGCGACTTCTTCGGCAGCGACTTCAGCTTTGCCGGCAGCCGGCCGGCCCAACAAAAAAACCGCAAAAACAATCGCAAATACGCCTCGAATATCAACCGGCATCTTTCACCTCAACAGCAGTTCATCAGTATCGTAAGATTCATCTTCTACACAGGATACCAAATCCAACCGCAAATTTTAAGTCTTTTTAGCCGACAAATTCGCAGGGTGGGACCTGCCCTGAACAAAATTGAAGGGACAGGTTTACTATTGACTATTGATTCCCGAATGAGTAAAATAGAAAGGATGTTCTTAAGGAGAAATAGTGATGAAGATAAATCTCAGAACCGTGCTATTGCTGGTCGGCGTATCTTTGATTGTATCCGGTTCCTACGCTTTGGCCCATACCGATGTTACAGCAGAACAGGCACGAGAACTCATTGATTCTACGGATGATCTGATTGTTATCGATGTCCGGGAACCATCTGAATACTCTGATACCGGAGGACACATTCCGGGAGCACTGAACTACCCGTGGTATTCAGGAGTATTTCATGCCCAATATGGCGAACTCCCCATGCATAGTCCGGTCTTAGTGGTGTGCGGCAGCGGGTCTCGAAGCAATCGGGCCGCCGACTTCCTGGATTCAGAGGGCTTCTCTATGGTCTATGACATGCTAAGAGGCATGAGGGCCTGGATATGGGAAACCGAGACCGGTGTTGATGCCGATATTAAATACGGCGGCGGTACGGGTGAGCCTGATGGTCCGTACCAGATCGCTACGGCAGAAGACTTGATACTGCTCGGCGAGACTCCCGAAGATTACGACAAGCACTTCATCCTGACCGCCGATATCGACCTGGATCCGAATCTACCCGGCCGAAAGGTCTTTGACAGGGCCGTCATAGCGCCGGACATAAACGATGTCGAGCTTGATTTTCAGGGAACTCCATTCACCGGCGTCTTTGACGGCAACGGTTACATGATCTCACATCTGACGATTCAGGGGCAGGGCTGCCTGGGGCTGTTTGGCAAACTGGAGTCGGGGGTCAATGTCAAGAACCTGGGTGTCGTGGACGTCAACATAACCGATTCAGGTTTGTATGTAGGTGGTCTCGTAGGGGAGAACAAAGGTAGTATCTCCGTCTGCTACAGCACCGGTGTGGTAAATGGCGGTAGAAGTGTTGGAGGCCTTGTGGGCTACAACAGCAACAACGGCGACATCACCAACTGCAGCAGCAACTGCATGGTCAGCGGCTTTGAAAATATTGGCGGATTGCTGGGGCATAATTTCAGTGGCCGGGTAACCAGATGTTTCAGCACAGGTTTTGTTACGGGATTTGAAGATGTCGGCGGTCTTGTCGGCGACAATGACGCTCATGTTAATGATAGTCTTTGGGATGACAACGACGCCAACATTATTGATAGTTTTTGGGATATGGAGACATCAACTCTGCCTTATAGCGAAGGTGGAACCGGCAAGACCACAGCCGAGATGCAGACTCTGAGCACATTCCTCGAAGCCGGCTGGGATTTTGTGGGTGAGACAGAGAACGGCACCGAGGATATTTGGAGCATTTGTGAGGGAACGAATTATCCGCGTTTTGTCTGGCAAATCGCAGCGGGCGATTTTGTCTGTCCGGATGGCATCACGATAGACGACTTTTCGTTTTTCATGGAGCACTGGCTGGATGATAACTGTGATTTAAGCAATGGTTATTGTCAAGGTACGGACCTTGATCAGTCCGGCACAGTCGATGTAAACGACCTTGAAATCTTTTTTGAAAACTGGCCGGCTGAGCGATGAGTCCGTAATTGATTGCGTAGCAACATTTCGAAAACTGTTTTAACAGACCTGCGCCGACGGTTGCTTCTCGAAGGCCAGGACTATCCACGGCTGTGGTGGGAAGCCCGCAATTGATTATTGATTATTGATTATTGACTATTTCTCTGAGTGCTCGGCGTTCTCCTTCGACCGTGCTCAGGACGGCGTCTGCGTCCATCAACGGTTTCATAATATAATACTGATGAATTTTGTTAAATCTAAGGCTTCATGGCCGGTTCGCTATTTTTCACCCTTATAAGCGTGTATGTCACTCGATTTCCAGAACGACCACGGATTTTGCCGGCAGCTTCACAGTCAGCATATCGTCGCTGGAGCGGAAACCATCGAAGACGGCGGGCTTTACTGCTTCCGGCTTATCAAAGGTGTTGTGCGCGGTCATATCATCGGCGGTGAGCACCCGGCCGGAGACCTTTGCCGGCTCGACTCCCGGAAGCTTGCAGTCAACATCAGCCGGGTTTACGGGATCCAGATTACAAAGGGATATGTGGATTTTCCCGGATTTGTCTTTTGACGCTGAGACGTCGATAGCCGGAACTTTTTCATTCCCAAACTGATAATCGGCGCAATCCAGATCCATCGGCAGCATCGTCGCATCATGATGGACCTTGTACATCTCGAACACATGATAGGTCGGCGTCAGAATCATCTTTTCGCCCTTTGTGAGAATCATCGCCTGCAAAACATTGTTGGTCTGAGCGATATTCGCCATCTTGACACGCCTGGAGTGCTTATTAAAAGCGTTCAGGAAAATCCCGCACGAAACCGCATCGCGAAGCGTATTCTGCTGGTACAGAAAACCGGGATTGGTACCGGGTTCAGCGTCCCACCACGTGCCCCACTCATCTACGTATAAATCGATGCGTCCGCGTGGATCGATCTTGTCCATTATCTCGATATTATTTTCCAGCAGCGGGTAAATCGTCAGCGTGTTTTTCATCAGTGCAAACCATTCCTTATCGTCGAATTTAGTCGCGCTGCCCTTCCGCGTCCAGTTGCCCGACCCTCGGACATAATGATGCAAACTGATTGCGCCCATGTTCCGGCGAGCCCGCTCCAACACAACGGTGATCCAGTGGTAGTTCTCGCTGCCCGGTCCGCACGCAACTTTGACAATCCGGTTGTCCGAATAGTTACGGACATAGGTCTGGAAGCGATTGTAGAGATCGGCGTAAAATTCGGGGGTCATGTTCCCTCCACAGCCCCAGTTTTCGTTACCCACGCCGAAGTACTTCACACGCCAGGGCTTGTCACGGCCGTTGGCCCGGCGAAGATTGGCCATCTCGCTGTCACCGTCAAACGTCATGTACTCGACCCAGTCCTGCATCTCTTCGACTGTCCCGGACCCGACATTACCCGCGATGTACGCCTCGCATCCGAGCTGTTCGCACAAATCCAGAAATTCATGGGTGCCGAAAGCATTGGTCTCTTTGACCATGCCCCAGTGCGTATTGATCATCGCAGGCCGGCTTTCTCGCGGGCCGATTCCTTCTTTCCAGTGATACTCGTCGGCGAAGCAGCCGCCCGGCCAGCGCAGCACCGGAATCTGAATTTTTTTGAGCGCTTCGACCACATCGTTGCGAATACCTCGCGTGTTCGGAATCGAAGAATCCTCGCCGACCCAGAAACCCTCGTAGATACATCTGCCGAGATGCTCGGAAAAATGACCGTAAATGTCCCTGCTGATTGTCTCCTTGCCCTTGTCGGCATGAATGACCAGCCTGTTAGTGCGAGCTTCTTGTCCCCTGGCACTTTCTATGGTTGAAGTCGATGCACAACTGGCTATAAACACGATTACAAAAAAGACAAGGATTCTCTCAACAGGCACTTCTACGAAACTTAATTTCTTAATTTCACTGTGCTTCATTTTCATATCCTTTCCACAGGAGCCAAGAGCTTCATCTTCGGCCTTCTAATCAATCCTGTATATGCGATCCCCCTTTCAGGCCGACACGATCGTCAGGCCTGAACTTCAACAGCATACATAATCCAAACCGGAGAAACAACTATTTTGTATATATACACAATAGATTTTGCATATTTACAAACACAGGTCTCGGCAACGTAACCAGCCATCTTCAAAGGGTGGATGTGAGACCCGAAGTAATTTTATGTGTAAGAGGCCGAATATCCTGTTCTTTGAATTTCAACTTCGTTATCATTCATATCATGCAGTCCGGCCGTAGCGGCGGGCACGTTTTTGCGAGAGAACGCACTCGTTTAATCTTTCGGCTTGTTCGTATTGAAGTATATGCCCGGATCCACCGAGCGGATATGAAGATCATGCTGTGGAAATGCGATTTCGATGCCGGCCTTTCGGAACTCTGTGTCGATCGCACAGTTGGTTTTATGCCAAACGGGCATCCATTTCTCCATCCCGGAGATATACAATCGCAGATCGAAGTTCAGGCTGTTGTCCCCGAATCCTCTGAAAATGACTATGGGTTTTGGATCCTCCAGGACCATTGGATTGGCCGCGGCCACTTCGTAGAGAATTTTCTCGGCTTTGGCGATATCCGAGCCATAGGCGATACCCACGGAGAACTCCTGGCGCAGGACGTTGTCCGACAAGGTCCAGTTAATAAGGTGTCCCGTGATGAACTCCTTGTTGGGCACGATAAGCTCGCGTTGGTCCCACCTGCGAATGGTAGTCGCCCGGATTCTGATCTTCGAAACTTTTCCCGTCACTTCACCGATTGTAACCACATCATCGACGCGGATTGGCTGTTCGAAAAGGATGATCAGACCGCTGACGAAGTTGGCAAAGATTTCCTGCAGTCCGAAGCCAAGCCCGACGGTCATAGCGGCGATTAGCCACTGGACTTTCGACCAGCCGATTCCGATCTTACTGAAGGCCAGTACCGTGCCGACGATGGCCAGCGTATAGCGGAAAAGCGTAATGATGGCAAAGCGAACACCGCGGTCGAGCGGAAGCCGCCTCAAGATGACGATTTCCAGCAAACCAGGAACATTTCGTGTTACAACCACCGTCAACACAACTATGACAAGAGCCATTACAAGAGTTCCAAGAGTTACCGTATAATCGGCGCCCATCTTCCACAGTTCAATTTTAGTCAGAGCGCCCAGGGCCGGCAGGACATCATTCCAAACGTACCACATTCCACCCAACGGAACCAGAAGCGTCAGCGCATCGATGAGCCGCCGCGTTTGCCTCGATATCTGAAAGATCGTCGTTTCGTCGCCTTTGGGCTTGTTCTGCGGCGACTCTGTCGAGGAAGCAGATTCTCCCTGCTCTTGCGTCTCCTGTCCGACGGCTTCTCGTTTCTGCCGCTCAAGCAGAGCAAGTCTGCGCTGAGCGACCATCAGCCAGCGAACGAACATGGCCCTGATGAGAATCGTCAGCAGAATCAGGATGATTGTGATTATCAGCTTCTCAGAAAGATTCCGGGCCGCATAGAAATAACCCATGCCGGCCAGAAGAGCAAATATCACCGGCAGGATGAAACTCAGCGGATACCAGAGATAGCGCAGGCGTTCCAGCCAGCCGCCCTGCCCCTGCTTGAGGTAGGGGCCAATCAATGGCCCGGTGGGACGCAGCAGCAGCAGTTGCAGCAGCGCCAGCAAAATCAGGTGTGCCATGAAGAACAGACGGCCCGCTGAGTTATACCACTGGTCGTCCTTCTGCTGGACCTGCGTAATCTGGACGATTAACGCGATCGGAATCACCAGCACAAGGTACCAGCCGAGCAGCCGCCGGAGGTAAGACAGCGGCTCCTGACGCATCCGCAAGTGGTCCTGAGCCAGACCATGGGGCATAGCAAAGTGCCGCAGGAAACTTAGCATAAAAACAACCGGCACAAGCGTCAGCAAACCTGAAGCCAGCGCCTGCGAGAAGTCGTTATCCGGTGCGGCCGCGCTAAGACGCCACCACAACAGGAACAAAACAACCGGCCACGTCCCCGCCAGAAAAACCGTCAGCGCCAGTGTCTTGAACGTATGCAGGAAACTGTCGGTCTGAACCTGATGGACTTTTTCGCTGAGAGCCTCAATAGCTCCGTGCGCTTTCGGATGAAGTATGATCAAAAAAACAACAACCAGCAAGGACGCCAGATAAACAGCTATATTACTCTTGTAATCCGCCCACAGGACAGCCGCAACCTGGCGCCAGTTGCCAGCGTAAAACAACCAACCCAAAGCGAAGACGCTCTCGCGAAGGTCGGATAAACGCAACGGCAGGCTGCTCTTGACCCAAAGAATGTTCGCATCGATGAAGTCTGCATACTCCCGGACCGTGTCTACGTACTCGCGCTCCCTAGTATCGAGGTTCGCCAGCTTCGCGGAATAGTCCCCATATAGGTCGGCAATCGTCCTGAGCGTCTTACGCTGGCTCTCGAAGTAGCTGGTTGCCTGCTTCTGGATGGCCTCGCGTTCCGCCTGGCCCACGGTAGAATCGAGCTGGGCGAGAATGGCGTCCATCTCATCTGTGGGATCGCTGAGTTCCGACCATTCCTTATCACGCTCCATTTCATGGAACTGCATTAGCGAGATATCCGCCGGCCGGCCGCGCATTTTCCGCAGGTTTCCGCTTATGTTCGGCACCTTGTCGCGCTGGCCCAGCAGAACCATTCCCATGGTACCCGTGACTCTCCCGGCCGTTTCGACTTTGGCACGCAACTCGGTAAAGCTCTTTTTCACTGCGGCAAGCTTCGCGTCGATCTCCTCTGAATACTTCGTGACAGTCTGAACCTTGGCCACCAGCTCGGTCTGGATTCCTGCGAGATTGGCGTTTTCTTCGGCAATCGCCTTAATTGCGGGGTCATCGAATTTAGTCTCTTCTTTGGCGCGAATAGCTTCTTTCTTGGCGGCCTCGGCCTCTTTCTGCCGCAAGGCGCCGGCCTTTTGCTGCCAGAATTCAACCATCTTTTCCGCCACCGCCAATTGCCGAGCAGCCAAATCTCTTCGGGCCGCAAGCAGGTCATTGGCGGCGTCGTAAAACAGCAACTCCTCGGCGCTGGAGGCTATCTGACTCTCCAGGGCGCGCTGCTGAGTAAGCAGCAGTGACCGATTGGCCTGCGTCAGTTCGGTTCCCTGGCCTTCCGCCTCGGGTGTCGCAAGTTTGGCCTTGACCTCCTCAAGTTTTTGCTTGGCGGTGTTCGATTCCTCAGGGATTTTGGTGCGCCGCTCGGCGCGTCTCTTCGGCTCGTTTTCCCAGGTCGCAACGTTTTTCCTGGCTTCCTCGAGGGCTAATCTTGCCGCTGTAAGAGCTTGTTCAGCTTGTGTTAGAGTGGTCTCAGGCGGCGCCTCGGGCGGAGCAAAGGTCGCCTGCCCGGCCAGCAATTCTTTGATTTTGGTCAGAGTTTCCGGCGCATCTTTCCTCGCCTGGCTATATTGCTGTTTCCTGGCTTCAAAATCGGCCGCCGATTTCAGTTGAGCGATTGCCTTATCGTACGCCTCAGCGATTTTCGCTTTGACCTCGTCGCTCAATTCCTGCAACTCGGAGATTTGCTTTTTCTTAGCCTGGAGCCCCTCAGCAGTAATCTGAGCAGCCGTATCGGTAATCGGGGCACCCTGAGGGACCGGAGTGGTCGCGCTAACCGAGTTGGCATCCTGTGCCTGGCCGGCGCCGGTTGCGGAATTCTGCTGCGGTTGAGCACAGAAGCAAACGGATTCAACGAAAATCAAAATCACTGCAAACGTCGCCGCAGAAACTCCGATTCTCTTTTTATTCGGCATAAATTTTGCTACTCGCCCGTAGGACATCGCCTGTCTCCAAATATCCTGAATAACGATTTTAGTTTTGTATCAGTTCCAATTCGCATAAGTATAATCTAAATATATCCGCAACAAAAGAAAAAACAACCTTCACCAATAAGGTCGCTATCTACATTTCCGGAAAGTTTACTCGGCGCTCTCGAAAGTAACAGCATTATAGCAATTTTCATGCTGTAGAACCTACTTAGTTGTGTCCAATTAACAGACTTTCAAATTCACGATTTTACTGCGGTTGTCTTAAGGATTTCTTTAAAATGAGTAAATCCCCCACAGATGAAGCAAGGCATCAGGAGGAATCTGTTGCTACGTGCGAGATGTGTTATCCTATGGTCTCAAATAACAAGAAAGAGGAAGACAAATCGGAAGGCAGTTCCACCTTCTTCAACCAATTTGGAATCACGCCCTCACGCAGCCTTTTATAGAAAGTGGATTCGTGTCCTGGTTTTGAATAAAATGCAGATTCGGGTGATTTCGGACAAAGCAGGATTAAGTCGATTTTTCGCCTCTTTATGAGTTCATGAGCCTGTTCATCCATATCTGCCGTCATTATATCGTAAGAATCTAATATTCCCGGCCCGTTCCGATGATATGGTGTTGCGATTACCTCGTGTTGAGTTCGATAGAGAATTTCGGGACTAAAATTAATATGAGTCAAGATTCAAAGGGTTCGCTCTCGTCGTTGCCCCTCTTCATTTAAATATCCACACAATTGAACCATAGAGATTTCCTGGTGAATTCTTGCTGAATCTCCTCTTTTAATAAATTTACATGACGTCATTGACTGTCAATCCAACGGCGATAAATCTGATCGATTTTGCTCTTGTCGATCCGGCCGTCCCACACAGCCACAGCATAGCGTAATACCAACGGTTTGTCGGAAGTCACCTTCAGCGGCTCTTCATGCAGATTGAGCGTAGCCGCCAGGTAGGCGAAAGGTGTGGTCATCGTGAACCAATGCGTCGGATGGCGCAGATTTTCCGGATGACCGAACATCGCTATTGTTACGAGCTTGCCGTCCGCCTCTGCGGTATAAGCACACCAATCCGCCCGGGCAAGCCGTTCGGCGCCCCGTACGATATCGCCCTCCTGACCGGCGGCGTTGAGAAATTGCCCCCCCGTGTCCATTGATTCCAAAAAACGTATGCCTAAACCGAAATAATGCGAGCCTGTGAGCGTCATCGATTTCTTGCCTGACGGCACTGCGAGGCTGGATTGCCAGCTCAAAAGCGTGGCCTTGACATCGTCGTCCATTTGACAGACTTTGATTGAGCGGTGCTCTTTCAGCAGCAACTCCCGGCTGCGGGGATTGATCCAGTCGATCTGCTCGGTGAATCCGGCGCCGGGCACATCACCATTCTTGTCAATTCTCATATCGCCAAAACGCTTGTGCAGTTCTCGGCCCGGATCTGTTTGCTCTTCCCAGAAATTCACGCCGTCCACTGCAACGGCATACATCAGAGCATGGTGGTGAAGGTGGTCGTGTGGTGCATCGCGCAAAACGTTAATCCCGCTCGGCGAATACAACTGCTGCACGTACGGCTTAAAAGGCACATCCTCGTAACGATAGCAGAGTACGCTGCGCTGTCCCTGGAGAACCGATACGGAATTCGCCTCCATAGCAATACGCATCGGCTCTTCCGCCATCGCTGTATCGGACAGCGTCAAAAAGCCCAAAGCCAAAAGTAAGAGAATAGTGACATTCCTGAATTTTTCCATAACAGCATCTCCTTTAGTATTTCCAAACGCCCTCACAAGGGAGCATCATTTCCATCCCATTGGTAATTCCACTTTGCCATGTATTCCGGGCCGGGAAGGAACTTATCGTTCGTCTCTTTGAGCTTTCGAGACAGTATCGTTTCCAGCTCTTGCTGAATATTTGCATACTTGGGATCGTTACACAGATTTTTCAATTGATACGGATCGGCCTTATTATCGTATAGCAGCCACGGCCCCTTGAGGTCACGCACATAGGTGTAACGTCGCGTGCGCACGCCACGATACTCCCGGCCGCCCTGCTGGTAATTCCATTGATGAAACGGCACAGGGCACATAATCAAAGCCGCATCGTTGTCGGGCTGCTGTGTCCCCTTGATTACCCCTGAAAAATCCCTGCCCTCAACCGATTCAGGAACGGCAATACCGCTCAGGCCAAGCAGCGTTGGCATAATATCGGGAGTATTGATCGGCATATCGATCGTCCTGCCGGACTTGCCGTGTACCGCAGGATAGCGGAGCAGGAACGGGATTCTGACTGACTCATCCCACGGCTTTTGCTTCTTTGTCTGGCCGTGAGAACACAGCATATCACCGTGATCCGAGGTAAAAACTAAAATGGTATTTTCTTCAACCCGGCATTCTTTCAAGGTATCGAGCACATCTCCGATGCAGTCATCCAGTGCGGCAATATGGGCATAATAACCGGCCAACTCTTCCCGGGCCTTCTCCTTCAATGACTCAGGGACATTGGGATGAACGCTGATTCCGGCCTGATCAAACATGCTGCGGTACTTCTTCGGAGCCGTCTGGTATGGGGCGTGCGGTGGGCCCCACGACATGAACAGAACAAAGGATGACTTGTTCGCATACAGGCGAATGTACTGTTGAGCTTCGCGGGTCTGGGCGACAGCGTCGTAACCGTCCCAGTAACGCTTGCTGGGCGTCTCGGCATAGTAAGGCGAGCGATTGTAATTATGGGTGCATTCGCAAACCCGCCAGAAGCCAAAACCCTGCCTTCTTTCTTCGGGAATAAAGGCGTTTCTACCGTGACCGTCAACATGCCATTTGCCGATATAGCCGGTTTCATAACCGGCCCGGCGATAAACCTTGCCGATGGTCACCGCATCGGGATTCAAAGGCTTGTCGTTGTAGAAAATGCCGTGAGTCAGCCAGAACTGCCCCGTCAATAAGCTGGCACGGTAAGGACTGCACACAGAACAACCTGAGACGGCGTTACTGAAATTGACGCTCTGTTTGGCGAGTCGATCAAGGTGCGGAGTCTTTACATCCTTGTTCCCCGCGTAGCCGGTCGCCTGGGCGCGCCACTGATCAGCGAAGATAAATACGAGGTTCGGCCGGCCGGCAGAACTTTTTACAGCCGAACCTTCCGCCCAGGATAATTGCCGCATCAAAGCAACCGAAGCTGTCCCAGCCGCTGTCGTGCGCAAGAACCGCCTTCTGGAACTGTGTTCTTCCATAAAATCACCCATATCATTCACTGCAGCAAACCGCCCGTCAGATGAATTTCTTTAGATGTTCGATACTTCGCTCGGCCTGCTCGATCGTTCCACATTCGACGCTGAGCACTAAGTCACGAGGCGCTTCCTTGCAAGCTTCGATGACGCTCTTCCAGTCAATGACACCGTCGCCACAGGCACAGCCGGACGGCGTGCCCGTCACTTTGCCGCGCTCGTCCTCGGACTGCTCGATCGAAATATCCTTGGCGTGAACGTGCACAAGCTTGTCTGTGACCCGCTTAAGCCATTTAACCGGATCCTCACCGCTCAGGTAAGAATTGCCGGTATCGAAGTTGACTCCGATAGCGGGCGAGTCAACCAGCTTGCAGATTTTGTCCAGGCCGTTGGGAGTTTTGCTGTACTGCTGGTGCGGCTCCAATCCGATCAGTATTCCTCGCGGCTCGGCAACAGCCGCCGCTTCGGTTAGCACATATCGCATCAGGACATGGTCTTCGGCTTCCGTGGTCCAGGGCGGTTTCGGGCCTTCGTCCGTATTGACTACGGGAGCACCGCACTCGGCAGCAAAGCGAATCGCCTGCTTTAGATAGTTGCCGCTGATGTCGGGTTTGCAAAGCGCCGTATGTGACGACAGGCCGGATAGCTTAATCCCCGCCTTTTCACACGCCCGCTTGATGCGGTAAGGGTCGTCCAGCATCGAAACGGTCATGTAGTAACCGGCCTCGCTCATCAGCTCGCGGCCCCAGTGGACCCAGGGTTCGATGTATTCGTATCCCAGCTCAGCGGCCTTTTCCACGGCCCATTCAAAGCCCTTGTCGGCATGCCGGACAAACTCCGTATTCACTCCAATCGACACCTTTGCCATTTCATAATCTCCTTACTTGTGATTCGTAATTTATCGAACGGCAATCACGACTAGTAGCTCAATCAAAGTAAATCTCCTTCGTCGATGCATGATTGCACACCACCTTTAATATACCAAAGCCAACAAAGACGACATGAGAACACTATATGCTCGCGGAGTCATAAGTCAAAAGAAAAAAACATCGCCTATGGTTTGTGAATGTCGGCTTCGGACTGCCCGATTTGCCGGAGAACATCTTCGGAACATCGCAAGTAGGCATCTGTCGCTGCGAAACGCAGATCCGAGTCACCATCTTATAAAGGCAAGCCTTGAAATATGAGCAAATCGATTTTCGTCTTAAACTTGCTTAAGATTCACTATCGGCCGTATTGGGGTCCTCTATCATCGGCACAGTAACAGCTTCAGGTATCACCGTATTGGCGTCTTCGACTTTCGGCAAAGCAATAGCATCAGGTATCATCGTGTTGGGATCCGCAGCAGCGTTTTCTTCAGGTTTTTCCTCATCCTCGATCAATTCGAAGAGTTCTTTCGTCAGGTTCTTGGCCTTCCAGTCGGCGATTTCGTAAACCGATCCCTGATGTTTCGCCGTGAATTTTGTCGCATTATCCCGGGCAAGCAGTTTGGCTTCCTTTTTCTTCAGCTCCTCTTCGGATTCGACCTGCCCGCCCTGATTGACAGACGCCTTCTCCACGGGCGTTTTGTCGGTGAATTCCGCCACACAGCTCACATACGTCTTACCTTCCTTCTGTGCAATTCTAAGGGCATAAACGGTCGAATCCTTCAGCCGGCACATATATTGATTCTCGAAAGCCATATCGGATGATATTTTTTTGACATCCTCAAATCTCAGGCTGGTCAAGGCGGTAAAAACACTCTGGGCCTCACTGCTTTTTAGTTTTTTGCCGGCTGGTATATTCTCTAGCACAATGTCCTGACTGCCTTCTTTCGTTTTCAGCGTATATTGGCCATTCAGTGAACTTGCCGTCACCGAATCAATATCTTCTCGCTTCGCTGCAATCAGCTCCTGGTCAATGTAATTCATCGCCCCGCCTCCGAACCATGGCGCGTTCGATGTAACGTAAACTTTGTTGCTGGAAGCAGAATCACTCGATAGCAATCTGACATAACTGCCCTGTCCAAGCTCTTCCGTTTTGCCTATGATCACTCCTGTGAGCAATGACGAGTTTGGATCCGCCTTCATGAACTTAACAACGGTGCGTGCTTTTTCCTCCGTAACATCGAGGTCTTCGTGGTTCGCCGGGTTGTCGGTTACAAATTCCGAGGTCTGAATATCCAGACATTTTGTGATCAGGCTGTTTATTTCACTGGTCTTGGCAGGGTAATTGTCCTTGTCGACAACAACGAAGCCGCTTTGCCGGCGTTTGAGAGTGAACGCAGCTTCCCCCGTGCCTATAACTATGCTGTCCACGGCGGAAGGGTCAAATCCCTGGATCAGATAGACCGGCCTGGCCGGTTCGGCCCCGGGCCTGTTCGAGATGCGGGACTGCAACACAGCCCATAACACCATTACAACCGCCACAATTCCCAATATCGTAAGGTTTTTATTACTCATCTATAAGACTCCTAACTTATTGACGATTTACGATTTGCGATTTGCGATTTACGATTCGACATTGCTGCCATGTGCGGAGCTGCGAATTTGCTCTGCACTCAATCGTAAATAACAAATAGTAAATAGTAATTCCTCAAGCATCGCTCGCATGACTGATATAATGCCTTTTTCTCATGCCGCTACGAATACCCAACACAATGGCAATAATCAGAATCACCATCGGGGCGGCAAGCATGTTGGCCTGACGCAATTGATTACCCAAATGCTCGATTTTTTCACGCCTTGTCATCTTAACCTGACGCAATTGACGCTGGGCCTGATGAATCTTCAATTCGACTTCCTGCTTCTTATTGACGATCGAACTGCCGATAACATCTTCCTGGCCCTCTTTCGCCGAAGTCAGAATCGACTGCAGTTCGTTTTGGAAAACGGCAATCTGCAAGTTAATTTTTTCCACCTCTTCTGCTGTCTCGGCCTCCGCCTTCCGTTCGATTTCATCGACAACCGTAAAAGGCCGCTTGAAGTTCCCTCTGGACCTGATGGAAACCAGGTCGCTCGAACCGCTTAAATCGTCAATCGCGTTCAACATCAAAGTAGCGTTATCGCCAACGACGACCTTGCCGAAGAATGAACTCTGGTATGCGATATTATCGCTGATAAAGTCAACATCCGAGAAAACGATCACAGCGCAATCTTCCCCGGCTTCTTTCAGGCCGGCGACTTGCATGGTTGTTGTCACGGTCTGGTTCGGATCGTTCGGATCCGGAGACTCGCTATCAACCTTGATGCCGTCCGGAAAACTGCTCCTGAGACGACCCGTAATCAAATAACCCATTGTCATTGGCTCGGTCCCGTCGGCGAACTTCTGCATTAAGCTCGGCCCATCCAGGATCATCAGCTCGTACGGACTGCTGATCTTAAATGTGCCGCCCCTGTTCGACGTTGTGATAAGCGGCGTTCGGTTAATCTTAAGATCACCTTGCTTTGCTTGGTTCGGATCCGCAACTTCCTTAAGCACTCCGGAGAATAATATTCTGACCTGGTTAAGCTCGGCCGTGATAACATTATCTTCAGCGAAACATTTCCCTTCAGGTGTCAGGTTCAGATAACCGAT
>CAYTNN010000034.1:18229-28021 GCA_964439135.1 uncultured Pirellulales bacterium
GTCTTCTCCGGCAGATCCTTGGGGTGAATCACCAGCAGAATATCGACATCATTGATATCGTTTACATCCGTAGAGATCGTTTCGACTTCATACTGCTTACGCAACTGTTCGACAATCGTCCAGGCCGGTTTCGGCTGCTGGCCCTGCCGCATCATCATCTCAGCCATATAACCTGTAACATCGTCACCCATGACCGGCAGGGAGCTCATAACGCCGATCTTCTTTTTCTGCCGGGTCACCGCCGTATCGATCAGGTAGCTTATATCATATTCGAGGAAATTCTGACGTTCCGGCGAGAAAAATGGGATCGCTTTTTCCACTCCAAATTGTGTCTGCACTACCAGGCCGAAGAAAAAGCTCTCCTCCTGGGTAATCGGGAACCGCCGCAGGCCGTACTTCAACGCCTGCTCCTCATCATCGGTGAACGGCCTCGGGTCTATCACCTCCAGCTCGACCATCCCGTTTGACGCTGTAACATACTCTTCCAGCAATGCCCTGACAAACTCGTAATAATTGTTGAAGAACCGAATCTGGTCCGGTCCTTTCAGAGCGGCGGTTTTTGCATAGTAGAGCCTGGCTCGAATCGGCTGGTTCAGTTTGGCCAAAATCGCTTTTGTCCCATCCGACAGCGTATAGAGTTTCTGGTCCGTAATGTCCAGCTTCAACGGCTTTCCAATACTCTGGCAGATACTAATGGCCGAGAATACAATCACCAGGACAAAGCCCGCTCCCAAAATTGCTCGTATCGTTCGGTTCATTATTTGGCCTTCCTTTCATCCAAAACAATACTACTGGCGGCAATCCACCCAACGATCAATAATACAAAATAGGAAAGGTCTCCAAACTTCAGCACGCCCCTCTGGATCGACTCGAAGTGTTTCTGAAAGCTCATGCTCTCGATCGCCGAGACCATCCCGCCGGGCAGGAACGTCGAGAAGTAACTTAGCGTCGTCGGCATCCCGGCAAAAACAAGCACAGCACAGGCAACCACCGAAAGAACAAAACTGATGACCTGGTTCTTGCTGACCGCCGAGAAGAAACAGCCGATCGCAAGAAATCCGCCCGCCATCAGCAGGCTGCCAAGGTACCCGGTGATAATCAAGCCTACATCGGGATCGCCGAGATACGCAACCGTAATCACCATGGGAAAAGTCAATGCCAAAGCAATGCCTAAAAACAGCCACGCCGCCAGGAACTTGCCCATGACCGCCTGCGTAATCGTAATCGGCAGGGTAAATAGCAGCTCGATCGAACCGACTTTGCGTTCCTCTGCCCACATACGCATCGCCGTGGACGGCACCATGAAAACAAACAGCAGCGGCAGATTCATAAAAAACGCACTCATGTCCGCCTGCCGCATTTCAAAGAAGCCCTGCTTGAAGGTCAGGTATCCCGAGAAAAACAGGAAGATGACAAGAAACACGTAAGCAAGAGGCGTTGTAAAATAACTTTTCAGCTCTCTTTTAAATACGGCCTTAAAACTATTCATATTGTTACTCCTATAATGAGTAGGGGCAGGCCCGCGTGCCTGCCCAGGGCCACCACGCGGGGTGGCCCCTACGATGCACTTTCCGGCCTGGTAATCCTGCGAAACACGCCATCAAGACTGCACTGGTACTTTTCCTTCAACAACTCAGGTGTTGAATCGACCAGAATTCGGCCTTTGGCAATGATTATCGTCCTCGAACAGACGGCTTCGACTTCTTCGAGAATATGAGTCGAGATAATAATACACTTGTGCTTTGCCATCTTGTGTATCAGCTTTCTGACCTCATACTTCTGATTGGGATCCAGTCCGTCGGTCGGCTCATCAAGAATAAGCACATCCGGGTCGTGCATCAACGCCTGGGCCAGGCCCACACGCCTTTTGTATCCCTTCGACAAGGTCTCGATACTCTGATGGTAAACCGAATCAATCGAACACATCGGAACAATCCGGTCGAGTGTCTCCTTGCGATTTCTGCCCCTGATTTCTCTGACGTCGCAAATGAAGTTCAGGAAAGCCCCTACCGTCATTTCGTTATATGCCGGCACGTTTTCCGCCAGGTATCCGAGCGACCTTCTGACATCGATGGGATTCTGTAAAATATCGTGCCCGCAAATAGTCGCCGTCCCGCTGTCGGGCTTCAGAAAGCACGCCAGGATGCGCATCGCGGTTGTCTTGCCGGCCCCGTTCGGCCCGAGAAGACCGAGGACTTCTCCTTCTTCAGCATTAAACGATATGCCGTCAACAGCAACGACCGGCCCGAAACCACGCCGAAGTTCTTTGACCTTTATCATGTCCATCTCCAGAAAACACGTATCAATTTTAATCCCGTCATCTCCCCATAGCTTACCGGGATGTATAAATTTACTCAAAAATTCTTGACAGTCAAGGCATATCTCCGGATTATTTTGCTCAGAGTCATTAACCGTTATAAACATTTATCACTAATGAGCAAGGTAGCAAAAGTAAATTTCGCCGATTATAGGACCAGCATAACCAGGTCGCTTGACCTGATTGGAGCCGGTGCCCGTTTGACTAAACAGGGGCTGATTATCATCAAGCCGAACCTGACCAATTCTTCGCCGCCGCCGGTTACAACAAGTGTTGAGGCAGCCGAGGCGGTTTGTATTTATTGTAGAGCCCATACGAAGGCCGAAATCGCTATCGGCGAAGGCTGCGGAACCGGCAGAACTCCGGAGGTCTTCGCCGCCCTCGGATACACGGATATGGCTAAAAAATACGGCCTTGAACTGATTGATTTTAACGAGGCCGATACTATTATCCTTCAAAACGATAACGCTTTTCAGTTGAAACATTTTCATATGCCCCGAATTGCACAGGATGCTTTTATCATTTCGCTGCCCGTGTTAAAGGATCACAGCTTCACTAAGACTACTATCGCAATGAAAAATATGTTCGGTATCGCGCCGGGAAAATTTTATGCCGGCTCATGGAACAAGGCGAAGCTGCACAGCCCCTCGACGGACAAATCCGTTGTAGATATCTGTTCATACAAAAAGCCCGACCTGTCGGTCGTCGATGCTTCGGTTGCTCTAAAGGGCATGCACCTGGCGGGCAAACATAAGAACATCGGGCTAATCCTGGCCGGCTTCAATCCGGTCGCCGTCGATACCGTCGCCAGCGAACTGCTCGGCCACAATCCGAAAAAGCTGCCCTACCTGACCCTCGCCAACGGTCTGCTCGGATCAATGGATGATATCGAAATAGTAAACGGCTAAGCTCGCAAGCCGTCTATCGCCCCCCCAACTCCAGCCAGATCCCGCGAAAGGTTTTCCTGCCGGGATTCGTCAGATATTTATTCAGGCACGTGCCATCTTTGCGGAACTCGCCTTCCAGACACTCCCACGTGCCCGCAACTTTGACGATAAGACTCCCATCGTCGCTGAGCATTAACAGCCGCCCCGATTTCTCGAAAGGTATCAATGCCTCGGGAGTGAATTTGCTTTTTCCCAGGCTCAGTTCCCGCTCCAGCACCGGCGGAGATTCCGGCTTGCCCGACCAGCGATACAGGGCGAATCCCTCATCCTCATCAGGGCCGCCGGCGATTACAAAACAGGCCTTGTGGAAACGCGAATACTCCATGCTTCTTATTCCGAGACCTTTCAAATCCCACAACATCGGCTCACCGAAAACCGGCGTCTCGCCCTTCTCGATGACCCGGTCCGGATTACATAAAGGTATAACAATCGCTTGTGCACGACCACTCTGCTTGTCTTTAAGGCGTGGATTTCTAAAGCCGAAATAGAGTGTCCCGCCGTCGGCCGATGCACAAAGACCCTCTATATTAAGCCCCTCATCTTTCGGCGCGAGTTTCTCCCTGTCCTTTTTCTTCAGCTCCGCATTAAATCGAGTCGCTTTATCCAATCCGAGCCGGCGGGCGGCATTGGTTTTCAAAAACTCATGAACCAAGGTTTTGTACGGTTTACCTGCCGGGCGTAGTTTTACGCTTCGGTTCTCAACGAGCACATCTGTAGCGAAAAATTGGTACCGGTTGGGTCGCAGCTTGCCGTCTTTATTTCTGCCGTGCGATGTAATCCAGTAGATACGCCGCCCAATCATCGTCGCGTCCTCGATGTCCGACTCCGGATGGTCCGGCTCAATATCAAGGAACGAAGTCATATCGAAGGAGCCTACGAACTGCCCGGCTTTGGATGTTTCGTAAATCCGCAATATATTGTTCTCATCATCGGCAACGACGAACATATTTTCGCCAACCGCCACGGCAGCAGATGCATCGCTGGCCCCGCGAAAAACGAGAACCTCCCCCGCCGGCACGTCACAAACTGCAGGACTTACCATAACAAACATCCAAATTATGAATACAATTTTGCTTATGACTTTCATATTAAAAGGGGCCTATACCGAATCAGTTGGTATAGGCCCCGAACAAATGTCGCTTCATATCATTTTCATAAAAATCTATTTACTCCTCGGCAGCAGTTCTCGTCCGGAACAGCCGGATATCGTCAATGAACATCTTACCCGCACCGCCCGGCGTCGTCATGTTGCCTTTGGTCCCCAGGCCGATTGCGATTCTGTCGACGTCGTCAAGGTTGATGCCCTGATCTTCAAATGTTTGCAGGGGGATTACCCACTCAGTCCAGGTGTCAATCAATGCTGCATCAGGATTATCGTTGACTACTACGACAGGATTGCCGGCATTGTTCACTACAGCCACATACAGCGGCTCGGCATCATTGCTTTGTATGCCGATATCCTGGTTGGCCCATAGCGGACCGGCGTTACCGGTAATCGTGACGTTGGAGAATTTAGCCTCACACGTTGCTGTTGCGTTGTGAGCTGTCACAGCCAATCCGATATAGGCGTTCGAGGCCATCTGTAAGGGTATCGGCTGGCCCAGCATCTGCCACGTAGAACCATTGGCTGAACTGTACGCTGTTAAATTGCCGGCTAAGTCACGCTCTACCTTTACCCAGTACGGAGCGACGATACCGGTTAGCGAAGCCGTCTGCTGGGAATTTTCGCCCGTCTCAGCTCGATATTCGGCGATTACACCGTTGCCGGGTGTGAGAGCTACAAGCGAGTACTTGGAATCCGGAGCCAGCGTTTCGCGAATCATCACTGCAGCTTTGGCAGAGGAATTAGTATTGGTCAGGCTTTCGACTCTTGCTACAATTGAGCCGAGGCCGGTGAGGGTTCTGGAAGCATAATGGAACTGGTCGGACTGATTCCAGATATCTGCGCCGGAGCCCGTCATCGTGTAAGTACCTGCCGGGCCCTCGACGAAGCTGCCGACGGATGCCGGGTAGCCTCTGAACCACAGCGACAATTCCGCCACACCCTGCTGAGTCCAGTTACGCTGGCTCATCGTCAAGGTCAGCTCTGTTTCCGAATATCTGGCGTAACCCTGCTTATTGTTGTCATAGTAGAACGGCAATGATCGGCCGCCACTTTTAACAATCGTTTCCTCCATATAGGAACGAGTAGTTTCGTCACCGACTGCTGCTCCTGTGCCGTTGCCGGCAAAATAAGGATCAGTTCCCGGAGCACCGTAGCCAAGCCCGTCGTGCCACGAGTACCATATCTGGTTATCTCCGGCATCGTAGGACTCAAAATCGTCCACGAGAATGAAATCGGCTACCGTAAAGCTCCAGACTCTACCTGTGTTTATTGTGCCGTCGGTATTAAACTCATCGATTCGCCAGTAGTAAGGCCCGCCGCCCCATTCAACACCTTCGGGGGGAGTATAGCTGGTCAAATCCTGGCGACCTCGATATATTTCCGGCGTAGAGGTATCGGCGTTATCGACGGCATCCGCATCGGTGCCGAAATACACATCGTGCTGCGATGCCTTTTCTCCCGCCGACCAGCTCAGAGGCAATGCCGTTTGAATATCCGGAGTTGTGCCGTCTGCCGGCTTTGCATCCCATGCCAGCATCGGGTCGCCCCTCATCGTCGTTTCAATCTCTTCGGCCGACAATGCATAGTCATAAATTCGGAAATCGTCCAGTGAGCCGTTGAAGTATCCGTCAGCGGCGTACTGCGACCTGCCGAGCCAGTTGCTGCTTGTCTGGCCAAGATCGCTCGGAACAACCGATGTGGAACCGCTCGTAGCCATTACACCATCAAGGTAAAGCTGCATATTTCCAGATCTTATGACTACGGCTACATGGTGCCAGCCGGTAGGAAGTGCGCTGGTGGAATCTATCAGAGACTCTCCTCCTCCCCCAGTCTGAATCGCAACCCGCATCGGTCCATCAGTTCCGGTTCGCGGACACAGGAATATATAAGTCGATGTACCGCTGCCGAAATCGAAAATCCGCTGCCATGCGCCGCCAATGTTGGAAAAGTTTACCCATGTCGTGAAAGTCGCACTTGACAGCGAACTAATAAGCTCGCCGATGGGCAGAACTGCATAATCGTCGGCGCCGTCGAGCTTCAGTGCATCGCCGTCATAGCCGGCCGTCCATGTGGGGCCTCCCATTAACCTGGCATGGTTGCCGTGGCCCGACCAGTCCAGGGCGGTCGCACCGGCGCCTTCGTCGAACTTCCACCAGCCCATCAGATTCGGATCGCTGACGGAAATGTCAGGTATCGTTTTGAAACTCCAGACGTCTCCTTTGTACGTGTTGGCCCCGTCGAGCTCATCGACCCGCCAATAGTAAACCTTACCTGACTCGAGTGCACCGGGAGTGTATGTCGCAAGTCCTCCGGTAGCGCCGCCAGCAGCATTGCTTACCGTATCAAAATCCTCACCGAAGTATACGACATGCATTTTCGCGCCGTATCCCGGCGTCCAGGTAAGAGTCACATTCGTATCTATATACTTAGCATCGTCAGATGGGGCAGGATTATAAGCCTTCTTTGGCGGGACCGTAAAGCTCCAGACATTGCCCCGCCACGGGCTGTCCGGATGCAGGTCATTGACCTCGTCGACCCGCCAGTAGTAGGTTGTGCCATTTACAAGACCATCCGCAAAGGGATATCCCGGAAAGCCGACAATATAAAACGGCATGGTCTCGTTACCCCGGAACGCATCTCCGGTGCCGGCGTCCACATCCTCAAAATTATCGTCGAAGTAAACTTCGTGTGAAACTGCAAAACCTCCCGGTGACCAGCTTAAGCTCGCCCATGTATCCGGGTGCTGGCCACCATCGGCCGGACTCGGATTCCAGGCTTTTAGCCGCCCCAACTTGAAGTTTTTCTGAATATCAGACGGGCTCAGAACGCCATCATGAATACGCACCATCGCAATGCTGCCGGTAAAATTGAATGCAGTATCCGCATTCGCACCGGTTCCATCAGCCTGAGTGGCTACCCTGATAGGAGTTCCACCATACGTGTCCAAAGCAATCGGATCCCTGACGCTCTCCTGCTGACCGTTTACATAGACACGAGCGGCAGTACCATCATAGGTATAGACCAGGTGCCACCACGTATTTGCGACGGGTGCGGGTGAGTGATCGCCCCACCATCCCATGTCATGCGTAGCGCCTTCCCAATGCCCGACCGCGCCCCACATAGTATCATTGCCGTAGTTGAATGACATATTAGTACCTGCCGGACCACCACGATGAGCCCAGGAGACCATTGTTTCTTCCCCCGGTATTGACGGATTGTACGCCCAAACTTCAATCGTACGGGTACCAGCACCCTCGATGCTTACAGGCGATGTTGGCCCATCGAACCAACTGCCGCCGTCGAATGTCACGGTTTTCATGCCGGCAACATCCTCAACGAGGGCCGAACCATTTGCCGTAAAGTCCCCGAGCGAACCGTGGTTGGTCCAGGTTGTCACCCCTTCGCCATACGGGAGATCCTCGGCCCTCAGATCGACCAGCAGATCTTCGGCGACGGTCACATCTGCCCGGACAACGTCGCACATCAAGACCAGCACCAAAATAAATGAAATGGAATAGATGATTTTTCTACACATAACAGTCCTCCTTAAAATAGGTTACAATAACCGATCTTCGGCCCGAAACGTCACAAGATAACTTCTAAAACATTCATATCGACCGAGAATTATCATCTGTACAATATAATGTCTCAGGATCAGGTTTTGCCCTCTTTCGACGCAGCGCCAATTCAGTAAATCGGCAACAAGAATTAAGAATAAAATCCACAAGTTCCGATAACCTACACCCTATCAAATTCTCCCTTAATCTGTCAAGATAAATTCGGCAATAGGCATGACCTATTCCAGGAACAGATCAAAAGCATGAAATATTCCCTTTTTCGTTCAAAGCAAAAAGATATATAGTCCTCCAAATACCAAATACAGAAAAATAATTTTAATTGTTGGATTTATGCAGGTGGATTAGTAAAACCAGACCCTTATGACCACAGAAGCCCTAATAAAGACTCATCGGCTGGCATTTCCGGCTGTGCTGGCGATAAACCGTAACTCCTTTGCAACCGAGCTGATAGGCCATTTTATAGGCCTTATCGACAGCGGAAACCGTCGCTTTTTCGTTGAAGTTGATGGTCTTGCTGACCGCGGCATCGCAATGCTGCTGAAAAGCCGCCTGCATCCGAACGTGCCACTGAGGCTTGATATCGTAGGCTCCTCGGAATATCCTGCGTATATCGGCGGGAATTCCGGCTATTTTTTGAATACTGCCTGTCCTGGCGATTTGTTTTTCAAGCTTTTCGCTGTAAATCCCCCGTTTTTCAGCCATTCGTTTGAAAACCGGATCTATCTGCAGCATTTTCGAGTCATCCAATACCTGGCGGTAAAACACCAGCGAATAAACCGGTTCTATGCCGGAAGAACAATCGGCGATAATGCTTATCGTGCCGGTTGGAGCAATGCATGTAAGAGATGCATTACGAATCTCCGGAGTTTTCCCGGTTTGCCAGATACTGCTTTTCCAGTTGGGAAACGGACCGCGTAGACCGGCAAGCTCGGCGCTGGCCTCGTGCGTTTTTTCGTTAAAGAATTTCATCAGCTCTGACCCGAACTCGACGCCCTGCTTCGAATCGTAAGGGATTCCCAGCGCAAAGAGGCAATCGGCAAAACCCATAACACCAAGGCCGATTTTACGATTACCGTGCGCGAGGCGTACGGTTTCACTGACGGGGTAGTCGCAGACATCGACAATATTATCAAGAAAACGCACGGCCAGTTTGACGGTCTCGGCAAGTGCCGGCCAATCCATATCCGCCGCCGACTCATCAACGCTAACGAATTTGGCAACATTAATACTGCCCAGCGTACAAGCCTCATAAGGGAGCAAGGGCTGCTCGCCGCAGGGATTAGTGGCCTCTATCGGCCCGAGCGACGGAGTCGGATTGTCACGGTTTATCCGGTCGATAAAAGCGATGCCGGGCTCACCGGTTTTATGCGCGCACTTGACGATCATTTTCCAGATATCGCTGACTGTGTAGAACCTTCCGGCCCCTTTCGAGACGAGTTTGCCCTTGCCGGAGAGTTTATGAAGGTCGTTAATCGTGTAGTTCGCTATATCGATTCGACGAGGCAGCAAATACTTTTTGCCCGTGCGAGGATTTTTCACGATATGCAAAGTCTTGCCGGACTTGAGAACCTTCTTCATCCAGCTATCGGTTATCTTGACGGAAATATTAAAATTGGTAAAGGCCTCCAGGTTCTGCTTGGCGTACAGGAATTTCAGTATGTCAGGGTGCTCGACGCTCATCATTCCCATATTGGCGCCGCGGCGAAAAGCGCCCTGCTGAATCGCTTTCGTAGTCTCGGAAAAAACTCGCCAGAAACTGATGGGCCCTGAAGTTGTCCCGCCGCTGGAGGCGACGCGGTCGCCGGTCGGCCTTAATTTATCGAAAGAAAATCCCGTTCCGCCGCC
>CAYTNN010000035.1:0-27683 GCA_964439135.1 uncultured Pirellulales bacterium
TTTCACAGGTAACTGCGGGCCAGACAATCGAGACGGTACAAGAGCACGAAGGTACGTTCCTTTGTCGTGACATAGTCCTCGAGAGCGGAAACACCATCGGCGTCGTGGATGCACACTGCTTCATGCTCGATTCCGGGCAATGGGTAGCCGCACAAAACCTGACAAGCGGTCAAAGATTGAAAACACTAACCGGCACGGTCGGCATCAAGAGCATCACAACGAGAAGCTACACCGGCAAGGTTTACAATCTGAAGATCCAGGGTTCAGACCAGTATATGGTAGGCGAGGATTCCGTAATCGTACGTGATTTCTAATACGGCGTTTATCGGGTATTCAACCCGCTTATAGAACACCGTACGTGTTTATTTTTTAATCACGTATAGGTTATTCTTGCTTCGGTTGTTTACAAGCGGTCTTATGCTGAATTGCATAAGGCCGCTTTTTATTTAAGTGCGTGTTCTGCTGTGCGTGTTCATTTTGCAACTGATTCTTGTAATAATAGCTTGCCGTCGCTATCATGGTGCGAATGGCAGCAAAATCACACAAGGACAAGAACAAACAGGGGCCCGTGGCGGTCAACAAGAAGGCTTACAGAAACTTCGAGATTATCGAGAAGTACGAGGCCGGCCTTGGACTGCTGGGTACGGAGGTTAAATCCCTGCGGTCCGGCGGCGGCGACCTGAGCGGTTCATACGCAAGGATCGATAGCGAGCAATGCTGGCTCGTCGGTGCCGGTATTGCACCATACAAGCAGGCCGGGGCCCGGCAGCACGACCCGACCAGAAAAAGAAAGCTGCTGCTGCACATGGCGGAAATCCGCAAGATAAAAATCAAGCTCGAACAAAGAGGTTTTACTCTTGTGCCTCTGAAGATTTATTTTAATGACAGGGGCCTGGCAAAAATAGAATTAGCCCTTGCCAGAGGCAAAAGACAATACGATAAAAGACAAGCTATAACGAAGCGCGACCAAAAACGCGACATCGATAGAAGTATGAAAAAATATCGAAAATAGAGAAGAACAGGATTTAGAGGAGCCTCAGATTATGGGTAAAGAAAAAGAGCAGGAGAAAAAAATCATTGTCGATGAGGACTGGAAACAGGAAGCACAGAAAGAGAAGGATGTATTAGCCGCACAGGAAGAAGCTGAGAAAAAAGATGAGCAGCAGGAAGAGCCGTCTCACGGCCCTTTGCCGGCAGGTAATTTTGCCGCGCTTGTAAGCATGCTCACCACGCAGGCATTATTCGCCCTGGGCCTGCTGCAGATAAAGGGGCAGGAAGAAAGAAAGCCCGATCTGGAGATGGCGAAATATAACATCGATATGCTCCAGGTCCTCGAGGAAAAAACCAAGGGCAATTTGACGGAAGAAGAAGAAACTGTGCTTGTGAATACTCTCAACGAGCTTCGTATGGGCTATGTTAAAATCGCAGGGTAAACAAAATTGGCGAACATATTAGACAAAATAATTGCCGACAAGCGAGCCGAAGTGCGTTCTCGACAATCAGCGATAAGTCTCGATACGTTGAAGCAGCAGGTTCGTTCTTTAGCCAAGTGCCGCAATTTCTACAAGGCCATCACCAAGCCTAACCGTCGGGGCATAAACGTTATCGCAGAGGTCAAAAAGGCCTCGCCGTCGGCCGGTCTGATTCGTGAAGATTTCGATCCCGTGGCAATCGCGCAAACGTATGAAAAATGCGGCGCCGACGCCATTAGCGTCCTTACCGATGAAAAGTACTTTCAGGGCCGGCTCGAATACATAAGTCAGATACGCCGGGAGGTGGATTTGCCCGTTATACGAAAGGATTTTATTATCGACCTCTGGCAGGTTTACGAATCCCGCGCCGCCGGCGCCGATGCGATACTGCTGATAGCCGAAGCTCTGAAACCGGGCGAGTTGATGGACATGATGATTGCCGCTGCCGAGTTGACGCTCACTGTGCTGCTGGAGGTCCATCAGGCCGATTCGCTGCTGGAGGTTCGCAGTATGATAGGTTTCCCGAAGAAAGGTTACAGCGTTCTCGGAATCAACAATCGCGACCTGACGACGATGCAGGTTGATTTGAACACGACCAGCAGGTTGGGGGGACTTCTCGAAAATAACGATGAGCTGGTCTCCGAGAGCGGCATAAAAACCCGAGCCGACGTAGAAAAGCTCATGTCCGCCGGCGTAAGGGCGGTTCTGATCGGCCAGACGCTGTGTGAACATCCCGACATCGAGGAAAAATTCACCGAGCTGTTCGGCTGAAATTTTATTGTTAGCCGTGGTTGCTAAGTTCCGAAGTTGTGCTGAAGCCGCAGGCTGCATTTGAAGTGAGGTCAAAGTATTATGAATGTATTTTTCTATTTGCTTCTGGGATTGGTAGCCGGTATTTTCAGCGGCCTGATAGGTATTGGGGGAGCAATAATTATTATTCCTTCGCTGGTTCTGTTGTTCGATCTCTCGCAGCACACCGCTCAGGGCACGACGCTGGCGTTGATGGTCCCGCCGATTGGCCTGCTCGCAGCGTGGACTTATTACAAACAAGGTTTCGTGGATTTTAAAATAGCCGGGCTGATTTGTCTTGGCTTCTTTTTCGGCGGCCTGGTGGGCGCCAGATACGCAACCGACATCCCGGACGATGTTCTGCGAAAGATTTTCGGGGTGATATTACTTGCTGCATCGCTGAGAATGATTTTCTACAAATAATAAAAACATTTTCCGCTTCGGCAGCTCACCGTATTTGCTATTTTTTTTGCGCCTTCTGGATTTTGGCCCAGGTGTCACGCAGACCGACGGTCCGGTTGAATACCGGCTTTTCTTTTATGCTGTCTTTATCGACGCAGAAGTAACCCAGCCGCTCGAACTGATACTGGCTCAGGGGCTTTGCTTCCGCCAGTGATGGCTCCACCCGGCACGAACTCAACACATCCAGCGAGTCCGGATTCAGATTGGATTTGAAATCCTCGCCCTCGGCTACATCGTCGGGATTTTCCTTCGTGAACAGATGGTCGTACAATCTGACTTCAGCTTCGAGCGCGTGCTGGGCCGAGACCCAGTGCAGCGTTGATTTGACCTTGCGCCCGTCTGGAGCGTCACCGCCCCGCGTGGCGGGGTCATACGTACAGTGAAGCTCGATAACCTTGCCGTTTGCGTCTTTGACCACATCGGTGCAGGTCACGAAATAAGCATATCGCAGCCGGACTTCTCTGCCGGGGGCCAGGCGGAAGAACTTCTTCGGAGGCTCTTCCATAAAATCTTCCCGCTCGATATAAAACTCGCGCGAGAACGGCACCTTTCTCGTGCCGGCACCGGCGTCTTCGGGATTGTTGATTGCATCGAGCTCTTCGACCTGGCCTTCGGGGTAGTTGTCGATGACCACCTTGAGCGGCCGAAGCACTGCCATCACTCGCGGCGAAGTTTTGTTCAAATCCTCCCTGAGGCAGTGTTCCAGCAGCGCGATGTCAACGGTACTGTTGAACTTGTTGACACCGATTCGCCGGCAGAATTCCCGAATCGATTCGGGCGAATAGCCCCTTCTCCTTATTCCGCTGATAGTCGGCATTCGCGGGTCGTCCCAGCCGCCGACGAGGCCCTCCTGCACCAAATTCAGCAGCCTTCGCTTGCTCATCACGGTATAAGTAAGATTCAGCCGGGCGAACTCGATTTGCTGCGGATGATAAGCGCCCAGCTCGTCGAGGAACCAGTCGTACAGGGGCCGGTGGTTCTCGAACTCCAGCGTGCAGATCGAATGCGTTATCCGTTCGACGGAATCTTCGAGCCCGTGGGCCCAGTCGTACATCGGGTAGATGCACCATTTGTCGCCCGACCGGTGGTGTGAGGCGTGCAGGATGCGATACATCACGGGATCGCGCATATTCAGATTGGGATGCGCCATATCGATTTTCGCTCGAAGCGTGCGCGAGCCGTCCGGGAATTCGCCCGCCCTCATCCGCTCGAACAAGTCCAGATTCTCCTCGACCGAACGATTGCGATAGGGACTGTCCCTGCCCGGCTCGGTCAGCGTGCCGCGGTACTGCCGTGTTTGTTCAGCCGCCAGATCGCAGACATACGCCTTGCCCTTTTTTACAAGCTGCAAAGCGTACTCGTACATCTGCTCGAAATAGTCCGATCCGTAATAGAGATGTTCGCCCCAATCCCAGCCGATCCAGCGAACGTCCTCGATGATGGAGTTAACGTATTCCTGCTCCTCCTTCTCCGGATTCGTATCGTCGAACCGCAGATGGCACCGGCCGCCAAATTCCGCCGCTATGCCGAAGTTCAAACAAATGCTCTTGGCATGTCCGATATGCAAATACCCGTTCGGCTCCGGCGGAAATCGCGTCACCACACGCCCATCCCATTTATTGGTTTTGGTGTCTTCGGCAACAATTGCACGAATAAAATCAAGTCTGGTATTGTCATCTTTGCTCATTATGAGTAGTTCCTTGTTCTCAGTTCGTTATTCTCCGTAAGGAGTCCATAAGATATTATTCATCATACTATAAATTGTGTACGATATAATATCAATAACGAACTATGAACTCTGTGGTCCGAAACAGACGAATGAAATCAGGAGCAGGATCACTCCCGAGACAAACAGCAGGATTCTGTTCCGCGGCTCGGTGCATCGTTTGAGCCACTGCGGCATGGCCGCCTCGGGGGACTGGCCGTTCGATTCTTCCATCAGGGCCTTGCGAGCGGCGGCCAACTGCCGGCTCCTCGCCCTGGGATAAACTGTGTTTGCATCCACAGATTTGGTGCCAAACGTAGCCGGGGCGAGGCGATCGATAACAAGATTAGGGTCTTCTTCCAATCGCTCCAGCAATACATCGTAGTCTGTGTTTAAAGATGCGAGCCGACCCAGGGATTCCTGTGCCGTTCTAAGGAACTGCTTGTTCCGATAGTACTGCACCAAATCGTCACAGAGTATGGAGCTGCTTAGCGAGGCCGCACCGATACTGAAGAACAGAACAAAGAAAACCGCATGGATGACTTTTCGTCCCTGCATAGCTCAAGGCAGGGCGGCCGGCAAACCGCCCGTCCATTTCTCCATAATACCTGAAATAAAGCACGCCATTTTTCTGAGAGATTATCGACTTTCGCCGATGACGTCAAGGCCGGCGTAAAAGTTGCGACGATAATATCTCCTAGAAAAAGTTTTTCTTGCCCATTTCTGCCTTGCCGGCACCCGATGCCTGATGGGACGATTATCATTCCGCCGCGGATTGGTGCAATGGCCGAACGTAGTGATAGTGGTCTCGTTCCCTGGTATGTAAACTATGAAGCTATCCTGCGATTAGCTAAGCGGCTTAGAAAATCCCTGGCTCAGTATAGAGTTGCTGAGGCGACTAATGGACCGGCCCCAAAGGCCATCTTTTTTACGCTGGAATCGACATTTTGTATCAATTTCGAGAAATTTTTGGAAAATATTGTAACTTTTTGGCCAGTTTCGCGTCTATATAAGTAGGAACACATAATAGGCCGTTCATAATAAGCCAGCCCCAAAGGAAAGGCTTTTAGAGTTGAAAAATGCGTCATCACCCTCCTTCAAGAGGCCGATACCCACAGGGTCGGCCTTTTTTTCTTGATACTTCATGGTTGATAGTTCATAGTACACAGAATAATGAACAACGAATAAAACACATGAGAATTCCTCTGACTAGATATGGTTTGCCGCAGGTGGTTGTTTACCCGGCGGTTGTGCTTGCGGCAATGGTTTGTTTTCCGCTGATAACGGCAGCTTTTTTGCCGCAGTGGACGGTTGTTGCTATAGAGACGGTTTTGGCCTGTGTTTTGATATGGGCCCTGATGTTCTTCCGCGACCCGGAGCGAAGCTGTCCTGCGGATATTAACCTGCTGTTGGCACCAGCCGACGGGCATGTTACCGAGATCGAAAGGGTGGAAGAAAACAACTTCATCGGCGGGCCCGCCCTGCGGATCGGAATATTCCTGAGCATTTTCGATATCCACATAAATCGTGCTCCATGTAACGTCAGAATTGAAAAAATCACTTATAAAAAAGGCAAATACCTCAACGCGATGAATCCTCAATCGGGGCGTCTCAACGAGTCCAACGATCTGGACCTGACCCGAACCGACAGTCCGAAAGACAAGCTGATTGTCCGGCAAATCAGCGGAGCGATTGCCCGGCGGATAGTCTGCACGACGGCAGAAGGGCAGGAATTAGCTGGCGGCGAAAGGTTCGGTATGATAAAATTCGGCTCCAGAACAGAATTGTATTTGCCTGTTCGTGAAAATGCAAAGTGCCTCGTGCAAATAGGCGATAAGGTAAAAGCGGGCCTTACGCCGCTTGTAAGATACGAATTTCGAGATACGGAAGATGTTGAGCTCTAAAACTGATGCTGCGAAGAAAAGTCTGCTTCGGCGGGTGCGCAGGCAGAGGTTAAAGTATATCGCGATTCTGCCGTCGCTGGTTACGATTCTCAACGGCGTATTCGGCTTTACAGCGATAATCTTCGCCGGCAAAGGCTCGGGGACAATACCTGTTGATTCCAAAATACCGTTTTTTACATTCGGGTCCACGACTTACTTTGCTATGTCCGGCTATATGATTCTCGTAGCGATGGTTGCCGATATGCTCGACGGCCGGCTCGCACGAAGGGTTAAAAGCACTTCCAGCTTCGGCGGCCAGCTCGACAGCCTTTGCGATATCATCAGCTTCGGCGTGGCGCCGGCATATCTTATGCTCAATGTTCTGGAAAATGAGTTGGCATCGATAGGTCTTTCCGATGAAACATTTCTGCAGCGTTTCGTCTGGCTCTCGGCGGCCGCTTATATAAGCTGTGCGGCTATCCGGTTGGCCAGATTCAACGTGGAAAACGAGGAGGATGAATCGGCGCACATGAGTTTTATGGGCCTGCCGACGCCCGCCGCCGCGGGAGTAATTGTCAGCCTGGTAATATTTCATCAGGAAACAATTTCGACGCTCGCTATTATTTGTGCCCTGCCGTTTTTTGCCCTGGGTATATCAATTCTAATGGTGAGCAGGATTAGATATCCGCATATTCTCAATCAGTACCTCAGGGGCAAAAAACCATTCTCATACCTGATAAGGGTGTTGCTGCTGCTGGCTTTTGTATGGTGGAATATTCAGGTGGCTATGGTGGTGATTTTCTGTGGTTTTGCGGCGAACAGTTTTATGAAATGGTTATATTTCAGAGTTCCAATTTCAAGATCCATCGCAAAATTGAGACACAAGGCAAGCCACAATAACGACAATCTCATCCCGGCGGCGCAGCATTCAACTTCTATGGCCATAGACCAGGCCAAAATCGATGAGCAGCACGATATCGCTGGTGGATCGGTGCACAAGTAACCTGGGCACTAATCTGCATTCGAGACCGGATGCACAGCCTGCTGTTTGACGCTGGATTGATTTATCTGATAGTACCTCTCGACAATCCCTGTCAGCCGGGTAAGAACCTCTCGACCTTCCGAACTTGCTTCCAGACCGACAATCTGCAAGCCAAGAGAGGCGTTTTGGTCGTCTGCGGTGGGCAAAACGTTTCTGACTTGGGCACTCAGCACTAATGGTGTTTCATAAGGCAGGGGCGTGAATCTCATGCTGACAAACTGTCCTTTTTTGAAGTTGGCTTTTCCAGCATCGTTCTGGTTCGGCACTATAACCTGAGCGCCGCCGGCGGAAATGTCCATCAGCCTGCCCTGACAACAATTGTGCATCTCGTTGGCTGTATCATGTTTCGGATCTGTTTCTCCGCGTTTGCCGCTGCGATGCCATAGCAAAATTTTTACCTTCAGTGATTCAGGTACGTTAACACGGAAGTAGCTTCTCCGCTGGATTACTTCAATCTTATCCGGAAAAGCAAGTACGATCGTTCCGCCGCACTGTCGGGATGTCTCGGGATCGGTTGAAGGTTCGAGTGCTTTGACAGTCGTATCAAAAACAAACTTGCCATATCCATGTTTGAATGAAATGCCGACCGGTTGATCTACACGTATATTTATAGGACGCTGCCTCATGGAGATGGTACTTTCAACTTTAAGTCTGTCTCCGTCAAGTTTTGTCAGCAGAACCTTAGCGACGTGCCATTTGTCTCTGGACAGATAGGACATAATGGCAGGCACTTTCATATCGATCGCTATTTGCAGGATTTTCTCCGAATCAACCCCATGTGGCGTCATTACTTCATTCATTTCAATCTCCTTCTCATTAGGCATGTTAAATGCCTTTTTCAGAATCCCGAGAACCGTAGGGGCAACCCCATGTGGTTGCCTATAGCAGGCACGCGGGCCTGCCCCTACGTATCGCCCGAAAGATACGCCGTTCTCATGGAACTCATTTAAAATATATGAATAATTCCGCCGGCAACAAAATGCAATCTGAATTAAATTCGTCGGTTTTATGCAACCGAGCCGGTAGATTCCGTAAGGGAAGCTTGCAAAAAACGTATCGAATCATTACTATGGCCGCGATTATGAATGATACTTACGGAACAAACAAGCCGGGGTATGATAAGATAGCCCTCCTGGGCCTTTTTATTGCAGCGTTGCTAATGGCCCACCTCATTGTTGTCTTCAAGTCCAGAATTTCATTTTCGGACCCGATCCGGTTATCTCGAACGGGTTTATCTGTATCGATGCCGGTCGGGCAGGCCTGGCAAAGCGAGGAAAAATGGCAGTATCAGGAGAATATGTTCTCCTTAAGCAGCCTTTTCCCCCGCGGTTCCGTCAGACCGACCGCCTGGGCTAATTGCCGGTATCTGTTGAGTGCCGAGACGACGACGCCGCAAATGCGATTCGAGCAAAGGGTATCTGAAATCGACGCCGTGATTGTAGAGACAAACCAGACGCAGACCGATACGCTCACGATTGACTGGGCCCGCATAGACAAGCCCGAAGTGCATTTCAGCATGTTTTTAGGCACCGCGAGATTACCTGATAACCGGCAGCTCGATATCGAAGTGAGCCAGATTGCCGGTGACGGCGAACTGGCCGAGCTGGTATTCAAACATATTATTGAAACCCTGAAATTCGAAGATAACCAGCTTCCTACGGCCGGCGCCAAAATCGTTGCAGAAATCAAAAGCAGAGAGTATTGTGAGGGAGTTCCCCGAACACGCCGAACATATTTTGCGCAATAATCAAATGTTGAGATAAACATTTTTTTGAAAGGAGTCATTATGCAAACAGAACAACAAGTCCGAAATCCGCTGGTATTCGCTTTTTACCTTTTGGCTTTTTGCCTGATCATATCAGGGTGCGTGACCGAGCCAGCGGAAAGGGCCGGACAAAATCACCTTGATACCGAAGACTGGACCGGCATGAAACTCTGGTATGAGCAACCGGCAAAAGAATGGACCGAGGCCTTGCCGGTCGGAAACGGACGGCTCGGGGCAATGATCTTCGGCGGCACGGAAAACGAACGGCTCCAGTTCAACGAAGACACCCTGTGGACCGGACAGCCGCACGAGTATCAGCACAGCGGTGCCGCCGCTTACCTGCCGGTCGTCCGCAAGCTGCTGTTCGAAGGCAATCAGCGCGAGGCCGAGAAACTTGCAGGCCAGCAGATGATGAGCGTACCGCTGGGGCAGGAAAAATATCAGCCGTTCGGCGACCTGCGCCTGAGCTTCCCGGGCCACGGCCAACCGGCCGACTACCGCCGGGAGCTGGATATCGACTCGGCACTGGCAACAGTCCGCTATAGCGTAGGCGAGACCGAGTTCGTACGTGAGGTCTTTTGTAGTTTCCCGGACCAGGTGATTGTGGTGCGTCTAACCTGCGACAAACCGGGCCAATTGACGTTTAGCGCAAAACTGGACAGCCCCCATTCTGATTCTCAGACATTAGCAGTCGATAACACCCTCGCACTCCGCGGCGGTTTCAAGGAAACTAAATCCAACGTCCTGAAGTTCGAAGCCCGGCTGGGCTGGCGCGTCTCGGGCGGCGAAGCAGAACTCACGGATGACGCCCTGGAGGTTGCGGGCGCCGATTCGGTGACGCTGGTTCTTGCCGCCGCGACGAGCTACAAAAACTTCAAAGATGTCACCGCCGACCCGGCAAATATATGCCGCCGAACAATCAGGGCTGTTGCCGGCAGGAATTATGAAGCGCTTCGAGAGCCGCATATCGCAGACCATCGCCGATTGTTTCGCAGAGCCGCGTTCGAGCTGAGCACAACCGAAGCGTCAGAGCAGCCGACCGACAAGCGCATCGAGAACTTCGCCAAACAAAATGATCCGCAACTGCTGGAGCTTTATTTTCAGTACGGTCGCTACCTGCTGATCGCAAGCTCGCGCCCGGGCTCGCAGCCGGCCAATCTGCAGGGCATTTGGAACGACCAGCTCAATCCGCCCTGGGACAGCAAGTGGACGACCAATATCAACACCGAGATGAACTACTGGCCCGTCGAGGTCACCAACCTGTCGGAATGTCACGAGCCCCTCTTCGATATGCTCGAAGACGTGGCCGAGACCGGCCGGAAAACCGCCATGGCGCATTACGGCTGCCGCGGCTGGGTCCTCCACCACAACACAGACCTCTGGCGAGGAACCGCGCCGGTCAACGCCTCCAATCACGGCATCTGGGTCACGGGAGGCGCCTGGCTCTGCCAGGACCTCTGGGAACATTACGCATTCACGGGCGACAGAGAATTTCTCAAAAAGCGGGCCTATCCCCTGATGAAAGGTGCCGCGACTTTCTTCGTCGATTTTCTAATCAAGGACCCGAAGACCGGCTGGCTGATAAGCACGCCTTCCAATTCACCGGAGAATGGCGGACTCGTCGCCGGGCCGACCATGGATCATCAGATCATTCGCGATTTGTTCGGCAACTGCATCGAGGCGGCTTTAATTCTCGATGTGGACAAGGACTTCCGCGATAAGCTCGCCGAGATGCGAAGCCGGATCGCGCCAAATCAGATCGGCCAGTACGGCCAGCTCCAGGAATGGCTCGAAGACAAGGACGACCCGAAGAACCAACACCGGCATGTCTCGCACCTGTTCGGCCTGCATCCCGGCAAAGAAATCACACGTCGGGGCACACCAAGTCTGTTCGCGGCGGCACGAAAATCGCTCGAACTTCGCGGCGACGGCGGCACTGGATGGTCTATGGCCTGGAAGGTCAATTTCTGGGCGAGGTTCGAGGACGGAGACCACGCGTACAAAATGCTCAGCAGCCTTCTGACGCCGCAGCGAATGTTTCCAAATATGTTCGACGCCCACCCGCCGTTCCAGATCGACGGCAACTTCGGCGGCACCGCCGGCATCGCGGAAATGCTGCTGCAAAGCCATACGGGCGAGCTGCATCTATTGCCGGCACTGCCTTCCGTCTGGCCGGTTGGCCACATTAAGGGCCTGATGGCCCGCGGCGGCTTCGAAGTGGATATTGACTGGCAGGACGGAAAAGTGAACGTGTGCGTCATCCGTTCGAAGCTCGGCAATAGATGCACAGTCCGCTCAAGTGGTCCCATCCGGGTGACTGACGAGGGCAAAACCGTCAGTGTCACAATGCTTGAAGAGAATGTCTTTGAGTTCAATACGAAAGCCGGCCGGACGTACGTAATAATAGCCAATCAGGACAATCCAATGTATTAAATCAAGAGAGCATAAAATGAAAAAACTAAAAGCGGCAGTCGCGGCGTTAGTTTTTGTAAATATTTTTACAGGATGTTCGGTATACGGCGCTCAATCAGTCAACCACGACGATGAAGCATGGAATCACCTGAAATTGTGGTACAATAAACCCGCGCAAAAATGGACCGAAGCGCTGCCGGTCGGAAACGGACGGCTGGGAGCAATGGTTTACGGCACGGTTCAAACCGAGCGGCTGCAGCTCAATGAAGATACCCTATGGGCGGGCAATCAGCTCGACCGGGACCGCGTCGGGGCGTACAAACATCTGCCCGAGGCCCGGCGGCTCATATTCGAAGGAAAGTATGCCGAGGCCCAGAGAATAATGCAGCGCGAGTTTATGGGCGAGCGGCTGATTCGCAGCTACCAGACGCTCGGCGATCTGAGGCTGCGATTCGGCGACAAAGGGCAAGCGGTCGATTATCGCCGGCAGCTCGACCTCGATGCCGCCACTGTAACCGTCACGTATCGGCTCGGCGATGTCACTTTCACTCGCGAGGTTTTTTCAAGCCCCGTCGATCAGTGCATCGTCGTTCGCCTGGCGTGCGATAAGCCGGCACAGATTACATTCGATGCGAGCCTTTGGCGGCCTGAAGATTTCACTGTTGAAACCGTCGGGCCGGACCGCATCGCGATCAAAGGCCAGGCCACAATGAAGGGCCAGCACAAGGGCGTCAATTTCGAGGCCCGGCTTAAGATTATTCCAGAGGGCGGAAAGCTGACGGCGACCGATGAAGGCCTCCGGCTGGAAAATGCCAATGCGGCAACACTTTTAATCGCCGCGGCGACAAACTACCGCGGCGACGATCCGCAGACAGTCTGCGAGAAGCAACTGGCCTCTGCCGGCAGGAAAAAATATCCCGAATTACAGCGGGCGCATCTTGCCGAGCACAGGCGTCTGTTCCGAAGGGTGGCGCTGAATCTCGGTGACACGGCTGCGGCCGATAAGCCGACAGATGAGCGTTTGCAAGCAATGAAAGACGGCGCCGACGACCCGGCCTTGTGCGCTCTGTACTTCCAGTTCGGCCGGTACCTTCTGATGTCCAGCTCGCGTCCCGGCTGTATGCCCGCCAACCTCCAGGGTCTATGGAACGAGCACATCAATGCCCCGTGGAACTGCGATTACCACATCAATATCAATATCCAGATGAACTACTGGCCCGCCGAGGTCTGCAACCTGGCCGAATGTCACGAACCTTTCTTCGACCTGACCGACAACCTGCGGCCCCGCGGCAGAAAAACCGCGAGAGACGTTTACGATTGCCGCGGTTTCGTTGCCCACCATACCACGGATGCATGGTTCTGGACCAGTCCTATCGGCAACGTCGGGTACGGCATGTGGCCCAGCGGCGCGGCATGGTGCTGCCAGCATTTATGGGAACACTACGCGTTCGGCGGCGACCGGGAATTTCTGGAAAACAGGGCATATCCTATTATGAAAGAGGCCGCCGAGTTCTTCCTGGATTTTCTCGTCGAAGATCCGAAAACGGGCAAGCTGGTCTCCGGCCCGTCGATATCCCCTGAAAACCGCTTCCGCACGCCTGACGGCAAGACTTCTAACCTGACGATGGGCCCGGCAATGGATCAGCAGATCATCTACGACCTGTTCACCAATTGCATTGAAGCGGCGAAAATTCTTGGTTTTGACGATGAATTCGTAAAAGAGGTCAAATCCGCCCGCGGTAATCTGGCCGGCCCTCAGATCGGCTCGGACGGCAGATTGATGGAATGGAGCGACCAGTTTGAGGAACCCGAGCCGGGTCATCGGCACGTCTCACATCTGTTCGCGCTGCACCCGGGCAAACAAATTTCCGTCACCGGCACGCCGGAACTTGCGGCCGCGGCACGAAAATCGCTCGAATACCGCCTCTCGCACGGCGGCGGCCATACCGGCTGGAGCAGAGCGTGGATCATTAACTTCTGGGCCCGCCTGCAGGACGGCGAGAAAGCACACGAAAACCTGATGGCCCTGCTGGCAAAATCAACGCTGTCCAACTTGTTCGACACCCATCCGCCCTTCCAGATCGACGGCAATTTCGGCGGCACGGCAGGAATCGCCGAGATGCTGCTGCAAAGCCACGCCGGCGAAATTCATCTGCTGCCCGCCCTGCCGAAAGCCTGGCCGAGCGGCTCGGTCAAAGGCCTGCGCGCCCGAGGCGGCTTCGAGGTGGACATCGCATGGAAAGACGGTAAACTCACTGAGGCGACCATACGCTCTCTGTCAGGCAACAGGTGCAGAGTCCACGCCAACGAACCTGTTCGCGTGACATCCGGCGGCAAACCGGTCAAGCCCATTGGCGCATGGACTGTTATGGCATTCACAACAAAAGCCGGCCGAACTTATCGCGTTTCAGCGGAAAATTAAGTGCATTTATGGTATTAGTTCTGGGGATAACCTGGTATGTCGCTCTTCTGGTCGCGTTGACCTGCCACGAGGCTGCTCACGGCTTTGCCGCACTGAAGCTCGGCGATCCCACGGCCTATCACCAAGGACAGGTTACGCTGGACCCTGTGGCCCACATCAGGAGAGAGCCGTTCGGCACGGTTGTCATGCCCATTGCCTCTTTTATTCTTGCCGGCTGGATGATCGGCTGGGCCAGCTCGCCTTACGATCCTCACTGGGCGCGGCACAACCGGCGAAGTGCCGCCCTAATGGCCTTAGCCGGGCCGGTTGCCAATCTGATTCTCGTGGTAATAGCAGGCCTGGCAATTCGTGCCGGCATACTGCTCGGAGTCTTTTACGCACCGGAATCCATCACATTCGAACAGGTTACCGCCGCGGCATCGCCCGGCTTTGCAAACTCGGCATCGGTCGCCATAAGTATTTTCTTTTCGCTGAACCTGATTCTGTTCGTCTTCAATCTTATCCCGCTGCCTCCGCTCGACGGCAGCGAGGTGGTCTCGCTGTTTTTGAGCAATAGTGCCGCCGAACGTTACGCGCAACTATTGCACCAGCCGGGTTTTCGAATGTTCGGCCTGGTTGTCGCGTGGCGATTGCTGGACGTGGTCTTAAATCCGGTGCATCTGCTGGCTCTGAATATTTTGTATCCCGGCGCCGGCTATCACTAAACATCGAAGCAGTCCCGGCGTGATATGTAAATCCCGTGAAGTCTATTCCACTTCCGCCGAAGCGTTCGGATCGAAAGGATTGATCCTGACTGCGAGCGAAAACAGGTAGGGATAATCGATTTTCAAATGCTCCATGTGACAGAGCCATTCCCGTACCAGCAGCCGGTGGGCTCTTTTGATATCTCCGCTCAAATGGTCGTAGTCGGTCTCCGGCAGGTCCTTGACGGTCGCCCTGTGCGATAACTCTTCCGACAGATGAAAAACTGCCCAGAGAAGCTCAGTAAATGCTTCATGCTCCAGCAGGTTGGGATTCTCCAGCAGCCTCAGCAGAAACGCGCGTTTGCCCACGATGAAGCTCTGCAGGCCCTGGAGATCTCCGGCACGACTATCAATTTTGTAACTGTGTTTTTGCAGCACAACTTCCATCTGCGTGAAATGCTCCGGCGACCATTCATTACCCACGATCAGATGCTTCGAAATTTGTTCAGCGTTCTTATCGAAGTTTGTAAAAAACTTCAGCAAATCGGTGCCCACCTCGCTGAAAAAAGCGCCGATTACCATGTTAAGCTTTTTGAGCATGGCGCGTTTTTCCCTCTCACCCAGCAGGTGATGGATAATCAGCGTCACCAGCAGGACTTCTATAAAGACAAACGCGATATCGCCCAGGAGGTAGATGAAAATATGATGGCTGTCTCTGAAAATCACGAAGTGTAACGAATAAAAAAAGACCGACAGCACAATCAAAAGCATGCCGAGAAGAACACGCTGAGTCAAGTTACTCTTTTTCATAGATACTCCTATCAGTTCCCTAAATCGGAATAATTTTGCATTTAAAGCAGAATAGACTTCTCAGGTAAAAGTACAAAAATATTGATAAACGGTCAATATCTTACTATGCTATGGGGCAAATATTGAAATTTAGGGAACACATTATGCAAAAGCGAAGGTTAGGAAACACGGATTTGGAGCTCACAACGGTAGGTCTGGGCACCTGGGCGATGGGCGGGCCGTGGCAGTACGGCTGGGGGCCGCAGGACGACGATGAGGCGGTCGGCGCGATTCTGGCTGCTCTTGAGGCGGGCATTAACTGGATAGACACCGCCCCGGCGTACGGGCTGGGCCATTCCGAAGAGCTTATCAAAAAGGCTCTCAAACAGGTGAGCGAAAAGCCGCTGATAGCGACAAAATGCGGAATTCTGTGGAACGAAAAAAAGGAGAAAGTAACCTGTCTGAAGCGGCAGAGCATCCGGGACGAATGTCACGCCAGCCTGGAAAGACTCGGTATCGACGTCATCGATCTCTACCAGATGCACTGGCCCGACCCCGATGAAGATCTCGAAGAGGCATGGGAGGAAATGGCCAGACTTCTCGATGAGGGCAAGGTTCGATACCTCGGCGCATCGAATTTCACCGTCGAGCATATTGAACGCGTGCAGAAGATATATCCGGCCGTCTCGCTCCAGCCGCCCTACAGCATGCTGCATCGCGAAGTGGAAGATGAACTGCTGGACTACTGCGGGCAGAATGAGATGGGTATCGTTACTTACAGCCCGATTCAGCGGGGATTGCTTACGGGCAAATTCGACCGTGCCCGCTTTGAGGCTCTGGCTCCGGATGACCACCGCAGAATGAGTTCTGATTTCCTTGAGCCGCAGTTTAGTGCTACGCTCGAACTTGTCGAGGACCTAAAAAAGATCGCCGAGCGTAACGGCAGGACCTGTGCCGAGCTGGCGATTAGCTGGATCCTTCGCAGGCCCGAAGTCACCGCCGCAATAGTCGGCGCAAGAAGACCTTCACAGATTATCGAAACCGCCCCGGCCGCCGGCTGGAATTTGAGCGAAAAAGATATCGAAGAAATCGAGCAGCTCCTGAGCCGGCGACAGGCAAAACTCGATAACAGGTAGAGACAAAAATGGCAAAAAATAATGATGTTTATACAAGTCCTCTCGTTGAGAGAAACGCTTCGAGAGAAATGGCCGAGCTGTTCGGTGCTCAGAAAAAATTCGCCACCTGGCGCCGGCTCTGGCTGGAGCTTGCAAAAGCGCAGCAGAAACTCGGGCTGGATATTAAGAACAGCCAGATAAAACAGATGGCCAGGCAGCTCGACGATATTGATTTCAGAAAGGCCGCACGCTATGAGAAGCAATTCCGGCATGATGTGATGGCGCATGTTTACACGTTTGCCGACGTGGCGCCAAAGGCCGAGCCGATCATACACCTCGGCGCGACAAGTTGCTACGTTGGTGACAACGCCGATTTGATTATTATGCGTGAAGGACTCCAGATCGTAGCCGGCAAACTCGCCGCGGTGATAAACCTGCTCGGCAAGTTCGCGAAGAAATACCGCTTACTACCGGCGCTGGGCTTTACGCACTACCAGCCGGCCCAGTTGACTACTGTCGGCAAAAGGGCGACGCTTTGGTGCTACGAGTTCGTGATGGACCTGCAGGAAATGGAGCATCGGCTCGAAACGATGCCCTTTAGAGGCGTCAAAGGTACAACAGGCACTCAGGCCTCGTTCCTGGCGCTTTTCGACGGTAATCACAGCAAAGTCAAACAGCTCGATAAGGCAGTGGCCGCGGCGTTCGGCTTTAAGAAAATCTGTGCCGTGACGGGCCAGACCTATCAGCGGAAAATCGACGCCCTCGTCGTCAATGCCCTTGCCTCAATCGCGCAGTCCGCCCACAAAATGTGCAACGACATCCGGCTGCTCGCCAATCTCAAGGAGATTGAAGAGCCGTTCGAGCAATCGCAAATCGGCTCTTCGGCGATGCCTTATAAAAGAAATCCGATGCGATGCGAGCGAACAACGGCCCTGAGCAGATTTGTGCTGAGCCTTGCTTCCAGCCCGCAGATGACGGCCTCCGAGCAGTGGCTCGAAAGGACGCTCGACGACTCGGCCAATAGGCGTATAGTGATTCCGGAGGCGTTCCTTGCCGTCGATGGCATCCTGGAGATTCTTATCAACGTGGCCGATGGGCTTGTGGTCTATCCGAAGGTTATCGCCGCACGCGTCGCTTCCGAGCTGCCCTTCATGGCCACCGAGAACATCCTGATGGCAGCGGTAAAGGCCGGCGGCAACAGGCAGGAACTGCACGAGAAAATAAGGCTGCACTCGCACGCCGCCGCCGCTCAGGTCAAGAAACTCGGCAAGCCCAACGACCTGGTCGGTCGGCTAAAAGCGGACATCGCATTCGCCAAGATTGATTTCGAGAAAATACTGAATCCTAATGCGTACATCGGCCGATCCGCCCAGCAGGTCGATGAATTCATCAGAAGTATCGTAATGCCCATCCGCAAAAAATATCGAAAAGAAATCAGCAGAAAAGTAGAACTGAAAGTCTAAACAATAAGATGGAGTTGAAGGATAAAGTAGCTTTAGTAACAGGTTTTGCAGGCAAAGGTGTTCCAATACCTCACAGCAGGATATCGCGGAAAGCGTTGCTTTTTTATGCTCCGATGCCGGCAGGTTCATCACGGGATGCGTACTGCCCTTTTTGTTTCAATAATAGGTAAATTATATTATGACCAGAGAAGAATTGATAAAACGAATCAAAGAGACGGCTTATCTGGAAGGCGACTTTGTCCTTCGTAGCGGCAAGAAAAGTAAATATTATCTCGACAAATACCTGTTCGAGACCTGCCCGGATATACTCAAGGCACTGGGCGAGGAATTTGCCGGATATATGACGGATGATGTCACGCTGATAGCCGGCGCCGAATTAGGCGGTGTGGCCCTGGCCGCCGCCACCGCGATGGCGACCGGCAGGAACTGGGTAATCATTCGCAACAGCAAGAAAGGTTACGGCACCGGCAAAATGGTCGAAGGCGTTTTGAAGGCCGGCGACGTCGTCCTGCTGGTCGAAGACATCGCCACGACCGGCGGACAGGTCCTCGAGGCGGCGAAGATTATCACCGAAGCCGGAGCAACGGTCAAAAAAATCGTCTGCGTCATCGACCGCAGGCAGGGCGCCGAAGAAAACATTACCCGGGCCGGCTACAAATTCGAGTCCATCCTAACAAAAGACGACCTTGGTATAAAAGACACAAATTAACTCTTATTAACAAGAGTCGTAATTACATGAAAGGCTGCCCCATACTGATGGGCTGCGGCTTGCCCTGCTCTATGTGCTGAATTCAGTTTTCTGTCTTCTGTCTTCTGTCTTCCTCCGAAAAGAATCCCAGGAACTGTATTCTACTCTCTTCAAATAATCCATGACAAACAGACTCACTTTTGATAATCTAAGCCTTACGAATGACGTCAAGAGCAGAGTCGAAAGATTGATGCTTCTGCCTGGAGATCCTTATGCGAAAAGAGCGATGCGAAAAAAAGTCAGGGGAAAAGGTCTTCGACTCTTGCCGTCGGCAAAAAAGTTGCATAGTCGGATGAACTGACTCAAGGCAGCCTTGAATAGGAGTCTTTTTTATGCATAATTGTCCGATTCGGATCATAATTGCCTTACTGTTGGGTTTGGTCTCGACAGCGCCGGCACAACGTCAGATGGAAAACCTCACTCGCGGCATCGTGGCTGTCAAGCAACAGGACAACGTTGTCTACGTCGGGTGGCGATTGTTCGGAACCGATCCCGATGGGCTTGCCTTCAATTTGTACCGAATAACCGGCGGTGCATCGCCAGTCAAAGCTAATGAATTGCCGATCAAGGGTAGCACAAACTACGTCGATCGCGGCGCCGATACCAGTCAGCCACTCCAGTACTTTGTCCGGCCGATGTTGGACGGCAAGGAACTGGCAGTCTCCAGGCAGGCACGCATCTGGAACAACAACTACCTCGAAATCCCGATCCGGCCCATCTCCGAATACCAGCCCGGCGATGCCTCGATTGCCGATTTGGACGGTGACGGTGAATACGAGAACGTCCTGCACCCGGTCTCTCACGGCCGGGACAACTCATTTGCCGGCATCACCGGGGCACCCATCTTTGACGCCTACGAGATGGACGGTACGCACATGTGGCGTATCAATCTGGGCATCAACATCCGCGACGGCGAGCACTACACCCAGTTCATGGTTTACGACCTGGACGGCGACGGTAAGGCCGAGATGGCCTGCAAGACCGCCGACGGCACAACAGACGCGACAGGACAGGTTATCGGAAACCAGGGCAAGGACTGGCGTACTCACAAGGAGGGCGACCGGACCCATGGCCGTATCCTCGACGGCCCGGAATATTTCACCATCTTCGACGGCCAGACTGGCGCGGCGCTGAAAACGGTTGATTACATACCTAACCGCTATCCGATCGACGGTTGGGGTGGTATCGGAGGAAACGGCGGCAATGACAGCTACGGCAACCGCTGCGACCGCTTCCTGGCCTGTGTAGCCTATCTGGACGGAACGCGGCCGAGCGTGGTGATGTGCCGCGGCGTCTACGGCCGTATTGTCATGGCCGCCTGGGACTGGCGCGACGGCGAACTGACCAGCCGCTGGGTCTTCGACTCGGGCATCAGCTACCCACCGTTCGCAGATGCCTCACCCTATTCCGGCATGGGCGGCCACTCGCTATCGGTGGCGGATGTGGACGCCGACGGTAAGGACGAGATCATCTACCATTCCATGGTAGTTGATGACAACGGCCGGGGTTTGTACTCCACCGGGCTGCGACACGGCGACTCAATGCACATCAGCGACATGTACCCCGACCGTCCCGGCCTGGAGGTCTTCACAATCCATGAAAACGAAAATGACACAGTGCGGTTCCGAACGCCCGGCGTTGCCATGCACGACGCGCGCACCGGCGAATTGATCTGGAAGCATAGTCCCGGCATCGATGTTGGTGGAGGCATGGCGGCCGACATCGATCCTCGCCACAGCGGCTATGAAGCGTGGGGCGGGCCCGGAGGACTGCGGGATTCGCGCGGCAACGAGATCGGTCCCAATCCGCGATCAAGCGGTTTTGTGATCTGGTGGGACGGCGATCTGCTGCGAGAGTTGCTCTCTCGTTCCACGGTGAGCAAATGGAATTGGAGCACGGGAGCCGAAGAACGTCTCTTCGCAACCGAAGCTCGACGTGGTGGTCGAGGCCCTAATATTATGGGCGATTTCATCGGAGACTGGCGCGAGGAACTGCTCGTGACTGCTCCCGATGGGCAGTCCTTGCGGCTCTACACCACGACGATCCCCACTGAGCACCGTATCTACACGCTGATGCACGATCCACAATACCGCCTGGCTATAGCCTGGCAGAACGTGGTCTATAATAAGCCACCACACCCAAGCTTCTTCCTTGGTGATGGAATGGCGCCGCCCCCGCACCCGAACATTTACCTCATCGGTCAGGGCGAAGCGATCACCGGTATTAAGGCAGACTCGGCAATCCATTAAAGACGCTGAGCGGCAGGGAATTAAAGGAATACTGCACATTTTTCTGTTGTTTCTCTCGGTTTCAATGTTAATCGAAATGCAGCAATTCCAAACATCTATTTGGCCGGTCGCTTTTTTTATCATGCTGAGCGAAGTTGAAGCATTTAGCTGCGAATATTGATTCCCTTCCATTCGTGACCAGATATCTCTACACAGCCTGCGGTGATGCAATATCGAATATTCCCCCGCCCATTTCACGATGGCGGGATAGGATTTAGCTGCCTTGTGCTGTGAGTATCAGCAGTGCATCTTCCCAGCCATCGGGCGTCGAGAAGGATTCGATGCCGGTATGTGAAAAACGGCCAATAGAAACTGAATCGCCGGTTTTTGGGTCCACCCAGGATGCGTTAATTTTGTCTCCAGCAGTAATCTTATTCATATTGATGGAAAAGGAGGTTTTGTCGCCCAGATAAACCATGATCCATTTGCCGTCTTTATGCCGGGCTGCAAGGTTCAAAATTTTTCCGCCGGTTTGGCCGCCGGTTGCAAAAATCGATTGATCCGGAACGAGATACCACCATTGATTCAGGCCCAGGAATATTTTCTTGAGGACGCCCATCTGAACAGCGCCGGGTGCATCAAGGGCCTTCTTCCATGTAGGCAGCACGCGCCAGCTATCGTTGTGGCCGTATGTGTGGTGGGCGCCGGCCAGGTATGAATAATAGGCCTGCCTGCGGATCCAAAGGGGAGTCACTTCGAATCCGTATTCGGAGCCTTCTTCGTAGGCGCCCTCGGCCATTAGAACGGGCTTTACGGGCTGAAGGTTATAATCTTTGGTCACCATGGGATAAATCAGGTCGACCCTGTTCCACGTTTGCATTGAGTTGAATGCCAGCCAGTTCTCGTCGTGAATGAAGCTGGAAGTATATGGTGCCGGGTCGGGTTTAAAGGTGATAATATGGGAACCTCCGTCTCCTTCGTGGAGTCCCGCGGCCAGCTCCCGGAGAACCGGAACAAACTCCTGTTTGGCCTCGGGTGTCATGGACCATACAATATTAGGCATATCTTTGTACCGGCTGGACAGCCACTTCGCCCATGCCCGGGCGTTCTTTTCCGTTATACACTTGCGGTATCGTTGATGATAAAGAGTCACCGAAAAAATCAGGTTGTTATCCCGTGCTATCCGGATAACAGAGTCCACGTTTTTGAAATACTCCTCGTTCGGCGTGAGGGGATCGTCATTAATCCAGGGCTTGTGGCCTTGCACGTTGGGCTGAGTGCCGTCACCAACTCCCATGAGCATCGCCTGAATAAAGACAAAGCCGTTGCTCCTGGTTTTTTCAAGAATCACCCTGGCTTCGTCCAGCGTATATTCCCGAAAGATTTGCCATTGAGTAGTGCCCATCCAGAAGACGGGTTTACCATTGCTGTCAACAATATACTGTCCGTTCTCGCTCACCTTGACCGGGAAAACCGGCTGCTCGGACGCTGCATTCACGGCACATATCAGCAGGGGCAGCAGCAACAGAACAATCTTTTTAGCCGTTGTGTTCATTGTCTTATCTCCCTTTGTTAAATTGATAAAAGGCTTTCGACCATGGAGACAATTTTTCCGGCGATAACTGCTTTACTTGCCTTGGGAAGTTTCAGCCATTCGCCGCCGGGCATTTTTATCTGAACGGTCGATTTCTCGGCACCGATTGCGGCACAGGTGTTGGCGACTATCATACTAAGCTTCTTTTCTTTCAGTTTTTTTTCGGCCCATTCTCTTACGTTATTATCTTCCAATGCGAAGCCGACGACGATTTGATCTTTCTTCTTGTGTTTTCCCGCCCATTTCAGGATGTCGGTTGTGGGTTTTAATTTGACGGTCAATGGCTCGCCGGTCTTTCGTATTTTGGTTCTGGCCGGATGGGCAGGGGTATAGTCGGCCACAGCGGCGGCCATAATCAAACAATCACATCGGTTGAAATATTTCTTTACAGCCTCGAACATCTGGGCGGCGGTTTCGACGTTTACGAGTTTTGCCGTGCCCGGCGACTTTTGACTTGTTGGCGCGGCGATGAGCGTTACTTTGTGCCCGGCTTTTAATGCCGCCCGGGCAAGTGCGTAACCCATCCTTCCGCTGCTCGCGTTGGAGATGAAGCGGACCGGGTCGATGTATTCGCGAGTTCCGCCTGCTGTGATTAAGATTCGCATCAGGTATATCCCTTCGGTTCCACTCAGGGCGGGCTTGGAAACGTGTCACTTGCTTCGATTCAGACTTTACGTTTCCCGATGTTCGAGGCGATTTTTTCGATCGCTTCCAGAATTTGCAGCGGCTCGGACATTCTGCCGATTCCCTCGGCGCCGCACGCGAGCCGGCCTTCTTCGGGGCCTATGAATTGGAAGCCTCTTTCTTCCAACGTCTTGACATTGTGCTGCACGGCCGGGTTTGCCCACATATTATTGTTCATCGCAGGGGCCAGAAGTACCGCTCCCGATTCGACCAATGGCCAGCAGGCGCAAAGGGTGGTGCTGAGCATATCGTCACAGATACCGTTTGCAATTTTGCCGAGAATATTCGCGGTTGCCGGTGCTACGACAACGACATCGGCCCAGTCGAGAAGTGCGATATGGCTGATCTGATATTCTTCCGCTGTGCTCCACATGGTCGTAAAGACGGCCGATTGGGTGACCGCCTCGAAGCTTTTCGGCCCGACAAGCCGGCAGGCAGCTTCGGTCATTACCGTCTTTACCCGGGCGCCGGTAGCGGTCAGTTTGCCGGCCAAATCGACCGCTTTGTACGCGGCGACTCCGCCAGATACACCCAGCAAAATATTCAGATTGTCAAGCATCTCGTATTTCGTTTCACCGCCGAGGCGCACCGGAGAATCGAGGCTGTCTTTACTTTTTCTTTATTTTCTCTGCAGGCTCCGGAGGTACTCCGTCATCGATGGTGATCTTGTCCTGCAAGATCTCCTGAATGACAATTTCGAGCATCGTTCTGCCTTCGATGTCCTTGATCAGGGGCCGGCCGCCCTGCATAAGCTCACCCAGCCGTTTTTGAACCAGTGCCGTCAGTTTGAATTTGCCGCCGACTTTATTAACAAGTTTTTCACTCTTGAGTTCGTCTATCATCTTTCGGATCTCACATTTAATATCCGCCGGACAGGGGCGGACTCGTCAGTTTCGATTTTCACTTTCTTACGTTTCTGTTCTTGCGTTCTCGATGATTTGCACACATTCGTTTACTGCCTGCTGCAAATCCTCGTTGATAACCATATGTTCATAATATTGCCAGGCGGCGGCGATTTCAGTGCTTGCGCCGTTGAGTCTCACTTCGGCAACTTCTTCAGCATCTCTGCCCCTGTGATTTAGGCGTTTCGCCAGGTCCTTTGCGCTGGGCGGTAAGATGAAAATCATCACCGCATCCGGGAAAACTACCTTGGCTTTTATAGCACCTTGAACGTCGATCTCCAGAATCACAAATTTTCCGGCCTGCAGCGCTTCGTCAACCTTATCTTTCGGCGTCCCGTAAAGATGCCTGAACACCTCAGCATATTCCAGCAGCAAACCTTTTTCGATCCGCTCCCGGAAGTCCTCTTCGGAAACGAACCAGTAATCGTTTCCATCGACTTCCGCTTTGCTTATCGGCCGGGTCGTCAACGAAACGCTCAGGTAAATATAATTGAGCTTCTTGAGAATCTCTTTGCATATCGTGCTCTTGCCGACACCTGATGGGCCACTCACGATGACCACTTTGCCTTTTCCGTTGTTTGTATTCGTCATTCCATCCTCGGCATAAACCATTAACAGTCTATACGTTTTACTCCTTTTTACTCTATATTCTGAACCTGTTCCTTAATGCGGTCAATCTGGCATTTTATATTGACCACGTAACGGGTCGTTTCAGTATCGGATGCCTTGCTCGCAATGGTGTTTGCTTCTCTGAGCATCTCCTGGCTGATGAAGTCCAGCCTGCGTCCCGCCTGGTCGCTTCCCCGGCAACACTGAGCAAATTGCTGCAGGTGTGAATCTAACCGGGCAACCTCTTCGGAAATATCCGACCTTTCCGCAAAAATCGCCACTTCCCTGGCAAGAATTCCTTCATCTATTTTAAGCTCCGCATGCGCGAGCAGCTCGTTGACCCTTTTCTTCAGTTTATCCGCATACTCCTTTATAACGATGTCACTTCGGCCGCGTATTTGCTCAAGGTCTTTTTCTATTATCGTACAGCATTTATTTATATCGGCTTCCAAATAGTCGCCCTCAGTGGCGCGCATTTGTTTTAGCTTATCCAGCGCCTCCTGACTTATCTCCAAGGCGAGTTTCCTGATTTGCCCGGCTCTTTCTTTATCCGGCATTGCCGGCTGAATAATGCCGGGCAAGGCTAACAGGTTGCCGATATCGATCGTCCCGTTAATACCAGTCGAAGAACCGGCCCGGCTCAATTTCTCCGCAACAGCCTGTAAGGCTCTCTCGTCGATATCAAACAGTGCGCTTGCCGATGTATCTTTGAGCCGAAGCACGTAATTTGTTGTTCCTCGCGAGATATTTTTTCTCAAAAGCTTATCAATATCCTCTTCCAGAAAGGTTGCCGGTTCCGGTAACTTTATGATGGTCTTGAAGTAGCGGTTATTGACAGTCTTAACCTCAACGGCATAACTTACTCCATCAGCCTCGCCCTGTGCCTCGCCATAGCCGGTCATACTATTCATTATAACTCTACTTTCAAGCTAAATTAGGCCGTACGAACAGCCGTTGTGTTTCAGGATAATCTTCTCGTTAACTGCCGGGCGAATTTATATCTGCGCCGGCACCGGGTTGACCGGCCGTATCCCCGGCGGTGTCGGATGGTTCCGGCTGCTCGGGACTTTCCAGCGGCTGCTGCTGAGTCTGCGGGCTTACGTCATAATCACCAACGGGAGCCGGCTTGTAGAATTTGGCCATCACCACTGCAAGGGTCAGAAACACACCCGCCAGCACTATTGTCACCCAGGTCAAAAAGTCGCCCGTCTTTGAACCCAGAATCCCACTGGCCATTGCGCCGCCGAACGCCCCACTTAAGCCGCCGCCTCTGCCCTTTTGAATCAGGATAATCAGAACCAGCGACACGCAGCAAATAACGAACAGGACGGCAACTATTTTCATAATAAAAGTTACTGCCAATATTGGAAAAACAGTCATATTTATTCCCCTTTCAATTGACTATTTACTTTTCTCTGCTGTTATGAAATCTAAGTTCCATTTTTTTCTCTCAATAGTCACGAGTAAAATAGTCAATTACACTGCGGCCTGAATTATTGCGAGAAAATCATCAGCCTTCAAACTTGCCCCGCCGACGAGCGAGCCGTCTATATCCTTCTGGTTCATCAGTTCCGCGGCATTGTCTGGTTTAACCGAGCCGCCGTAAAGGATTCGGATTTCCTCGGCTATTTCTTCACTATACATTTGTCCGAGCAGCTCTCTTATAAATTTGTGCACTTCCTGGGCCTGCTCGGGCGTTGCCGTCAGGCCTGTGCCGATGGCCCAGACCGGTTCATATGCTATGGTCACGGCCTGGAGCTTTTCTGCGCTTAAGCCGGCCAGGCCTCCTTTTACCTGCCGAGTTACTACCTCGTTTGTTTGCGAAGCCTTACGTTCTTCGAGAAGCTCGCCCACGCATAAAATCGGCAAAAGTCCGCCGGCAATCGCAGCGGCAACTTTCTTATTGATTAAGTCATCCGTCTCGCCGATTACGTGCCGGCGTTCTGAATGGCCGCAGAGACAATAGAGACAGCCAACATCTTTCAGCATTGAAACGCTTATCTCACCGGTAAAAGCACCTTTAGGCTCGAAGTACATATTCTGGGCGCCAACGGCTATACCCGAGGAGCTAAGAGCCTTTGCCACCGCCTGCAAATAAACAAATGGCGGGCAAACCGCTACGGTAACGCTCTGGCCCGCTGTCTCCATAGATCCGGAAGCAATACGCTCAACCAGCTCTACGCTGGTGTGACTGTCCGTGTTCATCTTCCAGTTACCTGCCACAAATGGCTTTCTCATAAAACTCTCCTATATTTATTATCTTCGTGACCCATCGTTAATTTCTCGTCGCTAAGGTCATAAGTTATGGGTAAGCAACAACAACTACAATAACTCCGTTGCTCTCGGGAAACTGCCTAATATCGAAAGCTGCAAACAATGCTTACGAGACTCTTCCATCCCCTCCTGGATATGCTTTTCTGTCCTGTGTCCCAGAAAATCCACAAAGAAATAATATTCCCACTGCCTTTTCCTGCTGGGCCTGGACTCAATGTTCGTCATATTGATGCCGAATCGCTTGAATACATCGAGCACATCAGCCAGGGCACCGGCCTTATGAGCCGTGCTGAACAACATGGCGGTCTTATCCTCGCCCGTGGGCCTGGAGTCTTCTTTGCTGATGATTAAAAACCTGGTCACATTGTTGCTTGTATCCTCGATGTTTTCGCAGACAATTCTCAAGCCGTACAACTCGGCTGCTATGCTGGAACCAATCGCTGCGGCCATCGGCTCCTCGGCCGCCAACTGTGCGGCCCTGGCGGTAGAGGCGACCGGGATCGTCTGCGCATCTTTAAAAGTCGCACTCAGCCAGTTTCTGCACTGGGCAAAAACTTCCGGCTTGGAGTAAATCTTTTCGATTTCCTGCAGTGTGCAATTGCCCATAAGATTATGATGAATTTCCATCAGGACCTCGGCACA
>CAYTNN010000036.1:0-18261 GCA_964439135.1 uncultured Pirellulales bacterium
TATAGAAGAAAAAAGGCAGAATAATGAAAAAAACAGGTGAAAAAGAGTAGAAAACGACAAAAAATTGAGCTTAAGTTGAAAAAACAAAGCCAATTTGCGAATGGCTGAAATGGATGCATGTATCTATAAGAAAAGGGGTTATGATGATTTTGGCGGTTTTGGGCGGCGAAAAAACAAAGCCAATTCAAAGCCAATCAAAGCCAATCAAAGCCAATTTCAAAATTCCGCAGATGCCCCGGCTTGCCTGGCTTTACCGCGGTCGATTGACAAACGCATGGTGGCTGATATGATTGGATCCAAATGGGCAATCGGTTTTATTCAACTATTCAGGAGTACTTCTATGAGCACAATCAGGCGCAGCACCAATCTGTTTCTGCTGGTTCTTTTCTGTACGGCAGCCGGCATTTCTTCATCTTACGGCGCCGGCGAGGACGATTTTCACGCCGTTGCTACGTATGAATGTATCGGGCTGTATTTCAAATCGCCGGACCTTGGGCCGTGCAATGTCAGTTTCAGGCAGGATGGCTCATCGGCCTGGCGGGAAGGTTATCCGCTCGTTTTCGATCCGCGCGATAATGAGTATCGCGGCAGTATTGTGGGTTTGAAGCCGGACACGGGCTATAGCGTCAAAATCACCCTTAACGGCAAAAGCCGCGAACTGGCATGTAAAACCAGGACTGATTCTTTTCCAATCGGCAAGATTACCTATCTTGAAGGCGGTATCAGCTCAAAACCATTAGTCATTACCGAGTCCGGCACGCCGGGAGGCTACCATTTAATCACGCCGGCAAAAGATTCAAAATCGACGATTGACGTTCGAAATGGGGAAAATTACACCTGCGTTATCGATGCCGATTACGTCATCGTTCGCGGGCTCGAATTCTGTAATGCCGCCGTTCACGGCCTTGTAATCAAATCGAAACGCCATGACAATGTCGTCGAGGACTGCCGTTTCACGTTCTGGGGCAGGATAGGCGGGCCAAGGACGTATGGGAACCAGGGCGGCACGGATAGCGCGATTTATGCCGAGCGTCGTTCAGGCAACCTGACGATCCAGCGTAATCTGATTGAGAATCCGCGCGGCGCATCGAACGACTGGGACACGGGCCACCCGGCGGGGCCTCAGGGGATTACCCTGATCAATTCGAGCGGCGGAAATGTCATTCGCTATAACGAGATTCGATCTACGGAAGACCACGGCTACAATGACGCTATCGGCGGCGGGTCCAATTTCAGCTTCGAGGGAAGCCCCAATCGCGACTCGGACATTTACGGCAACATCATCGCCAATGTCTGGGACGATGCGATCGAAAGCGAAGGGGCGAATATGAACGTTCGGATATGGAACAATTATATCGAGAAAACGTTCCAGCACATTGCCACCGCGTGCACGTCGAAAGGGCCTCTGTACATCTTCCGGAATATTTTCGGAGAAAGTCGCCGGACGCATCGGGACCCGCTCGGCGGCAGCATGATAAAAGTGGGCGAGCGGGACGAATTCGGGGGCGGAAGAAAGTTCGTCTTTCACAACACTTCGATCCAACCTAAAGGCGCATTTCATGCATTCAGCGGCCATGTCAATCCGAACACGGTGACGCGAAACAATATTTTCAACTGCCCGGGCCGGCTGGCATCTTCACGAGAAGTCGATACGTCCTGCGATTTCGATTACGACCTTTTCACCGGCTCTGATAGAGGCATCGCACAAGAGCGACATGGAATTCGAGGCAATCCTGCATTTGTCAAATCGTACGCCCTGGAGTTTTATCCCGCTTCGACGACCACGAGAATCAAATGGGGCAAGGTGCCGACCCAATTTGGAGACAAGACCGTGACCTTAACCGACCCGGTGATGACCGGTCCGAATCCCGTTATTGATTCGGGCGTGAGACTCGCGAATTTCAACGATGATTACGCCGGAAAAGCGCCCGACCTGGGGGCTTTCGAATTGGGATGCCCGCCCATACGTTTCGGAAGAAGGGCGGTAAGTGACATCTGGGCACCCTGGGAGCTCCACTAAGATTAGCCGATCCAAAGATGCTTAGGTCAACTTTTCTTCTGCAACCACCGGTCGATCACCGCGGCGGCCTGGCGGCCACTATTAATCGCACTTACAACCAATGAAGCACCACTGGCTGAGTCACCCGCGGCAAATACCCACGGTTCGCTGGTTTGGTAATTGTAAACTGCTATATTACCCTTTTCATCCAACTTTAAGCTTAGATGTTTGATTAGTTCCTCGTGGACAATATGCAGAAATCCCATTGCTATGATTACTAGGTCTGCCTCAATAGCAAAGTCGGTGTTCGGCACCTCTTTTGTTTTCCAGGCACCGGACTTTTTTATCCATTCAACCTCACAGCAGTGTATGTGTCCCAGCCGGGTTTCATAGCCTGAAAATTTCTTAGTCATCACACCCCATCGTCGCTCGCAACCCTCTTCATGTGATGAAGATGTCCGCATAATTCTCGGCCACATTGGCCAGGGTGTATCCGGCGGCCGAGTATCCGGAGGCTTAGGCAAAATTTCCAATTGATATATCTTTTTGGCCCCCTGGCGGCGGGCAGTTCCCACGCAATCGCTTCCCGTATCACCACCCCCTATAACAACCACGATTTTGTCTTTGGCCGTAACAGCACCGGATTCATCTATTGACTCGCCAGAGCAAATCTTATTCTGTGACGACAAGTACTCCATTGCGAACAAGATGTTGTCATATCCTCTGCCGGGTATGTTAAGGTCTCGGGGTAGACCTGCCCCCATCGCCAGACAAACGCAATCAAACATCTTTCGCAGATAGCGTGCGGAAATATCCTCTCCCACATCCACGCCCGTCTGAAACTCTACACCCTCAGCCCTTAGTTGCTCCAGCCTGCGGTCGATAATATGTTTTTCAAGCTTAAAGTCCGGGATGCCGTAACGCAACAAACCTCCTACTCGCTCACTTCTTTCAAAAACAACCACATCATGCCCAACTCGTGTGAGTTGCTGGGCCACAGCCAAACCCGCTGGGCCAGAACCTATCACGGCGACTTTTTTTCCTGTTTTCCGTGCGGCTATAAGCGGTTTGATCCATCCTTTTTCAAATCCGCGTTCAACAATCTGAAACTCAATATGTCTGATCAGCACAGGTTCATCATTAACCGAAAGGGTACAGGCGGCCTCACATGGAGCGGGACAAACACGACCGGTAAATTCCGGGAAATTGTTTGTCGAATGAAGATAGTCACAAGCCTGCTTCCAGCGGTTCTTATAAATCAACTCATTCATGTCGGGTATGCAATTTTTCAATGGACAACCCACTCCATGGCAAAACGGTATTCCACAATCCATGCACCTGGCTGCCTGCTGGCGGATTTGGTCGGGCGTTAGCGGGAGGTTCAACTCCGAGAAGTCCCGGACTCGCTTGGCGATAGGACGGTGCCCCACTTCCTGCCGAGTGTATTTTATAAAACCTTTCACTTCGCCCATTGAAACACCTCTTCAGTTGCAGGAGTTGTCTCGGTGCCACGTTGTTCGGCTGCTCGCATTCTCTCAAGGGCCTTGCGGTAATCTATCGGAATAACTTTTACAAACTTGCCCACCATATCGGACCATGCATCCAGAATGTGCTGAGCACGCTTGCTTTGTGTCCACTTAAGATGGCGCTCGATCAAGTCGTGCAGCATTTCTTTGTCGTCTTTTCGCCAGACGTTTTCCAACTCGACCAAGTCAAGATTGCAGAGCGTATCGAAAAGTTGCATCTCGTCGAGAACATAGGCAATGCCGCCGCTCATTCCGGCGGCGAAGTTGCAGCCGGTCTGGCCCAGTACAGCAACTACTCCGCCTGTCATATACTCGCACCCATGGTCACCAACGCCTTCGACTACCGCCGTGGCTCCGCTATTACGCACGGCAAACCGCTCGCCGGCGACACCGTTGACGAACACTTCGCCGGAGGTAGCCCCGTAAAGCAGTGTGTTGCCGGCGATAATATTCTCGTGGGCCGAAAAAGGGGAATTCTCAGGCGTCTGCACTACGATTCGGCCGCCGGAAAGGCCTTTGCCCAGATAATCGTTGCTCTCGCCGATGAGTCTTATTGTCACGCCTGGTGCCAGGAACGCACCGAAGCTTTGCCCTGCCGAGCCGCGAAAGAGGATTTCGAGCGTACCATCAGGTAATCCCTCAGCCCCATATTTATGCACTATATGATTGCTTAGAATCGCTCCCACGGTGCGGTTCGTGTTGCGAATTGCTAATTCGATGATAGTTTTCTCTTGATTTTCGATGGCCGGCTTGGCTTTTTCCAGAATCTGCCAATCAAGATTGTCATCGATTTTAGACTTTTGGGAACAAGTTTGGCGTGTTGCCTGGCCGTTGTTAATTTTCGCCTGGTGGAAAATGCGTGAGAAATCCAGGCTTTTCGCTTTCCAGTGATCAATGGCTTTGCATACCGAGAGCTTATCAACTCTGCCCACCATGTCCTCGAATTTGCGAAAGCCTAATTCGGACATAATCTGCCGTACTTCCTCGGCAACAAAGTGCATGAATCGCTCGATGTACTCGGGTTTTCCTGCGAATCGCTCTCGAAGCTCGGGGTCCTGTGTTCCAATCCCGAAGGGGCAAGCACCCTGGTGACACTTGCGTAACAGTGTACACCCAAGCGTTACGAGAGCTGCCGTCCCAAACCCGAACTGCTCAGCCCCCAATAGTGCCGCTACTACTACGTCCCTGCCTGTCTTCATCTGGCCGTCAACTTGAATCCTTATTCGGTCACGCAAACCGTTCATCAAAAGCACCTGCTGGGTTTCTGCCAAACCCAACTCCCACGGACAGCCGGTATGTTTGATCGAAGAAAGCGGACTGGCGCCGGTTCCCCCATCGTGCCCGCTGATAAGAACCTCATCGGCGTTACCCTTTGCAACACCAGCGGCAATTGTCCCAACACCAACTTCGGCAACCAGTTTGACCGATACTTTCACTCCCGGATTGCTGCACTTGAGATCGTAGATGAGCTGTGCCAAATCCTCGATTGAGTATATGTCATGATGCGGAGGCGGAGAGATGAGGGTCACTCCGGGGGTGGAGTACCGCATCGCTGCGATTTCCTCGGTCACTTTATGCCCCGGTAATTGACCACCCTCGCCTGGCTTGGCCCCCTGGGCCATCTTGATTTGAATTTCTTTCGCGTGAGCAAGATAGTTGATAGTGACACCGAACCTGGCGCTGGCCACCTGCTTGATAGCAGAGTTCTTCGAGTCGCCGTTGCGATCAACCTTATAGCGTGAAGGGTCCTCACCGCCTTCACCGGTATTGCTCATACCACCCAGACGGTTCATCGCAATAGCCATGCATTCGTGTGCTTCTTTGCTGATCGAGCCGTGACTCATTGCACCGGTGCAGAATCTCTTTACGATTTCGCCAGCCGGCTCCACATCTTCGATGTCTATCGCCTCGCTATCGGTAAAGTCAAACAGCCCGCGCAGCGTGCACAGTTTTTGCGATTGGTCGTTCACCGCTTTGGCGTAATCGGCGTACGCCGTCGCATCATCGTTCGTCACTGCGTGCTGCAACCGCGACACTGTAGTTGGATTCCACAGATGCTCCTCGCCGGTGTGCCTGAAGTGATACTCACCGCCAAAGTCCAGTTCGAGAGATCCGTTAGGGCGTTCTCCGAATGCCGATTCATGCCGGGCAAGGGCCTCCTGTGCTATTTCTTTGAGTCCTATCCCGCCGATCCGAGAAGTCGTGCCTGTGAAATATTCATCAACGAAAGAACTGCCCAATCCAATAGCCTCAAACAACTGAGCACCGTGATAGCTGCGAAGTGTCGAGATGCCCATCTTGCTCATCGTTTTCAAAATGCCCTTCTTAATCGCGGCGATATAATTGTCTGCTATCTGGACCGGCTCCATCTTTGCAGGCAACTCGTCCTGACGGTGCAACTCGTCGAGCGACTCAAATGCCAGATATGGATTGATTGCGTTGGCGCCGTAGCCGCACAGGAGGCAGAAGTGCATGACCTCTCTCGGCTCGCCGCTCTCGACGATCAAGCCGGCTTCTCCGCGTAGCCCCCGATTGAACAGGGCACGATGTACCGCTGATGTTGCCAGTAGTGAGGGGATGGGCACCTTTGTCTCGGAACTATCACGATCGCTGATAATGACCAAGCAGGCACCATCCTTGACGGCCTTCTCTGCGGCATCTGCCAGCGAATCGAGGCCGCGGCGAAGACTGTTGCCGGCATCGGCTCCGTTTGGTTCGAAAACAGCCGAAATAGTAGCAACCTTGAAGTCGTCCCGACTGACCGTCCGCAACCGTTCAATATCTTCATTGGTCAGAACAGGGTGCGGTAGTTTGAGCTGCCTGCAATGCTGTGGGGTTTCTTGAAGGATATTTAACTTTTTACCCGTGAACATCATAAGGCTCATTACCAGCCCTTCGCGAAGCGGGTCAATCGGCGGATTTGTTACCTGCGCAAAAAGCTGCTTGAAATAATTGAATAATAGCTTGGGCCTGTCAGATAATACCGCCAGCGGCGTATCGTTACCCATAGATCCAACCGGCTCCTGGCCGTTAACAGCCATCGGCGTTAAAATCATTCTAAGCTCTTCACTTGTGTAGCCGAACGCCCGCATTCTTTGAGCAATAGTTTCAGGCTCACTGTGAACAAGTTTGGGGGCGTCAAACAGACCGCGAAGCTCAATTCTATTCTCTTCCAGCCATCTGCGGTAGGGCTTTCGCCGGGCAACCTTGCTCTTAATTTCATTGTCGGAAATTTCCCGCCCCTCGACCGTATCGACCAAAAACATATTTCCGGGACGCAAACGCCCTTTCTTTCGTATCTTTTCAGGCGGAAATTCCACGACGCCAGCCTCACTGGCAACGATTGCAAGGCCTTCGGTTGTAACTAAGTACCGGCACGGTCTTAAACCATTACGGTCCAGAGTCCCGCCAATGAAGCGTCCATCAGTAAATAACATTGCAGCAGGCCCGTCCCACGGCTCCATTATCGATGCGTGATACTCATAAAACGCGCGCTTTGCTGTGCTGATATGATACTTGAGCCCAAAGGCTTCCGGTATCATCATCATCATCGAATGCGGCATGCTTCTTCCGGCACGAACAAGAAGCTCCAGCATACTGTCAAAACACGCTGAATCGCTTGCATCAGGCGACAAAACCGGCAGCAAATCGCTGGTGTCGCTGCCAAACAGTTCACTGGCCATCTTCGTTTCACGTGCCCTGATACTGTTGCGATTGCCGCTCAGAGTGTTTATCTCTCCGTTATGAGCGATGCAGCGAAACGGCTGGGCAAGACGCCAGTTCGGGAACGTATTAGTACTGTAACGCTGGTGAACAATAGCAAGGGCCGACTTGACACGTTCATCGGAAAGATCCGGATAATATGTGAATAATTGCCAGGCCATAAACATCCCCTTGTAGCAGATTGTTCTGCACGAAAGCGATGTTACATAAAAATCCTCAGCCTTTTCGCCAAGTTGTTCTGTTACCAGCCTCTCGGCCCTTTTGCGCGCCATATACAGGCGTCGCTCGAGATCCTCACCTTCAAAACCGGCCCCATCCACAAAAACCTGCTTTATCGAAGGCTCCGCTGCCAATGCTATTTGGCCAAGACAATCGCTGGAAGACGGCACATCCCGCCACCCCAGTACCTTCATACCGTAATGATTGATCGCTGATTCCAGCATCTTATCGCATTGTTCTCTAAGCTTTGTTTCTTTCGAGCCGAAAACCATGCCTACGCCATGCCGAGAAGGCTCAGGAAGTATAATACCTAATTTTTGACATTCGGCAGAAAAGAACTCATGTGGAATCTGAAAGAGGATGCCCGCGCCGTCACCGGTGGTCTCATCGGCGCCGGTTGCTCCACGATGATGCAAATTCATAAGTATCTGATTGCCATATTCGATGATTTTATGGTCCCTACGACCGGAGATATTTACAACCGCACCGATGCCACAAGCGTCATGTTCTCGCCGAGTCTCATACAATCCCATGTTTTTCAACTGTACAGCCATTAAGGACCTGTTTAAAACGCGTTAAAAGGTAGGGTAAATCTACCTTTCCCGAATAAGGTAGATTGATTGTCCTTTGGTTCACTGCAGCACAACGACATCTCCTGTGTGTCAAGACTGCTTAAATAGTAAAAAAGGTATATTTTCAACTCTCGGTTCTTCATAATTCTTTACCTGAATATTAATTAAGGGCTGAGACTTTTGCCAAGCTCACTCCGTAACCACCCAAAAAACAACTCAACCTTCTTGTTCTATAATACTCTGTTAAATCAAATGTGGCACCAATTTTCTTCTAATAGGCTATATAAGTAAGTCTTATATCTAAATAGTACTTGCTAATATTCACTATCAGCTAAGACCACATCGTATTAAGCTGATTACTCCAAAAACCGTTTCATTAGCACTGATAAGGGCATATTTTCTGCAAAGAGCGTGTCTTTGCGACAATAGGTCAGTTTGCTGCCTGTAGGAATGCTCTTTATGGTTTTTAACACAAAAAGAAAGGCCTTGAGCAAACCGACTGAAATTTCACTCAAGGCCCTTTGCTCCTCAGAGCCAGATTCTACTTTAAGAAAAGCATATCTGCGTAAGTCGGAATAGGCCATAAATCTGCATCCACAACCGATTCCAGCTTATCGGCAACTTCGCGCAATGCTTCCATAGCCGGGATTACTTCGTCTCTGTAGAATCTGGCCTGCTTTATAGCATCTGCTATTTTACCGGCTTTTGCCGCCACCTTTTCGAGCTGCGAAATATTCTTCTTCATAGCTGCGATCAGGCCGCATACGTCTTTTAGCAGCTCTTTTTGAGGCCCGGCGTCAACGCCCGCATCACTTACCGAACAAACCGCATCTCCCAATGAGGATGAATATTCTATACAGGCAGGCAGGATCTGGCGTTTGGCTATATTCAGCATCGTCATAGCCTCGATATTGATAGACATGCTGTAAGCCTCAAGAAATATCTCGGTCCGTGCATGTAATTCGGCTTCCGTCAGAACAGCATGTTTCTTGAAAACAGCGACATTTTCCTTGTCCATTATGGTCTCAAGCGAAGCGACCGTCGAACGGATATTAGGCAGGCCGCGTTTCTCGGCATCCTCGACCCACTCATCGGTGTAATTGTCGCCGTTGAAGATAATCCTGCGATGCCTGGTCGCGATATCCTGCAGTATTTTCTGCGCTGCTGTTTTTACGTTCTTGGCTTTCTCCAATTCATCGGCAATCTCGCTTAGCACGTCGGCGACAATGGTATTGAGTACGAACATCGGCCCCGATGTAGACTGCGTGGACCCGACCATTCTGAATTCGAACCTATTGCCGGTAAATGCAAAAGGTGACGTCCTGTTACGATCCGTGCAATCCTTGGGTAGCGGCGGAAGCGTGGAAACGCCCAGCTTTAGCTCTCCGCCCTGCTTCGACGATTTAGCCCCGCCGACAGCCAACTGGTCGAAAATGTCGCTGAGCTGATCGCCGAGAAATACCGAGACAATAGCCGGCGGAGCCTCGTTGGCACCCAGACGGTGCTCATTGCCGGAATTTGCAACGCTTGCACGCAGCAGCCCGGAATATTTATCAACGGCTTTTACAACCGCGCAGAGCATTACGAGAAATATCATATCCTCGTGTGGCGTTTGTCCCGGCTCTAAAAGGTTTATGCCGTCATCGGTTACCATACTCCAGTTTGTATGCTTGCCGGAGCCGTTCACACCGGCAAACGGCTTCTCATGCAGCAGACAAACAAAATCATGCCGGAGAGCGACCTTTTTGAGCGTCTCCATAACCAGTTGATTATGATCCGTAGCGACATTTACCGTCGCAAAAACCGGCGCCAATTCATACTGTGCCGGCGAGACCTCGTTATGCTGGGTTTTAGCCGATACGCCTAACTTCCACAATTCTAGGTTCAGCTCGTGCATAAACGACGCGACGCGCTCATGGAGCGTGCCGAAGTAATGATCGTCCATCTCCTGGCCTCGCGGAGAAGGAGCACCAAACAGAGTTCTGCCCGTCAAAATCAAATCAAGCCTTTCCTTATAAAGAGACCTTTCGATAAGGAAGTACTCCTGCTCGGGCCCGAGTGTTGCCGTTACACGTCTGGATGCCGTATTGCCGAGCGCTTTAAGAACACGCATCCCCTGCTTGTTCAGGGCATCCATAGAACGAAGTAGAGGCGTCTTCTTATCCAGAGCATGGCCGATATACGAACAGAAAGCACTCGGTATATACAGTGTGATATTGTTTCCGTTCTCTTTGATAAAGACGGGTGATGTGCAGTCCCACGCTGTATAGCCCCGGGCCTCGAATGTTGCCCTCAGTCCGCCCGAAGGAAACGACGATGCATCCGGTTCGCCCTGGCTGAGTTCCTTGCCGCTGAACTCCATAATCGTATTGCCCTGCGGTGTCGGGGATATGAACGAATCGTGCTTCTCGGCAGTCGATCCAGTCATCGGCTGGAACCAATGACAAAAATGTGCCGCCCCCTTCTCGACGGCCCAGTCCTTCATCGCGTTTGCGATAACATTGGCACTTGCAGCATCGAGCGGCTCATTTCCTTCGATCGTCTTTTTCAGGGATTTGTAAACATCCTTCGGAAGACGCGAGCGCATCACTATATCGTTAAATACATTTGAGCCAAACAATTCGGTTATTGATTCACCTGGCTTTTTCATGATAAATCTCCTACATTTCTTAAAAACAATCTTAGTTACGTTTTTTCATTTTGTTCGGATTTTGTCAATCTTCAAATAAATTATTCCCAATATTGTTGAAGTCTATAGGATAGGAGTTGTAGACAGCAACAATAAAAAGGGCAAGGCAACTGCCCGATAGAGAACCGGACAGCTGCAAACAAGCCTCGCCCATAAAGCTAATTAAATTTTAAGTCAACCATTTTCGCGTTTTTCTTCCTTGCGAATTCGGAAAACTCTTAAGGTGTCATATTTCATTTCTTTTCAATTATTACTGCTTCTTGTTGGCATTGAGATTTATTCAACAACTAACCTATGCTTTGCGATTTTTATCACTGAACCGGTTTTTGTTCTCATCTTTTCCAGAATCGCTCAAATTGCATTGCTACCGGTTTCCCCGGTACGAATGCGTATGCATTCTTCCAGGGGAGTAATGAATATCTTTCCGTCCCCTATATTCCCTTCGTTTTTAGTTCGGGCTGCACTAATGATGGCCTCACAGGTCGTTTCAACAAATGAATCATTGACTGCGATTGTCAGGTGGACCTTGGGAACAAGATTCGGCACAACTTTCTTTCCGCGGTGGATGTTAGCTTGCATCTGACGGCCGTGCCCCGAGACCCGGCTTACCGTGATTCTTGTAATCTCTGCCTCAATCAGTGCCTCACGTACCTGATCCAACTTCTCCTCGCGAACAATCGCAGTAACCATCTTCATGGCTTTGATTTCCTTTCTTGTCTTATCTGCCCGGATTAAGCATTCCATATCCGTACTCACCGTGACAAACGCGATCCAGGCCTGCCATCTCATGTACCTCGTCGGCGCGAAAGCCTATCGTTTTCTCAACAACCAACACTATCAAAAATGTTCCCACAGCCGCATAAACGCCGGCAATCAACACCGCGCTGACCTGAACGCCCAACTGCTGCACCACCGTCCACGATCCACCTGCCGCCGTTGCTGCATCGGCCATCCAACTTTTGCGAATGAAGAACGTCAACAAAATGGCTCCGACAATTCCACCTACTCCGTGCACGCCAAACGCGTCCAGGCTGTCGTCATAGCCCAGCCGATCTTTGAGAAGAATCGCCTGGTAACAAATAATCGACGCTACGGCTCCAATGACCAATGCCCCAATCGGTTGGACAACTCCGGCGGCCGGAGTTATTGCCACCAGGCCGGCCAATATGCCGCTGGCGAGCCCCAGGCCAGTTGCTTTGCCCTGGCGCAAGCCTTCGATCAGGACCCATGTCAGCGCGCCGGATGCGGCCGAAATCTGGGTCGCCGTCAGCGCCTGGGCGGTGGCCAGCCCGCTGGAGATGCTGCTGCCGGCGTTGAATCCAAACCAACCGACCCACAGCAGCCCGACACCCATCATCGTCATGACCAGGTTGTTGGGGCTCATAGCCACCTTGGGATGGCCCCTGCGTGCACCAAGTATGATTGCGGCAATTAAGCCGCTGACCCCCGCCGAGATATGCACGACAGTTCCGCCGGCAAAATCAATCGCCCCGCCCGCTCCGAGGTTAAAGAGGAATCCGTCTTGCGCCCACACCCAGTGACATAACGGGTTGTAGACTATTAAACCCCAAAGTGCAATAAATATGCAGTAGCCCTTGAACGAAACACGCTCGGCAAAAGCTCCTGCGATCAAGGCAGGAGTAATGATCGCAAACTTGCCCTGAAACATGGCGAAAACATACTCGGGCACACCCGCTTCAAGAATCGTTTCGTCAATCCCTCGCAGAAAGAAGTATGACCAATCCCATCCGAACCAGCCACCCAGCACATTCTTACCAAAGCACATGCAATAGCCGCAGATTACCCAAAGGACCGTCATAATGCCCATCGCCACGAAACTGTGCATCATCGTGCCAAGAACGTTCTTTGTCCGAACCAGTCCTCCATAGAACATGGCCAGTCCCGGAACCATCAGAAGAACCAGGGCAGTTGAGGTGAGCATCCATGCCGTCGCCCCCGAATCTACGGCGGGCGATTCGCTGGCAGCTCGGGCATCAGTGCATAACACCAGCGCCAACAATGCAACGGATGTCATAACCATGCACTTCGGGCACAAAGACCCTTTCCTCGTCATTACCATCATTTTCTACTCCATCAGTTTCTGTTGCTTTGCCTGTTGGCTACACCACAACTACTTCATAGACAACTAGCAACAGTCATGCCAAGTCCAACAAAAGATTCCTATTGCACATAACCGATTGCTATGCAAGAAGTTATAAACAATAAGGCAATCCTTGGGGGAATTTCCAAATCTACATTATTGTAGATTTACTGAGAATTTGTATACATTTTTGTATATATACGAAAATATATAGAAAAACGAACCCCGCTAATACCAATAAACACGGGGTTCGCATTCAAATGCCCAACAGGCGGGCACAGAAAATGATGGCAAATCTTGATGTTGCGCTCTCCTCATCCGTATATCTCAAGATGCATACTACCCGATCGCCTTCTTGCCTTCCTCGCCGGTTCTTATTCGTATGCACTTCGGCAGATCCAATACAAAGATTTTTCCATCGCCGATCTGCCCTGTTCGTGCGCCTTCAATAATCGCCTCGATTGTCTTGTCCAAAAAATCCTCGTTCACAGCGATTTCCAGCCTGACCTTTTTAAGGAGATTGACCTCGAAATCGATACCTCGATAGCTTTCGTGATAGCCCTTCTGTGCCCCACAGCCAAGAGCGTTTGTTACCGACATTTTATGGATTTCAGCTTTATATAGAGCCTTCTTGATATCCTGAAGTTTATGTGGCTGAATATATGCGATTACAAGCTTCATATCTAATCACCTACTTTCTGCTTAAAACGTTAGACTGAGGTGAATATCTGGAAACCGGCGTAAGCTTCCATGCCGTGCTCTCCGATATCCAGGCCACGTAATTCTTCTTCCCGGCTGACTCTCAGGCCGATAGTCACATCAATAAGTTTGAACACGACACCCATAGTTATAACCACAAAAACAATCGTACTGACGCTGCCAACCATTTGGATACCTAATTGCATTGGATTGCCGCTGTAAACAAAACCTTCATTTGCAAGGCCCAGAGACTGTTTGCCGAAGATGCCAAGGCATAATGTACCCAAAACCCCACACATACCGTGAACCGGAACGGCCCCAACAGGATCATCAATATGCAGCTTATCAAGCAGTTCGACACCCCTGACGACTACATAGCCTGCGACAATGCCGATAACCATAGCTGCCCAGGGATCGACGAAGGCACACGGCGCAGTGATAGCCACAAGCCCAGCCAAAGCTCCATTCATTGCCATAGACAAATCCGGTTTTCCGAACCTTTTCCAAACTGTTGCCATAGCGGCAATGCCTCCCATCGCCGCTGCCAGATTCGTATTGATCGCAACCCGTGCTATAATAGAGCCATCAGTTACACCAAGCGTCGAACCTGCATTGAAACCGAACCAGCCGAACCAGAGTATGAACACGCCCAATGATGCCAATGGAATATTGTGGCCAGCAAGAACTTTCGGCTTGCCGTCAATGCCGTATTTACCTTCTCTTGGTTTCAGGATAGAGGTTCCGGCAAGTGCCGCAAATCCACCGACCGTATGCACCACAGTCGAGCCTGCGAAATCAGCAAAGCCCATATTGCTGAGCCAGCCTCCACCCCATATCCAATGCCCCACGATGGGATAAATAAAAGCAGAGATAATAAAGGAGTAGATCAGGTAAGCGTGGAATTTCATACGCTCGGCCATCCCGCCGGCAACAATCGTCGCCGCCGCTCCGCAGAACGCCGCCTGGAACAGCCAGAAAGCATACAAGGGCAAACCATTAACGACTTCTTCGATACCGAATAAACACCAGCCCTTGAGGCCCATAAAACTATTGCCGTCACCGAACATTAAACCATAACCTATCAGGAAAAAACCCAACGAAGCCATACAGAAGTCCAGGAAGTTCTTTGTCAGGATGTTGCAGGTATTCTTGGCCCTGATAAAACCAGCTTCTACCATACCAAATCCTGCCTGCATGAAGAACACCAGGAATGCTCCCAGAAGAACCCAGACCGTATCCAGGCCTTGTTTGACTTGATCAAGGTTCACGCTCTCGACGCCAGCTAACACATTGCTGTTGATACCAACTATCAGCAAAGCGCCCACAGTACACATTTTCCATATACTAAGTTTAGAATTTCTCTCTTTTACCATCACTTTTACGTCCTTTTTGGCCTGTCAGAACCAGCTCAATTAACAGCTTTATACAACTAACGATTACTAAACCTACTTATGGTTCGTTAGAGAAATCTTCGCAATTATCATGCCAAGTTGGCCAAACAATTTCCAAATATTTCTAAGTCTTTTTCTAAATAGGGGTTATGTGTTTACGCGACAGCGTTTCGGCGTTTTGTAATATCTACATAATTGTAGATATTAATTATAAAAGTTACGATATTGTATTTTTTGCCTATATAAGGAACAAACAGGCCCCGCCAATTAAGACGGGGCCTATTCCTCGGCCCAAAGGGCGCGAAGTGATGGTCGCAGTAAGTTGCCGGAGATGTTACCCTATTGCCTTGCTGCCAACTTCGCCTGTGCGTATTCGTACGCACTTGGCCAGTTCTAAGACAAATATCTTGCCGTCTCCGATCTGCCCTGTTTTGGCACCTTCAATGATCGCTTCTATCGTCTTATCAACGAAGTCTTCATTAACTGCTATCTCGATTCTGACCTTCTTTAATAGGTTTACCTCGAAGTCGACGCCGCGGTAGCTTTCGTGATAACCTTTCTGTTCACCACAACCCAGGGCGTTTGTTACGGACATCTTGAACACTTTATACTTATAGAGCGACTTCTTAACATCCTGAAGCTTATGCGGCTGGATATATGCTACTATTAGTCTCACTTTTCTATCTCCTAATTTACAAATTAAGCATTATGTGGTCGTAAATATTTGGAATCCTGAATAGGCTTCCATACCATGCTCACCAATATCGAGCCCTTTTATCTCTTCTTCCGGAGTCACGCGAAGTCCGATTGTTTTACTTATCGCGTAGAACAATATCAGTCCGAGACCGAACGCCCACACAAAAGCCGCTCCGGCACCCAGGGCCTGGACGCCCAGTTGTTTCAAGCCGCCGCCGTAGAACAGGCCGCTTTCCATATTGAACAGGCCCGTTGCCAGCGTTCCCCAGACACCACAAACACCGTGAACACTTACGGCTCCAACCGGGTCATCGACTTTCAAAACATGGTCGATAAACAGCACGGCGAAGACTACCAATGCACCGCCAACAATACCGATCAAGATCGCACCTACAGGAGTAACTCCATCGCACGGAGCGGTAATTGATACAAGCCCTGCAAGCGCGCCGTTAAGTGCCATTGAAGCATCGGGTTTCTTCATAATCACCCAGGACACACACATCGCAACAATCGCTCCAGCGGCTGCAGACAGATTCGTCGTTACAGCAATATAGCCTATCGAACCATCTCCGACTGTCGTACTGCCCGGATTAAATCCGAACCATCCGAACCACAGAATGAATACACCCAGTGCTGCCAGCGGTATATTGTGGCCGAGTATTGCTTTTGGTTTTCTGTCAGGTCCGTACTTGCCGATACGAGGCCCTAAAACAATAGCTCCTGCCAGAGCCAGCCATCCACCTATCGAGTGCACAACCGTCGAGCCGGCAAAATCCAGAAATCCGAGCTTCTCAAGCCAGCCGCCGCCGTCGAGCAGACCTCCCCATGCCCATGAACCGAAAATCGGATAGATGAACAGGGTTATAAAGAAGCTGTAAACCAGGTATCCTGCAAATTTCGTTCGCTCGGCCATTGCTCCGGAGACAATCGTCGCCGCCGTTGCTGCAAAAACCGTCTGGAAGATCAGGAACGTCCAGTTCCAGTCGGCGCCCGGCTCAACTCCGCTAAGGCCAAACAATGTAGTCCCGAACAGTCCGTTCGTTTTACCGAACATCAGGCCGAATCCTATCAAAAAGAAGGCGATCGTGCCGACGGAAAAGTCCATCAGATTCTTCATCAGGATGTTTACTGCGTTTTTTGCGCGGGTGAAACCGGCCTCGACCATTGCAAAACCCGCCTGCATAAAGAAGACAAGGAACGCAGCAATACATGTCCAGACAATGTTTATGTTCGTCTGAAGCTCTTCTTTGATTGATTCAACGCTGCTGCTTTCAGCCGGCGCTGCAATAACCGCCACAGGAGTCAACAACGCGATTAGAACCAGGAAAACTATATATAATCGTATCTTCCTCATTTTTTGCCTTTCGTAAAAAATTGTCTCTTAAAACTCTTTCGAAAAACCGACACCGGCATACCATGTGTCGTTACTACCGTAAGCATTTGGCGAGCGAATCTCATCGCTCATCAGTGTTACGTAATTCACACTCGGCGTGACGGTAAAGCCTGCAACCTCGAATGGAAAGGCCGCTGAAAGCACCAGGTCGTTCATCGCCGATTTGTCAGGACCCCAGTAAAAATCGTTGTAACCGCCGCTGCCCCAACCAATGCCGGCACTAAGGTCCACTCCGATCCCAGTGTCCGGCCCCAGTTCAACTACGTTCTCAAAGCTGTGCCCGATACCAAATGAGATATACGTACCGTCAGCTTCGTCCACATCGTGATAAACCGTCACAGATGGACTGGCTAAAACATCAAGACCAAAGCCCCAGTAAATCTCCCATGTGTCATCGCCGTCGCTAGCGGGAAAGTCATAGTAGATCACGCCGAGAGAATAGCTAAGAATATCGGCGCCTGGAAACTGCCCGGAGTAATCGAGAGCCAAGTCTACCTCACTGAATTCACCTTTATAGTAATTCTCATCCGTCAGGTCGAGATTTCCCCAAATTGATGCAGTAACATTCTTGTAGCCGACGCTGGCGCCAGGCTGCAGTACCCAATCGTCGACCAGGTTTTGTCCGCGCCAGACATACTTGCTGAATATATTAGCAGTTGCTCCGATACTAACTTCATCTTCAGCCTTCAACGCCCCATTGCTCATTAACGTCGCTAAACACATTACAACCAGCGTGCATTTGATCTGTCTCATCTCAATCAATCTCCTAAAAATATAATTTATCGATCAAATCCTAATTACTTACACTTACTTAGACTTACCAAACAGCAAATCCTATCTTGGTATATAACAATTGCTGTGCCACAACAGATATATTTTTTGAGAAATCCCGTAAGTACTTTATAGAAAGAGGGATAGGGTGATGTGTGCTAATGGAGCCGGACTGGTAGAAACCTACAATATTGTAGGTACATCCAAATATGCCTACAATAATGTATGTTACTTGCTTTTCAGATGTATTTTGGATGGATGTTGTATTTCTTGATTTTATAGCCTAAAACGCGTTCGCTTATTGCCAGCTCTCTTGCGGTTTTTCGCTGTTGGCCGTCGAATTTCTTAAGAGCGTCGACTATAAGCTCCCTTTCCTTGTTTTCGATTATCTCGTTCAGGGAACGCTTGGCCACAGATTCATCCTTCTTTATCATTTGAAGCGAAGGCGGCAGATGCTCGGAGCGAATAACATCGTCATTACA
>CAYTNN010000036.1:18361-27305 GCA_964439135.1 uncultured Pirellulales bacterium
ATTCTGACATTTGTTTTTATCGTCTCCAGGCCGCCTACCCTCTCGAACTCCTTAAACTGGATGACTCGCAACAGCTTGACCTGCAGATTCAGCGAGAAATCGCCGATCTCGTCGAGAAATAAAGTGCCGCCGTGCGCTCTTTCGAACCTGCCCAGCTTTCTTTCTGAGGCCCCGGTAAAAGCCCCCTTTTCATGCCCGAAAAGCTCGCTTTCCAGCAAAGTATCAGGCAGAGCGGTACAATTTACCTTCACAAACGGCTTATCCGCACGGAGGCTGTTGTAATGAATCGCGTGCGCAACAAGGTCCTTGCCTGTCCCGCTTTCACCACGAAGAAGAACCGTTGCGTTGCTGTTGGATACCTGCTCGATAAGCCGGTAAACCTCTTTCATCGCGTTACTTGTACCGACCATGTTGTGTATATTGAAGTGGTTTTTCAGCTCCCGGCGCAGGCGCGCATTTTCTTCGCTTAGTTGCCTGCGGTTGGATTTAACAAGCTTGTTCAGCTTGACAGCCTGGGCCACCATCGTGGCGACGACGTTAAGCAGCCTGACATTGGCATCAAATTCGTTTTTCGGATCGGCCTGCTTATCGACACTCATCGCGCCAATCGTGTTGCCCTCCAGCTTGATCGGAACGCAAAAAAAAGCAATCTGCTTGCCCTTCTCTTCCTTTCGTGACCTCGTTTTATGCAGGAAACGCGGATCTTTGGAGATGTCCGGCACGATAATTTCCTTGCCGCTCTGGACGACGAGCCCCGTAATGCCTTCCCCAACCTTATAGCTTGCCATGTTCTGCGATTTCTTGCTTATACCATGAGCCAACCTGACATTTATCGTCTCAGTATCCGGATCAAGCAGAGTAATCGTTCCCCGCCTGAGCTTAAGGTGAGTATCGAATGACTTCAAAATTGACATCAACGTCTCTTCGAGGTCAAGCGACTCGGCCAGGGCCTTTGATATATCGCTTAAGAGCTCTACTTCTTTCGCAAGTCTCGCTTTCATAACTAACCTTTCGTTAAGAATACATGATAACGGCAAAGTAACAAAATTGTAGACTCATTGCAAGAAAATACAATTATGTCTTTATAAAACAGAGTTGTGAGCGTGAGGGAGAGATACGGTAAATGCCCGCGGCTGCTTGTTTATGCTATCATGAAAGCGTTTTTGGTGTGGATGGTTCTGTTGTTTAGCGACGAACCGGCAGCATTTTAAACGCATCTTCGCCGCCGTTTATCAGATGAACCAGCGGCTGTGGCCTGTCAACACCTTCGATAAACTTAGGCCGGGCCGACCAGGGCGTAACGCTCAGCACCCCGGTCAAATCCATCCAGTGTTGCAGCCGAGCCACCGGCAGATCCCATGTCATGTGGAGATGATTGGCCGGCGGATATTGCTTGTACTCGACCATGCTCGCATATTTCGGTACGACAAAGGTGTGCGGCCATAAAGTTGTCGTCAGTTCACACATCGCCTTGGCGAGTTGTGCCGGCACTTCGGTGGTGTGCGCTTCGTCCCAGATCATACTGAACAGTCCGGTCGGGTTGCTGTAAGCGCATCGGGCGGCGATACCTTCGATTCCCACAGGTGTCATGAACGTAACCGAATTGCCGCCGCCGGGGAAGTAGTCAGCGTCGGCCACAGGCATTTGAACACTATCCATAATCTTTTTGATGGATGCTCCGGGATTTTGTGCCCAATCGAATGCCGCACTGCCGGAGTTGTCACCGTCTACGAGGCCCTTATTGAACCAGTCGGCCTTCTTATCCAGCGATTTGACTCCGATTTTCTTAGCTAATTCTTTGATCTCCCACGCTTCCCAGACCTTTCTAAAGTCCATGAACAAAGGTGGATTTCCGCCGGATAGGTATGTCATGAACAGCATCGTTAACAGTCCCTGCACGTCGGCTTCGGTAGCGTACGGCAGGGGGGCTTTTCGCCCGTTGTGGTCGAAAGTCGAGTTGAACAGGCTCTCCATTACATCGGCGACCGGCAGGGGGATGCCCCGCATATCGCTACCCCATTCCAACTGGCTCATGAAACCGCCGCCGACGGCATTCAAATCCGCCATCAGGTCTCGCACGATAAGATACATCGCCAGTGACTGGTTGAACCGTTCGCTATCGGCCTCATCGCGGAGTTCCAGACGCTTGCCGACGTGCCTGTTGATCCAACCTCGTAAGTCCTTGAGTTCCTTTTCGTTATACGCTTTTTTCTTTAGCATGTCGGCCAGGAGCTTCATATCCATGCGAGTGATTTCCAGGCCGAACGTATTTCTCGTCGGGATAATATGTGCAAGGGCGGTTTCCATTCCCATCGAGTCATGGCCAAGCACAACGACCCTGCGACCACGCAGGGCGACTGTAGTGACAGCGGCATAGCACCAGTCGATGAGATTCTTTGCCGTCTGGTCGGTCATCTTCGGATTGTCACCTGTATCGGGCCACGTTCCGACGTTAAGAGCGGACATTCGACCGTACTGAGCAAGAGCGCCATTGAGCGCATGAGCATAAACCACGCCGGGCTTCGGGCCGCTGTTGCCGCAGGTGATATTGATCGGAGTGTTAAGTGGGAATTGCTGGAGCAGCGAAATAGCAGTAAGCTGCGGAAACGCCCACGTATCCGGCACGCAAACCAGAATATCAACGCCTGCCTTGCGAAACTGCTGTGCGACAATATCGGCCTGCGCCTCGCCGTCAACTAAAACGGTTGAATAAACAACAGGCACCGGCGTCGTATCCGGCAAAACCACCGACCCACTTATGACATCAGCCGCCATTTTCGCAATATTCTGACAGCGATTCCGGCTCGCCTCGTCGATCCGAGGATCGCTCGTAGCAAAAATCCCAATCACCGGAACCTTCGGCGTTGCCTTCCTTATATTCGGCAGATGTTTCGCTTCAACTCTCTGAGCCATTTCAAACGCTCCTTCCCACCTTCTACAAAGTTCAGCATTCAGGACTTAAGACCAAACGTGGATGTGTCTTCCAGCATTTTTTTAACGAAGTCGAGGAACTGGGCGGCGTAGGCTCCGTTGGCGACTTTGTGGTCCACTGAGATGGTCATGTTCATCAGCTTGCGGACCATGATGTTGCCGTTGTCGGGTACGCAGGTGTCGACTATCTGGCCGATGCCTAATATGCTGCACTGGCCGGGGACGACGATCGGGATGAAATTATCGATCCCGAACGCGCCGAGATTACTGACGGTAATGCAGCCGCCTTCGACATCTGTCGGAGCCAATTTATTGTTGCGTGCCCTTTCGATCAGGGCCTGGCTGTCAAGTGCGATCTGCCGGACGTCCTTTTTATTGACGTCCTTGACAATCGGTGCGACCAGGCCGTCCGGGACGGATATCGCAAGACCGATGCCGATTGCCTCTGCCAGCCGGATTTCTTCACCGGCGAGCTGGCCGGTCATGATCGGATATTTTTCCAGCCCCGTTGCTACCGCCTTCAGGAGAAAATCGTTGTAAGAGAGCTTCACGTCGCTGGTTTCATTGAGTTTGGTTCGCAGATCGACCAGGTCGGTGACATCCGCTTTCACGGTCAGGTAGAAGCATGGGATTTCCTGCTTGGATTTGAGCATTTTTTCGGCTGTGATTCTTTGCAGCCGGTTAACCGGTATTCTCTGGCCTGCTTTGGCCTCTGCGGCGGGAGCTGCCGGGACGGTGGCCGCGGCTGGTTTTGCCGAAGCCGCTTTTTGGACGTCCTGTTCGGTAATCTTACCGGCTGGGCCCGTGCCGGTTACTGTCGCCAAATCCACACTGAGATCCGCGGCAAGTTTCTTCGCCCTCGGTGAGGCCATGATTCTGCCTGCCGGCTTGGCCGGCTCGGCTTTGGCTGGTTCGACGGCGGGAGTTGCTTCGGCTGCAGGCGCGGCTTCAGGCGTTGCTGGTGCGGCGCCCGTTAGCGAATCGACAAAGCTCTGCGGCACATCTTCATCCCTGGCACCGAGGACTAAAACCGGCGCCCCGACGGGCAGCGTCTCGTCGACCTTGGCAAGAACGTACTTAACGAAACCTTCGGCGGGCGATTCCATTTCAAGTGTCGCCTTGTCCGTTTCTATCTCGAAAATTACATCGCCTTTTTTGACCTCATCACCGACGTTGACCAGGCAATTGACAACGGTTCCTTCTTCCATTGTTTGCCCGAGCTGCGGTAATCTTACTTCTTTTGCCATTTATGAAATCCTCAATTTGTTTTGTATTGCTTATATCGTATTGCGTAGTCCGGTGGCTAAATATTAACGAGTTTTTTTTACGGCGTCTGCGATTGTCTCGACGCTTGGGATGCTCGCCAGCTCCAGCGGTTCGCTCATTGGCGGCGGCACATCGGCTGCCGCGAGATTTACCGGGGCCGCATCGAGATAATCGAAGCCGTGCGAGCCGTCGCTAAATTCGTATTCCATGAACTGCCCGGTGATTTCTCTGCCGGCGCCGCAGGTGCAGAAACCTTCGCTGACCGTAATCAGCCGGCCTGTCTTGCGGACCGATTCGGCGACCGTATCGATGTCCATCGGCTTGAGTGTTCGCAGGTCGATGACCTCGGCGTCGATGCCATGCTGCTCGGCGAGGATTTTAGCGGCCTCCAGTGACCACATTGCCATTCTACTATAACTGACTATAGTCGCATCGTTGCCGGGTTTCTTGATATCCGCCACGCCCAGCGGGATAATGTAATCACCTTCCGGCACAGCGCCCAATTGGCCGTATGTCGCTTTATGCTCGATAAAGACGACCGGATTGTCGCTGCGGATAGCGGCTTTGAGCAGGCCCTTCGCATCGTAAGGTGTCGAGGGCATTACGACGTACAGTCCCGGCGTGTGCATAAGCCAGGCTTCGAGCGATTCGGAATGGTGGGCGGCGATACATCTGCCGACACCGCCTTCGGTTCGCAGAACCATCGGCACTTTCGCCTTGCCGCCGAACATATATCGGTTATAAGCGCCGACGTGGACGAGCTGGTCCATCGCGATTGTCACGAAGTCGACGTACATAATCTCCGCTACCGGCCTCATCCCGCGAAGTGCCGCGCCGACCGCAGCTCCGGTAATTGCCGCCTCGGAGATCGCCGTATCGACAACTCTATCTGTGCCGAATTCGGCCAGCAGGCCGCGAGTCGCCTGATAGGCTCCGCCGTAGAGGCCAACATCTTCGCCCATGACGATAACATTTTTGTCCCGTCGAAGCTCCTCGGCCTGAGCGGCCGAGACGGCCTGGCCGATAGTCACAACATCCATGCCGAACTTCGACTTGATTTCGCTGCTTGCTTCTTCTGTTGCCGCTTTTTTAGTTTTGGCTGTAGACGAGGCAAGCGCCGCCTTGAAGGCAGCCGTTGCTTGCATAACTTTCGCCGATGTAGTCTTGTCGGAGGCAATTAATTCCGCCGGGTAAGTTTCATCGACGTAGACATCCTTTGTCAAATCGGCGGTGTTGGGCCAGGGGCTGTCCAGGCCGAACTGCGTCGCCGCTTCGATAGCTTCAAAGGCCTTGTTCTTAATTTCATCCAACTGTTCCTGCGTGCATAGCTTCTCGCCGAGAAGTTTCTCACTCAGAACGGTAATCGGATCGCGCTGGTGCCAGGCCTTTTCCTCGGCCTTGGTTCGGTAAGCGCGGGGGTCGCTGCGACTGTGCCCATACCAGCGGTAGGTCTTGGCCTCGATAATCGTCATCTGAGTGTCTTTTCTTGCTTTTTCAACTGCAGCTCGGACAGCAAGAAAGACAGCAACGGTATCCTGGCCGTCAATAATCATCGCCGGTAAGTCATAGGAAGCCGCTCTTTGGGCGATGTCCTCGATATTGCTCGCGCGGACCGCCCCTTCGATTTCGCTGCCGGAGAATGGCACGCTCATTCCGTAAAGATTATTCTCGATAATTGCCACAAGCGGCACGGCAAGTGTTGAGGCCATATTCATCGCTTCATGAAAACTGCCGGTATTGGTGGAGCCGTCGCCGAAGAAAGATAGAACGACTTTACCTGTTTTTTTGTATTTTTCAGCCATTGCGGCGCCGACAGCCGGGGCCTGATTGCCGCCGACGATGCCGGTCGAACCGAGATTGTTGCATTTATCGACGTCGGCGATGTGCATCGAGCCGCCTCTGCCTTTGCAGTAGCCGGTTTCTTTGCCCATCAGCTCGGCCATCATCTGGTTCCAGTGGTTCTGTCGCTGCTCTTCGCTGTCTGCGTATTTGTTGCCGATCGCTCCGCAGTGGCCGTGGCCTCGGTGGGTCGAGCCAATCACATCCCCCCGCTCAATCGCGGCGATGGCACCGACGGCTACCGCTTCCTCGCCGGCGTAAAGATGTGAAGCGCCTTTGATAATATTCTGGCCCAAAAGATCGAACACCTTCTCCTCGAAAAAACGAATCTCGTGAATCGTCCGAAGCCAGTCGGTTACATCATCAAGGCCAACAATCCCATCTTTAATTAGGTCTTTGACCTTTGGGGCCGGTTTCTTTCGAGTATCATCAATAGCAAAACCCATTCTTCGAATCTCCTGTAAAATCAATTTTCGAGGGCAAAAATCCCGGAATTGCCCCGCCAACAGCATTAAAAAACGATATTATAGCACATCATATCTCGGAAAAGCAACTATAGGATTCACATTTTGCTTCTTTTTTACAGAACCGGAGGTTGCAGAGCAAGCGTTGTTGCTTGATAACCGGCTATTACGCTCGTACAATTACCAGCCAGTCACTACTCGCCGTCTGGCCAAAGCGACCAGCTAATAAGCTGCCTGGAGAATATTGGCCTGAATAGTATGAAGGATTTTACTTATGGACAATATCAAGACCATAATAGTATTGTTTATTAGCATTTTGCTGGCCGGCAGTGTATGTCTTGCCTACGATTGGCCCCAGTTTAGAGGGCCCAACCGGGATGGGAAATCGGCGGAGACCGGGCTTTTGAAAAAATGGCCTGAAGCGGGGCCGAAACAATTGTGGTCTGTTGAGGGTCTGGGCATAGGTTTTTCATCCGTGGCCGTAGCACGCGGATTCGTATATACGACCGGTATGATTGACGGCGAAGGATTTCTGTTCGCATACGATATTAAAAGCAAATAGCTCCTGCGTACGGCAGGTATCTTGATGCCGCCTGTCAATCTGCAGGTAATGTCTTTTTTTAAGCGCCTTCGTTTTCCCGCTGTTCTCTATCGCTTTTTACCTGGCTCAGTGCGGCCAGCCCGCCTATCGCTCCCAGGTTCATCGTCTCCAATGCCGAGCTGGGGACGATAATCATCGATCCTTTTTCTTTCAGCCCCTCGAACAACATGTTCATACCGCGAAGGTGCATGGCCCCCGGATTCGATTCGTACTGCTTGGCGGCTTGTACGAATTTTTCGGCTATTTCTGTTTCCGCAGTTCCAAGGATGACGCGTGCGTGACGTTCACGTTCGGCCTGGGCTTCCTTGGACATGGCATCTTCGAGGTCCTTGGGCAGAATGATGTCACGAATTTCCACGGACTGTACAGTTATGCCCCAGGGATTGGTTTTTTCGTCGAGGATTTCCTGGAGTCTCTTGCCGAGCTTTTCACGGTGGGTGAGCAATTCTGATAGCTGGTGGGTCCCGATGATGTCACGCAGTGCGGTCTGGGCCGAAAGTATGATGGCCAGGTAGAAGTTCTCGACTTCAAGGATGGCTTTCTTGGCGTCCCAAACCATCCAGAAACAGATGGCGTCGACGTTGACGGGAACCGTATCTTTTGTAAGAGTGGACTCGGAGCTGAAGTCGGTCGAGCGTATCCGCATATCGACGGACCGGACGACACTTTCGATGATTGGGATGATAAAGAATGGGCCGGGACCTTTAAGGCCACGGAATTTGCCGAGCCGCAGGACTATGGCACGCTCCCACTGGTTGGCGATCTTGATGCCGAAAAAGCAGATATTCGCAAACAGGGCGGTGACAATAATGATGTAGATATTCCATTGCTGCCAGGTGCCTTCGATGAGCCTGTTAAGACAGGCGCCGGCCAGCACGACGACAGCAGCGGCGAGAGCGGCGACCCAGTTCAGGGATACTGCTTCGGCTTCCAACTGCGACGTTGCCTTGTACTCGCGAGTGATGCTTTGCTGGGTGAAATTGGTTTCTCTTTTTTCAGCCATTTTCGAGTCTCCTTTGCATATGAGTAACGATTTCTCTAAGAGTAAAACCGTATTGGTTGCCGCGAGCGACGAGTTCGTCGCAGATTTGCCGCAGCATACGTTTCTTCTCGTCTTCGCCGATCTCGACCTGCTGGTGACTGACAAAGGTGCCGGTGCCTTGCTGCGTGTCTAATATTCCAAGGATTTCCAGCTCCGAATAAGCCTTGCGTACGGTGTTGGGATTTACCTGCAGATCCACTGCTAATGATCGAACCGTCGGCAATTGCTCGCCGGGCATGAGACGGTCCGAGGCTATGCCGTAGCGAATCTGGTCAACAATCTGGCGATGGAAGGGCACGCCGCTTTTCAAATCTAGCTTAAATTCAACCATTTCAAATTCTCACTCATTATCACAAAATACTAATATGCTATAACAATAGTGTAATAGTATTATAGCACAATAAATCAACTCGTAAAGAAGAAAATATAATATTTTCATTTTTTTCTACATCCGGCATGAGTAGGTTCACGGAGTGATTTTTCTCTTTTTTCCAACCCTTTTGGTCAGTGCGGGAGTGCGAAATTGGCTTTGTTTGGCTTTGAATTGGGTTTGTTTTTTCGCCGACCCAAAGCGTGAAATTCTTCATAAATACCTTTCGCATAGATACTTAAGCTCTATTTGCCCATTCGAAAATTGGCTTTGTTTTTTCAAATAGCCTTGCCGGAGAAACACTACCCCCAGAAAACTGGGAGCTAACTAAGATTGGCTTTGTTTGGCTTTGTATTGGGTTTGTTTTTTCGCCGCCTCAAAGCATAAAATTCTTCATAATCACCTTTCATATAGATACTTAAGCTCATTTT
>CAYTNN010000037.1:0-27272 GCA_964439135.1 uncultured Pirellulales bacterium
GCTCGATGAGAAACTGGCCGAAATTACCGAACAGCTCGGCAAGCCCGTATGATTGATTCGTTTTGAATGCAGATTCCCGTCCTTCCCGGGATGATAAAGGAATAATTAATCATGGAAATTAACACGAAAACATATCAGACTCCAAACGGCCTCGTCGAAGGCGTGCAGACCAAATGGGCGGGATTTAATATCCTGCTGGTGACCGGCTCGAAGGGTTTTTTAGCGTGCCCCGCGATAGACATCGACGCCTGTGAAGGATACGGCGTCGCCGCAGCGATAGTGGAAAGCACGCCGGACAACCCGATAGGAACGCTGGAGCGATTTGGCAACCGAAAGGTCACAAAAACAAACGCAAACGCCAAAACCCTCGGCATTGAAGAAGGGATGAACGTGACCGAAGCCTTTGCGCTTATTGCGTAATTAAGCAGGAGATTATTATGAAAGAAAACAGTCTTTCCCGCCGTCGATTTATTGCAGGCACCGGTGTTGCAATCGGTACCGTCATGACCAACCGAAGCAAAGTCATCGCAGCCGGAGACCAGAGCAAAACCGGCCCCGGATCAAACGTGCCCTTTCGCTACTGTTTCAACACCAGCACGATTCGCGGACAAAAGCTGAGCCTGGAAAAGGAGATCGAAATTACCGCTCAGGCGGGCTATAACGCGATCGAGCCCTGGGTTGAGAAAATCCACGGTTACGTCAGGGACGGCGGCAATCTAAAGGATATTCGCAGGAAAATCAGCGATTCGGGCCTGACCGTCGAGAGCGCCATTTCCTTTTTTCAATGGATTGTGGACGACGACGCCCAGCGTGCCAAAGGTCTCGAACAAGCCAGGCGGGACATGGATGTGCTGGCCCAAATTGGCGGCAAGCGCATCGCGGCCCCTCCGGCCGGCGCCACACGCGAGGCGGGACTCGACCTGATGAAGGCCGCCGAGCGTTATCGTGCGCTGCTGGAGCTGGGCGAACAGATAGGCGTTGTGCCGCAGGTTGAAGTATGGGGTTCCTCAAAGAATCTGCACCGATTAGGCCAATCGATGTTCGTGGTGATTGAAAGCGGCCACCCAAAAGCTTGCCTGCTGCCCGATGTCTATCATATCTACAAAGGCGGTTCGGATTTCAACGGCTTCAAACAATTAAGCGCCCACGCCATCCAGGTCTTTCACATGAATGACTATCCTGCCAATCCGCCGAGAGAGACGATAAGCGACCGCGACCGTGTCTATCCAGGGGACGGCATAGCCCCGCTGACGCAAATCATCCAGGATCTGCACGCCAACGGCAGCCGGGCATTCCTGTCGCTGGAGTTGTTCAATCCAACCTATTGGAAGCAGGATCCGCTGGCGGTTGCGAAGACCGGTCTTGCGAAGATGAAGGATGCGGTAGGCAAGGCATTAGGTGCAAGCTAAAACCGGAATTTCCGCTACATCTTTACACGAATCGAGCTAAAGTCACGACACCGGGCTCAATTGCGGTAGAAGAGAGGAAAACATGAAAATCAAAACGTATTATCTCATTTTGGCTGTCGCCGCCGTGAGTTTCTGCGCTGCGGTTCCGTGCCAGGCAGAGCAATCTCCGTCCGGCGATAAACCTTTGTCAATCAACCAGCCCCATCCGGCTTTCGCCGGGATTGATAAATTAAATGTCGTTGTGTTCCGATATGGCGCAAAACAGGACAAAGATAAGCCGTTTTGGGAGCAGCTCGAAGCAAATGTAAAAGAAAAGTTACGCCGGACCGGAATAAAATTAGACACGCCCACAGCAGATAATATTTTAACTATCCCTGAGTTGAGGATTTATGTCAGCACGCTCAGCCTCGAAGATTCGCGGCAGTTCGTATTCCACATTCGGACGGCTCTGGCAAGGGCTGTTTGCCTGAAAGGCAAGCAAAATCCGGTTTTCAAGGCCGACAACTGGAAGTCGGCCCCGGTAATGCAGGTCGTAGCGACGGAAAACATGCCTGCTAAAATCACTGATTTGGTGCTTGAGCAGGTCGAAGGCTTTATCAACATATACAAAGCATCAAAACCGACCGGCACAAAAACATCGGATGCCGGTATTAATGAAACCGGTTTGTCAAAAATCCCGGAGAAACAAGACGAAACAGATGTGAATTCAGCGATAAGCGAACACAAATATATCGCGTCTAAAAGCAGTAATATTTTCCACAAGCCGGAATGTCGCTGGGCTCAGAACATCTCGCAGGAAAACCTCGTAACCTATAAGAGCAAAGACGAAGCAATAAAGGCAGGGAAAAGACCCTGCAAAACATGCAATCCATAAGGACCGATTCCTTCCCGGGCAATAAAACCGGCGGAGAACTTTCGTATGAGACTTCAATTTATTTTATGTAAAGTTATGCAGAAAGAGGCATATTTTTGTGCCTCCCGCTCGAAGAACGTTATTGATGTAGTATTGATGCCGCAGGGCCTGCACGATGAGCCCGACAAGCTTCGCGAAGAAGTACAGAAAGCTCTGAATAATACCCACGACATTCAGGGACGCCCTTACGATGCCTCGCTGCTCGGCTATGGCCTTTGCAGCAACGGAATTGTGGGCTTATCGGCGAAAATTCCGATTGTTGTACCGCGGGGCCATGACTGCGTTACGCTCCTGCTTGGTTCGAAGGACAAATATCAGGAATATTTCGACTCCCACCGCGGCGTTTACTGGTACAGCGCCGGCTGGATCGAATCCGGTAAGCAGCCCGGCAAAGAACGCTATGAACAAACGCTCAGGGAATATCAGGAAAAATACGGTGACGATAACGCTCAATATCTAATGGAAACCGAACAAGGGTGGATGAAGCAGTACAATTGGGCAACGTATATCGACTGGGGTTTTGCCAACTCAAATGAATGCAGGGATTATACAAAACGCTGTGCCGAATATCTCAAATGGAACTACGACGAGCTAAAGGGCGACCCGGTTCTTATGCAGAAGTTCGTAGACGGCGCCTGGGACGATAGCGAGTTTTTAGTCGTCAAGCCCGGCCGGAAGATTAAGGAAAACCTGACCGAAAAGGGCATAATTAAAGCCGAGTAGATACAGGCCCGCTTTAAGTCATTTTATGGAATTAATGACAATCATAGTCATAGCTGTCGGGCTGGCAATGGATGCTTTTGTGGTCTCAATCGTCAGCGGGGGTACCTACAGGCAGCTTCACGTAAAGCACGCTCTGCGAATGGCACTTTTTTTCGGTGCCTTCCAGGCTTTTATGCCGTTGATAGGTTCCCTGGCGGGGCTGAGCTTAAAGGATTACATACAAGATTATGACCATTGGGTCGCCTTCGCTCTTTTAGCGGCGGTCGGCGGCAAAATGATTTACGAGTCGTTTAAAATCAAATCCGCCGAAGAAAATCCCGATCCGTCGAATATTTTTGTTTTGCTGGTTTTGTCCGTTGCTACCAGTATCGACGCTTTGGCGATCGGCATTACACTTTCACTTATCACGAGTTCTGTCGCCCTGGCGGTAATAATCATAGGTCTGATAACATTCGCATTATCCTATATTGGAGTTCTGATCGGCAAGAGATTCGGGCATTTTTTCGAGAACAGAATCGAAGCTCTCGGAGGGCTGGTTCTTATAGGTATCGGCGTAAAAATATTGTGCGAGCATTTACTTTTTTGAGCTATGCTTGCAGTCCTGTGAAAAAATATTATAATTTGTATGTTTCAAACCAAACTGAATAGTCGTAAAATGGAAGGTTGATCTGTTTGCTCGCAAGGGATGTTGTATGGGTTCTAAAGTATATATTATAAAAGCTTCTGTTGATGACGGCCCGAAAGTAATTTCTGAAAAGGCCCGCAGGCTGTTTAAGGCCGGCGGCTTTGCAGAATGTTTTAACGAAAATGATTTCACCGCTGTCAAGGTCCACGTCGGTGAAGACGGCAACAACACGTACGTAAAAGCTCCGTATATCAAGGGATTGGTGGATGAGCTGATCGAATTGAATACAAAACCGTTTGTGACCGACACTACAACGTTATACGTCGGCCGAAGGCATAATGCAATCGACCATACGATTTTGGCTACAGAGCACGGTTTTAGTCTGGACGGATTAGGAATACCGTTTATCGTGCCGGACGGATTGTCCGGGACGGCCGAGACTGTTGTGAAAATCAACGGCCTGATTAACAAAGAGGTCTTTATAGCGTACGATATTACAAGAAGCCAGTCGATTCTCTCGGTGGCCCATGTTACAGGCCACGTCGCCGCGGGACTCGGAGCTACGCTCAAAACGCTGGGAATGGGCTGCGCGAGTAAAAAAGGTAAAATGACTCAGCACGCCGCCCTGACGCTGAATATCAGCAACGACTGCACTCGGTGCGGCGTATGTTACGATCATTGCCCGGCTGATGCGATTACACTTGACGATGTCAAGGCACACATCGACCAGGACAAATGCATCGGCTGCGCCGAATGTATGGCGCTCTGCAGATTCGGTGCCATAACGTGCAACTGGGGCCAGGAAACGGAAGTTTTGCAGAAAAGTATCGCCGAGCACGCTTTGGGAGCACTGAAAGGCAAAGAGAAAAAAGCAACATTTTTTAATTTTTTATTGTCAATCACCAAAGATTGTGATTGTTTTGATACACCAAATATGCGTAAAATAGTCGAAGATATCGGCATAATCGCTTCGACCGACCCTGTGGCCGTTGATAAAGCGGCACTGGATCTGGTGGAAAACAAAAGTGAAAAAAAACTGGCTGAATTGCTGGGCAATGTTAAACTTGACACAAGTTGCCAGATCGCACACGGCGAAAGTATCGGGCTCGGAAGTAGTAATTACGAGTTAATAGAGATTGATTAACAAATTAATAAATGATTGAGGATTCGACATGGCTCTTGGGCAAATAATTAGAGAAAGACGTGAACAGATGAAGCTGACGCTGGACGAGGTCAGCAATCGCATCGGGTTTTCAAAACCGTATCTATCCACAATTGAGACCAGTAAAGTCAAAAATCCGCCGAGCGATGACTTACTGAACAAGCTCGAAGAGGTACTTGAATTTGAGCCGGGCCTGCTGCTGCACATTGCTCATCTCGAAAGGATGCCTTCGGATATTCGCCAGAAATATGAAACCGCTGAGGCGGAGGTTCAGAAATGGCGGCAGATTGTCAAGAACGTAATTGACAAGGAAGTCAGCCCGAATAAGCTCGGCAAGCTTGTTTCCAAGAAAAAGTTAAGAATGAAGCAAGACAGGGTTCCTTTGTCGGCAGGCCGATTGGTCCCGGTGATCAACAAGGTCTCGGCCGGCTATCCGAGAGATTTTAACGACCTGGACTATCCCGTGGGCATAGCCGACGACTATATCCGCTGTCCGGACGTACACGATCCGAACGCCTTTGCAGTTCGCGTGGTCGGCGACTCGATGGAGCCGAAATTTAGCGAAGGAGATATCGTGATTTTCTCGCCCGCGACGGAAGTTAAAAGCGGCGATGACTGCTTTATCCGTTTCACGATGCCGCACGAGACCACTTTCAAGAGGGCTTTCTTCGAGTCGAAAGACAAAGTGCGACTCCAGCCGAGAAACGATAAATATGCTCCCTCAATCGTTGAAGGCAAGCGCATCAACGGCATCTACCGTGCCATAATTAAGCACGAAATACTGTAGATAAGCAAAACTCGGGCGGCTATTACATTCAATTGACATCGGATCCGGCGACGGTTGAAAGTTATACAAAGACTTTCGAATCGCCGGCTTTAGCGGGGATGATATCCGGCTTTATTCTACAATAAACCAGGTAACGCTTCCCGGGGCTATATCGACCGGGATCTCGACATTATATTTCCGGTCAAGCTCGTACTTTCTGCTTTTGCCCCGCTGCTGGCGGATATTTGCCGTTTTGGTCAGTCCCGTATAGTACAGCGGAAGTTTCAACTGTTTTTTAACCGTTCGGCCCAGGGGATTATAGACCATTGCCATGCCCTTGTGCTTCAGTTGCGGATTGATGTGTAAAATACAGTCTATATCGCGTCCATCAGGCCGGCGCACGTGAATGATATCCGAATCGAGTATGTCGCGATACTCCTTGTAAAAGTCCACCCACTTCTTAACCATCGCTTTTGTCCGGTCGGTGTCGTATAAACGCGGCCCGCGATAGCAAGCCTGGACGCCCGAGCCGAAGTTCTGCGCAAGATGCGCACCGTAAGCGTCGAGATGCTCGGACAGCGGTTCGAGCGTAGCGGCTGCTCCACCCCCATGATACTGGACCAGCGGGACGAACATCCAACCCATGCTCGGCGTTTTCTTCCAGGTGCCGTCGAAAATGTTCTGCCGGCCAAGAATAATCTGCCTATCGCGTGGCAGCGACCAGTTGACCTCACGGTAGCCCATAGCACTTTTGTTCGAGCCGTTTAGAAAATACCAGTCCGGGACATTCAGATATACCCCCCTGCCTCGACACCATTTGTAGAAATTAGTAATTTTTTTCCACTGCTTCCACTGCGAATCATTGAGGCCTTGATGGCCCGGATGGCTGGTCGAGGCGCACATGTCGCCGGGATAAGAACCATCATGTTCGAGCAGGTCCAGGCCGGTCTGCTCGATAAAAGTTGTTATGTGCTCGAAATAGTCGTTGCCCCACCGGCTGCACAGGCATGGCGAGTTGCCGAAAATCGCCCCGCCGGTTTTGCCCGTTTCCGGATTAATAACATCATGCTCGTCGCTTATCCTTCGGCTGGCCAAGAGCGAATAGCCGCCAATCTCGATATTTTTGCCGTGGGCGTAATCTACCAATTCCTTAATCTGTGCCATATAATCCGGCTCGACATTTTCCATATTAAAACCGCTGCCGAAGGTCATTATGACCATCTCGAATCCGACCTCGGCACACTGATCGATTGCCAGGCGGACCGATTTCGGATCAGCGTTACGGACATGCATGATAATTGGATTTTCCGTGCTCCACGGCGCGATGGTACGGTACATCCGCCGCAGCGACAAGCCCTTGCGTTCCCGCTCAGTGCTGTCGTAGATCAGCTCATATGTCCGAAAAGATTCGAAAGTTCCGCCCTGCTCAATCATTATATCGGGTCCGATGGGCGGCCGGACCTCCAGCATTGCCGGCGTCTTCCGCTTATAGTTGACCTGCGTGCTGTACTGCGGATCGGCAACCCAATACGCCGTTTCGTTGGCATTTCTCGAATCGTCCCCATGAAATTCGTAATCGCTCTCGATGTGAAGATTCGGATACTCCCATTGATTGGGCTCTTCCACCAGGGACTCATACTCCACCGCTGCCAGAATCTCGCTGGTAAAGGTGTTGAGCCTGACCGGTTTGTCGCTGCCGTTGTGTATGGTCAGCCGTTTTGCCAGCAGCGGAATGCCCTGGTACATTTCATACTGGACGGACAGCGTCAATCCTTTGAGCTTATTGCTCGGCGGGACGAAATTCATCGTCAGTGATTTTCCGGCCGGCGGCCAGGCCGACTGGGACGAATAACGCTTTCGATTCCAGCTAAAACGTTCCTTAATATCGCCGAGTTCAAAGTCACTGAACGCAAAGGCATCGGGATTAGCGCTCAAAGAATCAATCGTCCCAGCCTGCAGATATGCGTATTCAACCTGGCCCTGCAAGCCTCCGACTTCATACTTTTGCCCATCAAGCTCGACTATCGCTTCGGGTTTAATGCCCCGGATGATGGATTCTCCGGTCATCAGGTTATCATAAGCGACGGTGGCTGCATTCGGCCTGAGGTGAAACGTTCGGCTGATAAGAGAGTTGCCCAGAACAATTTCCCTGCCCTCGAAGCGTTTTTCGATTTTGACCGGCTCTTTGATCTGTCTGACCAGCCAGTCTGCACCGATTGCATCGCCCGATGCCATAAGCACAACGAATATAGTCGTTATCATTACTAATATTGGTTGTTTTGTCATAATCACAAGTCTGCTATTGTTTTGATTTCTCAAGATATCGTTCCCCTGGAAGTTTATTAACTGAAATTTTTTTGGCCTGCTACGGCCAGAACTAAGGCAAAAACTTTCGATGCACCGGCTTCTTTCAGCATTTTTGCACACTCATTTAACGTCGCCCCGGTTGTTTTAATGTCATCAATAAGGCAAATTTTTCGGCTGGCAAATTCATGACGATAGCGGACGGCAAACGCGCCGGCAACATTTTTCGCTCGCGCAGCGGGACTTGTCATTGCCGGCTGGGCCCTGGTTCTGCGGATTCGGACGAGGTCTTTGCTGATTTTAGCTGAAGCGTGTGTTAGTTTCCCGGCTAAGACATGTGATTGATTGTAGCCGCGAAACAAACGCCTCGACCAATGAAGCGGCACAGGTACAAAAAGTTCAATTTCACTATAGAAACCGCTTCCCTGTAAAGCAGAATTTGCCAAAAAGCCCAGAACCGAATCAAGTTCCGTCCCGCCGTTCTTGAAAGCTAATATCATTTTCCGCAAGGTCTGGTCATAAACTCCGGCCCGAGCGATGCTGTCAAATCGCACTTCTTTACCCTGACAGTCGGGACATGTTCCCGCCAGCATAGCAAATCTGCCAACGTCCCGGCCGCAGCGCCGGCAGTAATCGGCGCCCGTGCAGGTCAGTAGCCTGTCCCAGCAATTTTTACACAGCTTGTTGTCCGTATCGCTAATATTTTGGCGACAATTTACGCAAACTGTGGGCCAAAGAAGCTGATTTAAGCTTTGCAGAGCGAACGTTATGGTCTGTTTTACAACAATAATTGCCCCTTCTGATCTTTCTTCGTCCACACCGGCAATTATATTATAGAAGTTAAAATTAACCAGAAATAAAGCTGCATCTATCATTAGTTCGTTCGAGCATAAATCGCAACGACATAAGTAATATTACTATTATATTCATTTATGCTAATGTTTTTAAGGCCTATTAAAGATAATGAAATAAAGTAACTATTTTATAAGTACTTTATATATAATGCCTTGCGCTCTAATATTCATTGATTGCCGATGTATTTTTCTGAATCTGCAATTGACTAATGTCCTGCTGATCGTTATAATAAACCTTTCATGGCAAAATCAGTGAAAACAACCGGAAAGAAACGGACGAGAAAATCCTCCTCCAAGGTTGCCAAAGTTCAGAGTAAGAAGGTTTTTAGAAGCTACCAAAAGGCTATTGGCTATCTGTATGAGAGGACTGACTACGAAAAGCAGCAGCGTCTGCGCTATAACGTAACTACGTTCAACCTGAAAAGGATGCACAACCTGTTGTCGTTATTAGGCGATCCCCATAAAAAAATCCATACAGTTCATATAGGCGGCACAAAAGGCAAAGGCTCTACAGCCACAATGCTGGCCAAGATGCTCGAGGCGAACAGCTATAACGTCGGACTTTATACATCGCCTCACGTGGTACACCTGCATGAGCGGATTACAGTCAATTCGGAAATGATCAGCGAGAAGCAAATGCGTGACTTGCTGAACCGTATTTACGCCCCGGTTGAGAAGCTGTCAAAGACCGATCCACCCACTTTCTTCGAGATCATGACAGCCCTTGCTTTTATGCATTTTGTCGATATGTCCGTTGATATTGCCATTGTTGAAACCGGCCTGGGCGGCAGACTTGACAGCACTAACGTCATTCAGCCGGACGTCGTCGGTATAACCAGTTTGAGTATCGACCACTCGCAACTGCTCGGAAACACTATTGACCTTATTGCCGAGGAGAAAGCGGGGATTTTTAAGCGTGGCGTGCCGGCTATCACCGTCCAGCAGGATCCATTGGCTATGCAGGTCCTGAAATCACGAGCTATTGCGGTCGAAGCACCTTTGAGCATAACCGGCGGCGATATCGATTTTTCGCTTCGATTTGAGACATCGCGGGAGCACGGCCCGCATACAAGAATCTGCCTGACGACGCCAACGAGTAAATTCGAGCATCTGCGGGTGCCCCTGCACGGCAAACATCAGGCGATAAACTGTGGCCTGGCGCTGGCCATGCTGGATAAGCTCAAATCGATTGGCTACAAGATAGACAATAAAAAAGCGGCTGAGGGACTTCATAGCGTCTCATTGACGGGCCGAATGGAAATGATTTGGGATGACCCGAGAATTATGATCGACGCGGCCCACAACGCTGCAAGCATTAAGGCTTTGATTCACGCCATCGGGCAAAATATTCCGTATGATTCGATGGTTGTCATCTTCGGCTGTAACAGTGACAAAGACGTCAGAGGAATGCTGGAAAAACTGCAATACGGAGCCGACAAGGTGATTTTTACCCGCAGCAACTCGCCTAAAGCCGTCTCTCCGGAAGATTTGGCTGAGATGTACACGGAGATCTGCGGCAAGATGTGCCAGACCGCCGCCAGCCTAGGCCAGGCACTGTTGCTTGCAAAAAGCGCCGTCAGCAAGGAAGACCTTATCTGTATCACAGGCAGTTTCTACCTCATCGGCGAGGCCAAAATACGCTTCCAGCCAAACTAATCAATTCCTGCAGGTCAATAATAACCATCTGAAAAAGCAGGCGAATACTCATTGAATCCGCTTGCGTTCTCACTATTTGTACACTTCGATTTTCAGTTTGCAAAAACGCAGAATCTGGAGTATAAATTCCTTTTCTTGTACTTACATGCTCGAAGTAAGGAGTTAACGATGGCGGAAGTGAAAAAATATATAGCGGTAGATCTTGGCGCCGAAAGCGGCAGAGTGATGCTCGGTTCGGTTTCATCTCATAAAGTCATCCTCGAAGAAATACATCGCTTCGGCAACGGGCCCATCGAAGAGAATGGCTCGCTGCGATGGGATTTCAAGAAGCTGTTATCCGAGATTAAAACAGGTATAGGCAAGGCGGCAAAGGCGGCGGGCGCCCAGGTCTGGGGCATCGGCGTAGATAGCTGGGGCGTCGATTTCGGCATGCTGGACGCCGACGGCGAGTTGATTGAAAATCCCTATCACTACCGCGACAGCCAAACCAATGGAATGACGGAAAAAGCATTCAAGCTGATGAGCAAGCGCGAGATATACGAAAACACCGGCTTGCAGTTTTTGCAGTTTAACAGCGTCTATCAACTGCTCGCGATGCGACTGAAAAATTCGGTCGCCATGGCCAAAGCCACGAACCTGGTTTTCATCGCGGATCTGTTCAGCTACTTGCTCTGCGGCAAGATTTTCGCCGAATACAGCTTAGCGAGCACCTCGCAATTTATGGATATGAGAACCGGCAAATGGTCGAAAGAAGTTCTGGATGCTCTGTCTTTGCCGGCTGAAATCATGCCGAAAATCATCAGGCCGGGGACCGTCGTGAGCCAGTTGACCGCCCAAATTGGAACGGAACTTCTCTGTGGGCCCGTTCCCGTAATCGCGATCGGCTCGCACGACACGGCTTCGGCCGTCGCCGCGGTGCCGGCCGCCGGGGACGCCAACTGGGCATATCTCTCATCTGGAACATGGTCGCTTATGGGCGTCGAAGTACCGCAGGCTATCATTAATGATAAGACCTTCAAATATGAGTTCACAAACGAAGGCGGGGTCGAAAATACGATTCGGCTTTTGAAGAATATCATGGGGCTCTGGCTCACACAGGAATGCAGAAGGCAGTGGCAGCGTGAAGGAACCGACCTTTCCTATGCCGAGCTGACAGCCATGGCCGAAAAAGCCAAACCCTTCGCCCGCCAGATCGATGTCGATTACAGCGGATTCCTTGCCCCGGGCGATATGCCGAAAAGAATTAATGACTACCTAAAAGAGACAGGCCAGAAACCGATCAAAGACAAAGGGCAAATGATAAGAACAATCCTGGAAAATCTTGCCCTAAAGTATCGCTCGACAATGGAGGCGGTAGAAGACGTCGCCGGACACAAGATCGAAGTTTTGCATATTGTAGGCGGCGGCATCCAGAATGAGCTACTCTGCCAGTTTACGGCCAACGCACTCGGCAGGAAAGTTATCACCGGCCCGATCGAGGCCACTGCCAGCGGCAATATCCTGATGCAGGCCATAGCGACAGGACAGATAAAAACGCTTGCCGAGGCCCGCCAGATCGTCCGCAATTCATTCGAACTAAAAGAATACGAGCCGCAGGATACCCCGCTCTGGCAAAAGCAGTATGAGAAAAGCAAAAAGTAAAAAAGGAAACATGCTTTGATCGAAAAACTCGAACAAAAACTGGATGATTTTAACCCGGACAAAAGAAAAAACGCCCTGTCGGCTCTATGTGAGAAAGTCGAAGCAGGGCAAATCAAGTTGCCCGAGCCCGGCACTGATGTAAACATTCACTGCCATACATTTTTCTCCTACAACACGTACGGCTATTCGCCGAGCAAATTCGCCTGGCTGGCGCGCAAGGCCGGTTTGGCCGTCGCGGGTGTCGTCGATTTCGACGTTCTGGATGCCCTCGATGAGTTTCTGGATGCCTGTAAGCTGCTCGGTCTTAAGGGCTGTGCCGGGCTTGAGACGCGGGTATTTGTTCCGGAATTCGAAGACAGGGTGATCAATTCCCCCGGCGAGCCGGGCATTTCGTATCACATGGGCGTGGGATTTCCTTCTGCGAATGTCCCGGAGCAGCAGAAAAGCTTCCTCGCGGGACTGCGGGAAACCGCCCAACGGAGAAATAGGGACCTGATGGAAAGGGTTAACAGGCATCTTCGTCCAGTCGAGCTCGACTATGAGCGGGATTTGCTTACGCTAACGCCATCGGGCAATGCGACCGAACGTCATATGTGCTCGGCCTACGCCCGCAAAGCCCTGGAAATCTATGACCGACCTGAAGAGCTGGCAAATTTCTGGTCTGAGAAATTAGGTATGGAGATCACAATCTCGCAGCTTCCCGAGAGCAGGGATTTACTCAATGCGATTCGAGCTAAGACGATGAAACGCGGCGGCGTTGGGTACGTTCAGCCCGGCAAAGGCTCCTTTCCCCATATGGCCGATACAAACAGCTTCATCCTCGCGGCCGGCGGTATCCCCGTGCATACATGGCTGGATGGAACAAGCGCCGGCGAGAAAGCAATCGAGGAATTGCTTGAGGTGGCGATGAGCACCGGAGCCGCGGCGATCAATGTCATTCCGGACCGTAATTACACGCCGGGGGCAAGCAGCGTAAAATTGGAAAACCTCTACCACGTGGTCCAATTGGCCGAGAAGCTGCATCTGCCCGTTGTGGAGGGCACCGAGATGAATAGCCCGGGGCAGAAATTTGTCGATGATTTCGCCAGCAAAGAGCTTGAACCTTTGGCGCCTGTGTTCCTGAAAGGTGCGCAAATAATTTACGCCCATTCGGTGCTACAAAGGAAATGCGGCCTGGGATATACCAGCCAGTGGGCAAAGAAAAATTTCGAAAACGTCGCCGGCAAAAATATGTTTTTCGAACAGCTCGGAAACTCGCTGCAACCCGAGCATGAAGACAGCCTTGGCGGCTTGAGCGAAGATTTAGCTCCTAAGAACATATTAGCTAAGATTAAAAATTGATAGTGCCCGTCATTGCGAGGCCTGCAGAGCAGGCCGCGGCAATCTCATTCGTTGCGATTTGAGATTGCTTCGCTACGCTCGCAATGACTGAGAGAAAAGAATTATTATGACAGACTTACCTAAAACGCAGTATGCAGTACAATTAGTCGGCCCGGATGAGCTTATCTTGAATAAATCCAAGGAAGTCCCCAAGCCGGGCAGGCATCAGCTTCTCTGCCGGGTCGAAGCGGTCGGGCTTTGCTTTTCCGATCTCAAACTGCTCAAGCAATTTTCATCACACGTTCGTAAAAGCGAGGTAGTCTCCGGCGTCGACCTGGATATTCTCAAAGAGATACCCAGCTATGTCCCCGGTGACGCAGCGACAGTGCCGGGCCACGAGGCCGTGGTTCGAATCGAAGCGGTCGGCCCCGGAGTCGAAGATTTCAAGCCCGGCCAGCGATTTCTCGTGCAGACGGATTATCGCTGGGTGCGCACGGCAACTTCCAACGGCGCGCTCGGATACAATTTCGAAGGGGCCCTTGCTGAATATGTCCTGATGGACAAAAGAATAATCACGTCGCCGGAAGGAGATTCCATGCTTCTACCTGTTAGTGAGGAACTATCAGGTTCGGCTGTAGCTCTCGTGGAGCCCTGGGCGTGCGTCGAGGACGCCTACGCCTCCACTGAGCGAACAAGCTTGAAAACGGGCGGGCATATGCTCGTTGTCGCGGATGTGGAAGTGCCCGAAAACGCATTCGGAGATTTATTCAGCCGCTATGGCAAGCCGGCTAACATCACCTTGGTTTCAAAGTCACCCCCACCGGCAGGATTATCCGTCCCGATCAAGAAAGCTGTAAATGTAGCTGATCTTGCCGACGCCGGCTATGATGATGTGATTTATTTCGGCTCCGTGCCGGAGGTTGTTGAAACATTATTTGCAAAAGTCGCCCTGAAAGGCCTTATGAATATTGTCCTTAGCGGCGGCAAATTCGGCAGGGACGTTGTCACCATGGTCGGCAGAGTTCATTACGGCGGCATCAGAATCATCGGCACTACGGGCTCGAACCCGGCCGAGTCGATGGAAATCATTCCAAAGACCGATGAAATTCGCCCCGGCGATAAAATAAACGTCATCGGCGCCGGCGGCCCGATGGGAATGATGCACGTAATCCGCAATATCTGCCAGGGCATCAAGGGTGTCAGCGTATTCGGCAGCGACGTGGACGATGAAAGATTGGCCGCGTTGACTAAAATCGCCGCACCCCTGGCCGAAAAGAACAGCGTTCAATACAAGACGTGTAATCCGACAAGGCAAGAGTCGCCCGGGGCATTCGATTACACCGCTTTGATGGCTCCGATTCCCGCTTTGGTCGCCGCCGCGGTGCGAGATTCCGACGAGCGGGGCCTGATAAACATCTTCGCCGGCATACCGGCAACAGTCACCGGAGAAATCGACATGGATTCTTACATCGAAAAGCGGCTGTACTTCATCGGTACAAGCGGCTCGACGTTGGACGATATGAAGCTCATGCTTTCAAAAGCCGAGTCCGGTCGGCTCGATACTAACCTTAGCGTCGCTGCAATCAGCGGGCTCGAAGGAGCAACCGATGGAATCAGGGCGGTCGAAAACCGTTCGATTGCGGGCAAGATTATCGTCTATCCGGCTTGCCGGGAACTGGGGCTGGTGACTCTTCAAGAGCTATTCGAAAAAATGCCGGAAGTTGCAGAGTGCCTCAGCGACGGACTCTGGACCAGAAAAGCGGAGAAAAAACTTCTGGAAAATTACGTCTCTTGAGTGTCAAATTATAAACAAAACTATACCTGAAGGATTCATGATGAGTAGTTTGAAGAATATCGAAAAAGCGTATGAGGCGGCACGGCAACGTTACGCCGAGCTGGGTGTCGATAGTGACAAGGCGATGGACCGGCTGAGCAAAATAGCCATCTCGCTGCACTGCTGGCAGGGAGACGATGTGGGCGGATTCGAGAACGACGAGGGGCTCAGCGGGGGCGGAATAATGGCTACCGGCGCGTATCCAGGCAAGGCGCGGACACCCGACGAATTGCGGGCCGACATTGACAAAGCACTAAGCCTGATACCGGGCAAGCATCGGCTGAACCTGCACGCAATGTACGCCGAAGCCAAGGGCAAACCCGACCGCAACGAGCTTGAACCGGAGCACTTCACGGCTTGGATCGACTGGGCCAAAGCAAACGGCATGGGCATGGATTTCAACGGGACGTTTTTCTCGCATCCGAAAGCCGACAGCGGTTTTACGCTGTCCAGCGCCGATAAAGGAATACGAAAGTTCTGGGTCGAGCACGGAACTATATGCCGGGATATCGGAGCTGCAATTGGAAAAGCGTTGGGCACGCCCTGTGTCACGAACCTGTGGATACCGGACGGTTCCAAGGACATTCCCGCCGACCGCAAAGGACCACGAGAACGGCTGAAAAAATCGCTCAATGAAATCTTCGCCAAGAAGATAGGCCGCAGCAGGCTCCTCGACGCCGTCGAATGCAAGCTGTTCGGTCTCGGTTCCGAAAGCTACGTTGTCGGCTCGCATGAATTCTACCTGGCTTATGCTATAGAAAACAAAACGCTGCTCTGCCTTGACACGGGACACTTTCACCCGACGGAGGTCGTCTCCGATAAGATATCATCGGTAATGACCTTTATCGATGAAATCCTGCTCCACGTCAGCAGGGGCGTGCGGTGGGACAGCGACCACGTGGTAATTCTCTCGGACGAGCTTCGCGCCATCGCGCAGGAGATCGTTCGCGGCGATTATCTCGAACGGGTGCACATCGGCCTGGATTTCTTCGACGCCAGCATTAACCGCATCGCGGCATGGGTGATAGGGACACGGTGCATGATAAAGGCCCTCTTAATCGCCCTGCTGGAACCTTCGGAAATGTTACGTAAAATGGAGCTTGACGGCGATTACACCGGACGCCTGGCGATGCAGGAAGAGCTAAAAACGCTGCCCTTCGGAGCGGTATGGGATTACTATTGCACGAAAATGGAGACCCCGGCCGGCGAATCATGGCTGGATGAGACCAGAGCCTACGAAAAGGATGTTCTCAGCAAACGCGGGTAGAACCGATACTTATCACTGTTAAAAAGTAAGGGATACGGTATGGATACGGAACAGCAGTCGCAGCAAACACAAGCGGGAAGTGAGTTCGAGCGCGAGCCGGTGCCGAAGAGTGCGCTGCTCGGCTTCAAGAGTTTCATCGGAATGTACGCCGGCGAACATTGTGCCGGCACGGAGTTAATGCTCGGGCCGCTATTTGTCGCCGCGGGAGTCAGCGCTTACGACCTTATCATGGGCCTTCTCCTTGGTAACGCCCTTGCGGTCCTTAGCTGGATGTTCCTCTGTGCGCCGATAGCCACGCGAAGCCGCCTGACGCTATACTATCAACTGGAAAAAATCTGCGGCCGCAAGCTCGTGACGCTTTACAACCTCGCTAATGGCGTAATGTTCTGCTTCCTCGCCGGGGCGATGGTGACAGTCTCGGCAACGGCAATCGGCGTCTGGTTCAATTTCAAAATGCCGGGCCTTAACGACCTGTATCCCAACAGCGTCGGCTGGGTCCTCGCCGTTGCTGTGGCCGGCGGGCTTATCGCCATTGTCGCCGCCTACGGCTACCAAACCGTGTCAAAGTTTGCAAACGTGGCCGCCCCGTGGATGGTCCTGGTGTTTCTGGCCTTCGGCTTTGTTGGCCTGAGGCAGTTTATCCAGACAACAGGCACCGAAATCAGCTCGATCGGCGATCTCTGGGAATTGGCCACGACCAAGATATGGACAGGCAGGGCGCCTCAGGAAGGGCAGGTCAAATTCACCTTCTGGCACGTCATGTTCTTCGCGTGGTTTTGCAATATGGCCATGCACATCGGCATGAGCGATTTGTCCGTATTTCGATTCGCGAAAAAGTCGTGGTACGGCGTCGCCAGCGGAGCGGGCATGTACGTGGGACACTTCATGGCGTGGATCAGCGCTTCGATCCTTTACGCCTACCAATTGCACCTCGACCCTGCCGACATAGATGTGCTGCCGGGTCCGCTGGCGTTTCGTGCCGCGGGAATCGCCGGTTTACTATGCGTTATTATCGCCGGCTGGACTACCGCCAACCCGACCATCTATCGCGCGGGGCTCGCATTCCAGGCTCTCTCGCCGAAATCGTCCCGCTTCAAGGTGACATTGATTACCGGCGCTATTGCGACAATCTCGGGGATGTTCCCGGCTATTGCGATGAAGCTGCTGGGTTTTGTCGCACTGTACGGCCTGGTTCTAATGCCGATGGGCGCGGTGATTTTCGTGGACTTCTGGCTTATCCGCAAGTTCGGCCTGCAAAGTTACTATGCCGAGCTGAGCGGCAAGAGCTTCAACTGGGCGGCCGGCCTGGCCTGGTTCGTGACACTGGCAACAGCATGGATATTGGTAAAATTCGCAGGCTTGCAGATTTTCTTTGTCTCCCTGCCCGGCTGGTTCGTCGCGGCCATATTGTATATCATACTGAGCAAGTTCTATCAGAAAAAGATCCGCCCCGCGTAGCGGTATAAAAGGAGAAATTATTATGCGTACTATTTTGCAAATAGTCTCACTGCTGGCACTAATCGGTTTGACACTGCCCTCGATTATTTTCCTTACAGGCCGAATGGAGCTGAACACGGTCAAGTGGCTCATGCTGCTCGCTACTATCGTCTGGTTCGTCGCCGCGACTCCATTGATGTGGAAAGACAACGGAGAAGAGAAGCAAGAAACAGCTTAAATGAAGGAAAGGACTGAATCATGGCTGATACTGATGCAGTAAAAGAAGCGAAGAAGTTTTACGAAGATACTCCCATGAAGACACCGGGCTTTTTCCTCAAAGGGTCGGGCTCTCTTGACTGGGGGATGAAGAATCGGCTCTCAAGGATATTCAATCCCGATTCGGGCCGAACGGTAATGTTTGCAATCGATCACGGCTATTTTCAAGGTCCAACGACGGGGCTTGAGCGAATCGACCTGACTATCGTGCCGCTAATGTACTATGCCGACGCTATAATGCTCACTCGTGGAATTCTGCGAAGCACCGTACCGCCTTCGCTGACCAAACCAATCGTGATGCGGTGCAGCGGCGGCCCGAGCATTCTCAAGGAACTTTCTAATGAGGAATTAGCCGTCGATATCGAAGATGCGATTCGTATGAACGTCGCGGCGATTACTTTGCAGGTCTTTATTGGCGGCGAGTTCGAGACCCGCTCGGTGCATAATATGACAAGGCTGGTGGATATGGGGCTTCGGTACGGCATTCCCACGATGGCGGTCACGGCAGTCGGCAAAGACATGGTGCGAGACGTAAGATATTTTCGCCTGGCCTGCCGAATGTGTGCCGAGCTTGGCGCACAGATTATCAAAACGTATTACGTGCCGGAAGGCTTTGAAACGATAACAGCTTCCTGTCCCGTTCCGATTGTGATGGCCGGCGGCAAAAAAATTCCCGTGCTCGATGCCCTAACAATGGCTTACAATGCAATACAGGGAGGAGCATCGGGCGTGGATATGGGGCGAAATATCTTCCAGGCAGATGCGCCCAAAGCGATGATGCAGACGGTTCACAAGGTCGTCCATGAAAATTTGAAACCGGCCGACGCCCTTGAGATGTACGAAACTCTTAAAAACGAAGAGAGCTATTAACCACACAGAAAAATTATTGCAATAATATATAAGGGCAATTATCATCGAGCTATGGTAAGTTTCAATGAAATTGAAAATGTTGCCGGAAAAATTGGGAAACAAATCAATGCTAAGGCAGTGATTCTTTTCGGCTCATACGCCCGAAACCAACCCGGAAAACATAGCGATGTTGATTTGCTGGTGATTGCTGAAAGTAATTTGCCAAGATACAAAAGAAGCCGCCAACTGCACCTCATGTTCAAGCCATATCCTTTTCCGATGGACATTCTGGTTTATACTCCCAAAGAAGTTGAAAAAGAGAGCCAGTTCGAGCTTTCATTCATCTCCACCGTACTGCGGGAAGGGAAAAAGCTGTATGGATAAAAAGCTTGAATATGCCAGGCGATGGTTCGATAAGGCAAAAAGTGATTTATTAAATGCCGACAATAATCTTATCGCTGATAAAGTTCCTTATGACACGGTCTGTTTTCATTGCCAGCAGGCTGCCGAAAAACTACTCAAAGGTTTTCTTGTCGCGCATGCCTGCGAATATCCGATTACACATAACTTGTTTGTTATCTTAGACAAAGTTGTTGAATATGACGCCCTTGCCGAATCGTTGCGAGAGGCGATTGCTTTGCTTAATCCTTACGCTGTAGAGGTTCGTTATCCCGGAGATGAATTGACGTTGAAGATCGACGATGCTACTGAAGCAAGACAAGCGGCACAGGAGGTCCTTGAGTGGATGAAATCAAGATTTGGGCAGCTTTTAGAATGAAGAAAACACACTTAAGCAGAAGGGTTGTAATTGAAAATGCCGGATAAACCTCTCTTAGAGCAGATTCGCCAGGCATCCCCGCTTATTAGCGTGGGAATCCTTACCGCGGATTTAATGTCACTCGGCTCAGAGTTAGAACTCATGGACACGGCAGGCGTCAAACTGCTGCACGTTGATGTTATGGACGGCTGCTTTTGCCCGATGATGACTGTCGGACCCGGCTTTATCAAGGCTTTAAAAACTCCCCTGCTAAAAGACGTGCACCTGATGATAGAAAACCCTCTCGATAAGCTTGAAAGTTATGTCGCCGCCGGCGCCGATATGATTACGGTCCACGTTGAGTCCTGCCGGCACATACACCGCGTTTTGCAAAAGCTGGGACAATTCACCAATGCCAACGACCCGAACAGAGGAATCCTGCGCGGCATCGCTCTGAATCCCGGCACGCCCCTTGAAACTATTACGCCGCTTATCGATGAGCTGGAAATGGTTTTTCTCTTAGCGGTCAATCCCGGCTGGGGCGGGCAGAAGTTTATCGCTTCCACGCAGGGACGGCTCAGCCGATTAAGACAAATGCTCCGCGAGGCAAAGAAAGATATTCTTGTAGGTGTTGACGGTGGAATCACTCGCGATAACATAGCAGAAGTCGCTCGAATGGATACCGATATCATAGTTACAGGAAGCGCGGTCTTCGATGGCAAAACACCGCTGGAAAACGCAAAGTTTATGATAAGTGCCGTAAATGATGCCGCCAGGAAATAACGATGACTAATTTAGCTAAAATAGCAACGATTATTCGCGGGCTTCTTGCTGAGCGGACAGGTAACCAGGACATACCCTACAACCCAGTTATCTTGAAGTCTCTGACGAGTAAAGAAGCTGTTGATTTCGTCGGATCTGAAAAAAATGCCGAAGCTCAGCGATACCCCGCACCTTTAACAAAGGGCAAGAATCCACCGCTTTTCTTAAGTGATGTGGACTATAACGCCGAGCCGGAAACTCTCCGAAAACAATTGAGCGACACGATTTCAGACTATTCACAGCGGCACGGCTGTAAACCTGAAATCGTATGCCTTCGTGAACTTGGGATACTTTACGTCGAGCGAAAGGATGACAATTCTGATTTACCTCTTCGCAACAAGGTCGCGTTGGCAACCGGTGCCGCCGGAGCAATCGGTTACGGCATTTGCTGTGGGCTGCTGGAAAAGGGCTGCCACCTGGCAGCTACCGATCTTCCGGGCAAAAAGCTTGATAGCTTCACGGCGGATCTTAAGCAAATGGCCGGCGACCGCGTGATAGGAATTCCAATCGACGTCACTGATGAAGAGTCTGTTGCCGGCGGCCTTGAAAATGTTTCTCTGGCCTGGGGCGGAATTGATATTGTGGTTGTAAATGCCGGCATCCCGCTGGTTTCATTTTTGAAAGATATAGACCTCGATGACTTCCGCAGGCTCGAAAAAGTAAACATCGAAGGCACTTTTCTGACGCTTCGTGAAATCGCCCGGCACTTTATCCTTCAGGGCACCGGGGGTGACGTTATTATCGTATCGACGAAGAACGTTCCCAGCCCCGGCGCCGGCTTCGGTGCTTACAGCGCCACAAAAGCGGCCGCCCACCAGTTGGGGCGTATTGCCAGTCTTGAGCTGGCACAATACGGCGTTCGCGTAAACATGGTTGCGCCGGACGGAGTGTTCTCCGAGGGCAAATACAAATCAGGGCTATGGGCCGAAGTCGGGCCGGACCGAATGCGGGCGCGGGGACTCGATGAGAAAGGTTTGCAGGAGTATTACCAAAACAGGAATTTGCTGAAAGCTAAAATTACGGGCCGGCATGTTTCTAATGCCGTGCTGTTCTTTGCAACACGCCAGGCACCGACGACGGGTATTACGATACCTGTCGACGGCGGCTTGCCGGATGCCACGCCAAGATAATTACGAGTGAACTAAAGTTGCAAGTGCCTAAAGTGAGCTAAAGTGGGGCAGCGCCGCTCTTAACTTTAGGCACTTTAGTCACTTTGAATTTTTGACTGTTAAATGAACGATAAAGGAGTATGCGATAATGAATAAGGCATTGGCGGATTTGATAAGAATATCGAACGAAACGGGAGGAGATCCGACGCTCGTTCAGGGCGGAGGCGGCAATACATCCGTAAAAACCGAAGACGGCAAATATATGTATATCAAGGCCAGCGGCACGGCTTTAAAAGACATGAACGCAAAGCAGGGCTGGCGCCGGCTCCGGATCGATTTGGCCCGCTCAGTCGTATTAGATAAAAGCTTAGCAAAAATGGACCCACAACACAGGGAGCCGGAAGTAGTAAACCGGCTCTTGCATGCGTGTGACGACAAAGTCAAAACAGCAGCCCGGCCGTCTGTGGAGGCACATTTGCACGCCTGGCTGGACAAATGCGTGATTCACCTGCATCCGAGTGCGGCGGGAGCTTACCACAACGCGAAAAACGGGTGGGCCAGGCTCGAAAAACTGTTCAAGGATGAAAAACTACCGCCGCTCTGGGTTCCTTATACCGATCCGGGTTTTATGCTGGCCAGGAAAATCGCCAAGTTGGTCGAGGATTACCAACAGCGGTTCGGCAAAAGCCCCGCGATCCTTTTTCTGCACAAGCATGGACTTTTCATTACGGCAAAAACCGCCGACGGCGCCCTTCGGCTCGTCCGCAGGGTCATAAAACGCTGCAATGATCCTCTAAGACAGCCGAAAACAGGAAGCACAAAATCCATCGAACAGCAGATAATCAGCGACTATAAGCTCTGCATCGAGCGGGCATGTTCGAAAGCCTTAAGAAAGCACCAACAGATATGGTATTATTACAACGATGCTATCGCCGATTTCTTAAATCATAAAAACGCAAAAAAAATGCTCTCCGGCTCTTTAACACCCGATGAGCTGGTTTATGCCAACGGTGCTGCGATGTGGGTTGATAAATGCGACTCGCGAAGTATTGCCGGCCGCCTTAAACAACAGATACAAAAAGGCAAAAAACCTGCCGTGGCGTTTCTTGTAAAAGACGTCGGCCTTTTTGTCGCCGGGACCGAAAAGATTGCCCCAACCGTTCGAGACATTGTCCTGTACTCGATTTTCATTCGAACCAATGCTTATAGAATGGGCGGGATTCTCACTTTGAACAAACGTCAGGAGGATTTCATCAACAACTGGGAATCCGAGGCCTTCCGCAAAATATTAGCGAGCACAAAAAAGTAAATCCCAGTCATAGAACTCTGTATGACTGCCAGAAAATCGTTATAATCTCAATGAGAATGTGATATTATTGAGATTTATGCGTGCAGGAGAGTTTCTGTGAAGCGTAAAAGGCAAATTCCGAGTAAAGCTTGTATCATTCTCATTATCGTTCTTTCAGTCCTGGCAATTGGAGGCTCCATTCTCATTCGCCGATTTGAGTACACAGCCGGCACACGGAATGACGTTCACTATTGCGTTACCCATTGTTTCCATCTTTCTTTAATATTACGCCTTCTTTTGATATCCATCGCTATACCTGCTTCAATTCTTGCATTGATTAGACTGATTAGTCTTGTGCTCAAACATAGCAATATTCGTCAGATTTTGTTTATGCTTGCATTGTTATTCCTTGGTCCTGTCATTGTAATCTGTGCTTTCTTATATATTCCTCCCCCTCTGTCTCCATCTCTCGCCTTCCTGAAAGGCTTCGAGCAGTGGGTTCTGCAAGAAGCAGAGATTGATGCCATCCAGACATGGCTGGCAAACGACGGAGCAAAGCATGCAGGACAACATTACAGTTCTGAAGATGGCTTCGGCATGGATATGCCAGAGTGTCTGGTTAATCTTAATCCCAAGTTCATTTATATCGTCAATACTGCCTCCCAAAATGGACCAAGCGTAGAAATCATCTGGTCCTTTTTCAGGGAATACTATGGACTGACCGTCGGATCTCCTGAGATGGAAACGCCCGAAAAGGGACATATCAAACTGAATAGAAGTGACTACGAATTCAGACGTCCCGTTAAACCAGGTGCATATATTTTCATCCGAGGCTAAGCAACCATCAGGGGGGAACTATTCAATGTAACGCGACCCGAACTTTGAACAAGCGCCAGGAAGATTTCATCAACAACTGAGAATCCGAGGCTTTTCGCAAGAAATTAGCCAGCACAAAGAAGTAAGCGCCCATCATGATTTTAGAAAATTTATTTTTTACGTAGGAACACCTGCTCATTACTCGGTAGAGTTCAACATAACAGGTAACAACCGGGCATTAACGCAAGTGCCTGGCTTTTTTGCGGCCCGGCATGTTGAACCAGCCGGAATATTTTAGAAATTGAGATGAAATTACGGTACTATGAGACTCGAATCTTGCAGGAGTGTTTCAGTGAAGTGTATATGTAAAATCCCGGATAAAAGAGCACGAGGTATTTTGTTGACCGGATAGACTCCATAATAACAGATTCATGGACAATCAGCAAACCATATAACGAGATGACTAACACACTTATGATTCATCTGAGATTCCGGGTCAAGAATAGCTTGATCGTACCGAATAAGTCCTTACAATAATGATATCCAGAGCGAGTTTGCCTGGAACCGCTCAAAAACTGAAAAATGTATGTATGATTGATATGCGAAGATAATGACATGTCCCCGCGTCCAGGTGCGGGTGAGGAACTTTGAATGGAACTGGCGATTCGCACAGAGCATTTGACGAAGATTTACAATCAACGGCTAATTGCGGTCAACGACATGAATCTGGAAGTGCCGTGTGGTTCTGTCTTCGGATTATTAGGCCCCAACGGTGCGGGCAAGACGACAACACTGCGTCTTTTGTTGGGATTGCAGCGTCCCACTGCGGGCCAGGCACAGGTTTTCGGAAAGTCATGCGGGCCCAATGCGGTTTCTGTCCGTTCTCAGATCGGCTATCTTCCCACAAATCCGAAATTACCAGGCAACCTGCGGCCCATCGAATACCTGGACCTTCTTGGCAGGTTGTCTCGGCTGCCAAGTGAAGTTCGCAAGCCGCGAATATCCGCCTTGCTTCGCGCCGTGGGACTGCTCGGGGCTACCGATCAGCAGATCCAGACATTTTCTACCGGGATGTGCACTCGCCTGGGAATTGCCGCCTCACTTGTGGCCGATCCACCGCTACTGCTCTGGGACGAGCCCACCGCGGGTCTGGATCCATCCGCCCGGCGATTCACGCTGGAGCTCATCCGCGAACTTCGAAAGACAAAAACCGTTGTCGTCGCCACACATATCCTAAGTGACATTGATCAGATCTGCGACCACCTGGGCGTGATGCACGAAGGGCGCATGATTTATGCCGGCTCGATGCAGGATATGAAGCTGCGTCTTCGCCAACACGATTTCACCCTGGAGCTGGAAGGCGAAGCGGAAGATGTCCGGCGACTGGCCCGCGATGCAGCTAACCTGGAAGGCATTGACGCAACGGTGGACAACAGCCAGGCATTGCTTGTGCGAATTGCCGATGGTCGCAGTCGCTCCCGCTCGCTGGCCGATGTCCTTAAACTTGTCGACGCGAGCAATCTTTCGCTCCAGGCAATACATTCCGGCCAGAACGCGACCGAGAACGCTTATCTCCAATTGCTGCAAGAGGACGAAGCCCATGGATTCCATCGCTAAAACTTCGAAGATCGGCACACGGATGATGCCCTACATGGCGATTCTCCAGCATGATATGAAAACCTTGTGGTCCAGCCGGCTGGTCCGTCTCTGGCTGGGGGCCACTGTGCTGTTGACTTTACTGCTGGTCGGCGCGAACTGGGCCAACTTCCAGGACGGCACGCTGATCGCGTCACTCTTGTTTCCGTACCTGGTGTTCCCCTGGTTTTTTGTTGTTGTGGTGCTCGGAGTCACCCCGGTATCGGGGTCGCGAACCGAAACGCTGGCCGACGGTATCTTGAGCCGGCCTGTGAGCCGCTTTGAATACCTGCTGGCCACCTGGTCGGCGCGGGTCGTGCTTGTGTTGAGTGTCTACCTGGTTGTAATAGTCCCGGCGATAGTGCTCGTAATTCTGGCAAAACGCCCTGTGCCGGAGGACACAGTGACTGTCTATGGAATTGTCACCGCTCTGTTTGTGGTCGGGCTCGTACTGACTTTCCTCGTGTCGCTGGGATTTCTCACCGGGACACTGCTGCGAAAGCCGCTGTTGGCGGTGGTAGTGCTTATCTTCGTCTGGTACCCGATCGGCCTGATTTTGAGCGTCTTCTCATTAGAGGAGTTCTCACCGATCAGTTTGAACCGGGCGATATCAACACAACTTCGCCGATCCTGGCATGAGACTGATAACGAGGCGAAGGACAATGCCAACGTACAGGATGCCGATGCTTTTACCGATCAGGTATCCAACTTTTTCAGCGTCTTTTCCAATGTCCAGCCTAAGCCAAAGGCGAGCAAGCCCGATTTCTTCGAGGGTGAAAAATTCGACGACTTCTCTTTGTTCCGCGTGACTTTTGGATACGGGCTGCCGACCATAGCGGCCGTTGTCCTGGCAAGCCTGTGTTTCTATTGGCGCGATATGTGACAAGTTTTCGCTACGAGCAGCAGAATGCTCTATCACCGAGTTGGAAATTCCGGACTATATTAATGATCGATTCAATTATTTAACGCCGAAGCCGTAGGAGAATATATTATGTCGAAACTTACACGCCGGGACTGGATGAAAGGTACATTGGCGGCAATCGCCGGTGCGGGCACAATATCAACGTCGTCGAGCATTTCCGCATTGGGCGCGCAGCCGGGCTCATCCGCGGGAGAAAGAAAAAACCGAATCAAGCTCGCCCTTATGTCGGGCCGGGGAGACTTGCAGACTTTAGGCCTGCAAATGGGAGTCACCCACGTGATAACCGGCGCCAGAGGTCTGAGAAGGGGCGGGACTGTCGAGCAATACGCCGAACAATTGGCCGGGCAGAAAGCACGATATGAGCAAATCGGGATCAAAATCGCCGGCTTCGAAGGCCCACCTATCAACCATTGGAGAATTAAATTAGGGGCCGATGGACGTGACGAAGGTATAGAGGACTTTAAGACGGCAATACAGGCTATGAGCCAGGTCGGCCTTGACATGATTTGCTACAACTGGATGGTCGGCATCGGCTGGACACGCACCAACAGCAGATTACCCGAACGAGGCGGTGCCGTAACGAGCGAATTTGATCTTGAGTCTTTTAATAATCCGGATAATACCGATAACAGGCGATCCCGCCGGCGCCGAAGCGATGATCCGATAAGCGAAGAGCAGGTATGGGAAAATCTGGAGTATTTCCTGAAAGAAGTTATCCCCGTGGCCGACAAGTGCAAAGTTAAGATGGCACTACATCCGGATGATCCGCCGATTTCACCTCTGGGAAATATCGCCCGCATTTGTACGAGTGCGGCCAACTTCCGTAAAATTATGAACATAGTGCCAAGCCCCATGAACGGGATAACATTCTGCCATGCGAATTTCAA
>CAYTNN010000038.1:0-14900 GCA_964439135.1 uncultured Pirellulales bacterium
GTGTTACCTATGTAGTCGGTACATTCTGTTACCTATGTTTCGGTTGACACATGCCCATCGGCGCTTTTACCTCCCCCGCCGCCACGCCCATACCGGATGACATGTATTTTTTTAGATAAGAAAAGCTTGCTATTAAATCCTTCTGCAGTATAATGCTCGTAGTCCTTTTGACTAATCAAAAGGACTACGAGCTTCGTGGAGTCGTTAGACCATGTATATGCGAGGTATAAGTATTAGGTATGGATTTTCGGTACAGGTCTTAGGTATAGTTAATAGGTATAGGTTTTTGAGCATTGAGGGAGACGAGCTATGGTTTTGAAGGCTAAACAATGGGACTATCTTAGTAAATGCTGGCATTTGACGCCGAGAGAAGTTCAAGTCGCGAAACTGGTATGCCAGGGCCTCGATAACGAGCAGATCCGGCACAAGCTGCACATTGCATATAATACCGTCCGTGCCCATCTGGGTAACATGTTTCGCAAGGTCGGCGTCAGGGGCAAAGCGGCCTTGATTCTCGAATTTGTTGCAGTCTTGCAGAGAGCCAAAATTTAGACCGCTGATATTTAGACCCCTGGTAATCCGTACGCAGACCAACCCCGGCGCCACGGTACTCAACGCAGTTTCCCGCCCTTCCGACAGTCACCCCGACACTTATTTGCTTGACATGCTCGTAGTCCTTTCGATTAGTCAAAAGGACTACGAGCATTGTAGTAATCGGAAGGATTGGGAGGGGGAATTTGGGTCTGTTGGTATATGGGTCAGCATGTATATCGGGGAGTTGATATTTGGAAGAGTTGGTATAGAAGGAAATTAAAGGTGTGCGGGGAGATTGGCGTTTCTTATGCGTAAACACTCCCTCAAGGCGAATTAAAGGCGTGCAGTATGCTCTGTAGGAAAGCTCTAATAAATTGCATGTTTTAAGATTGCTTGCTGTTTTCGTCTGTTTTTTATAACGGCAATCGATTCGAAAAAGTATTTGACATTTGGCCTCGATTGTGAAATCATATCTGAAGTTTAATTTCGAATAGAGTTTAAGAGCGGCTTGCCGGATTAAACGCAGGCTCGTTTCAGAATATGACAGCCAAAACCAGTTCGAATCGATTAGGAGAAGACCAATGAAGAACGATGAACTTTCACGAAGAGATTTCATGCGGAACACGTCCGTAGTGGCTGCGGGGACCATCGCCGGGGCGCTGGCAGGCAATACGCAGGCCGCAGAACCCGTAAATACATCGAAGATTATGAACTTTCACGAAAAGATGAACTACCGCCGGATGGGCAAGTCGAACCTGATGATCTCCGAGGTCAGCCTTGGCGGGCACTGGAAGAACCGCAACGCCGGCCGGTACTGGGACAGCTTCGCCAACGAGGAAGTGCCCTCGGACGTCGCTAAGAACCGCACGGACGTGGTCAGCGCTTGTATCGATTCCGGCATAAATTATCTCGATATTACCACCGCGGCCGAGTGCCTCTGCTACGGCGAAGCCATTAAAGGACGCCGGGACAAGATGCACATCGGCGCCGATATTCATAACCTCGGCCCGCGCGGGTCCGATCGCTGTAACGTAAAAGCTCAGACCCTTAACGTCGAGACGTGCCTTCGCCTGCTGAAGACCGATTATATCGATATCTGGCGGCCGCAGGCAAAGATGGCGGGCCAGCTCGGAACCGATCAGCTCAATACAGACGAAGAAGTGGAATCTCTGATCGAGACCTTCCAGAAGTTGAGAAAGGAAGGCAAGGTACGGCATCTCGGCATGTCATGTCACTGCCGGCCCTGGCTCGAGCACGTGCTCAATAAGTATCCGGAGTTCGAGATGATAATCTTCCCGTGCAGCTCGAAGACCAAGGCCAAGAGCGGCTCCCCGGTCGCCGGCAACGTCGAGGAGGTCAATCCGGGTCACGGCTCCGACCAGACGCAGAGCATTTTCGAAACGGTTGTTAAGCAGGACGTCGGAATCGTTACGATTAAGCCCTACTTCGGCGGCAGCCTGTTCGAAAGCTACGGCAAAGTCAAGTTCCCCGTCATGGGCGTGGGCAGTAAGACAGAAAACGACATGGCGAGGCTGACGCTCCAGTGTATTCTTGCCAATCCGTCCATCACGGCAGCGGTGCCGGGAATCTCAACGCCTTATGAAGCGGAAAACGCCGCTCGTGCTTCTTATACCCGTCCGCTCGGAATGTCCGCTGCGGATAAGCAGTGGCTGACGGAAATCACCGATCAGCAATGGGCAAATCTGCCGCAGGAATATGAATGGCTGCGCGACTGGGAAGTTGTTTAAGGCAGAATACAGGACACAGAATACAGAACATAAAAGACGGATGACTTTCTGCTGTCGTGGGTTCCGGTCGACCACCGAATCACTTGAATTTCGGTCCAATACAAGGAGAGAAAAGTGCGCTCTTACATTCGAATAAATCCGTATCTTATCGCGGCGATAATTGTTGTTGCAGGTTTCGCCGGCGTTCTGGCAATCTGTTCGGCGGAAGAATCGCAGGCTGAAAAACCGAACGAAAACAGCAAATGCTACGTTTGCCATCCGGATATGAAAACCGAGGAGCTGACTACAGACCACCTGGACATGGATGTCACCTGTGACGAATGTCACGGCTCCTCGACCGAGCACATGCACGATGAGATGCTGATGACCAAGCCCGACCTTCTGTTCGGCCGGTCGGAGGTCGAGAGGATGTGTTCGAATCCATCGTGTCACAAGCCCGGCGACGGCCGTGAAGTCTACGGGCGCCAAGACCACAAGGATCCCGCAGCGGTTGAAGAATTTTTCGAGAAATGGACCGGCCGGATGCGCCCGAACGGCCGGGCCGTCGCGCATAATTCGGTCTGCACAGACTGTCACGGCACTCACAATATCAGCAAACCGCTCGAAACAAAGTCCGGCGACGAGCAGCAGGCCGAGTGGGTCGCCGCCTTCAACGGCCGTGACCTGGCGGGCTGGCAAACTTCGGCTGCCGCTAACTGGAAGGTTCAATCCGGCCGGATCGTTGGAACCGCCGGCACGAATGATAAAGCCAGCACGCTCTGGACCGAAGCGATACACGAGAACTACCTGCTGGCGATAACGTTCCGGGTGACGTGGCCGGTTCACGCCGGCATCTGGCTGCGCGGCACCGAATCCAAAAGCGGCCCGCGCATCGAGATTTTCGATTCGGCGCCGGCCTTTACCGGCAGCGTCCTTTTGCCGGATAAAGGACTGGCCCTGACCAACATCCGCGAGGACCTCGTGGACCGTGAAAGCTGGAACACCATCTCGGCCAGGGTCGATGGCGACAAGGTCCAGGTCTGGCTGAACGGCGAGGAAATCGGGTCTGTCCGGGGAATCGAGCCGGCAAAAGGTAAAATCGGGCTATACATCGAAAAGCACCCCACCTCCAAATCCGGTCAATTCAGCGTCCGCGAAGTGCAGATCCATAAATTAGCCGAGCCTGAAGAAAAATAATCCGCGTTTTGCCGGAAACGGGTCGATCCGGCAGCAACATTCGGATGCCGGAGATTCGGTGCGCCATCATGCAAACGCCCTGCCGTAAGATTTGTCCTGACTTGATTGCGGTGACTTTTTCTTCACGATTGATAATTTTGAGATAGCTGTAGCTGCTGGGCTTCTTCACAATAACATCCGATATTATTGACTATTAAAGTCTCTATTCTGTCCCGCCGAATACACACCCAATTTTGAGACCGGTCGCAATGTGGTTTATTCACAATATAAGGTAGATTAAAAGGCCGGAAAGGACGAAAAAATATAAAATAATTTGAAGAAATATGGGGCCTTGAGTGTATATTGTTGTGGAAACAAAGTAAAGAAACTGCGTTTGAATCGAAAGACTCTGCTTTTGGAGCCGAAGAGAGTGACGAGCGTGTGCCAGGAAGAAACAATAGTTTTGCAGCGTTGCCAGCGGGGCTCGTCAGAGGCTTTCGAAGTTCTCGTAAACAAGTATATGAAAGACGCGTATTTTATTGCATTAGGTCTTGTGGGCAATCGCGAAGATGCGATGGACCTGTCACAAGAGGCCTTCGTTCGAGCATACCGGCATATCAAAGACGTTAAGCCCGGCCGGAAGTTCTTTCCCTGGTTCTATCAAATCCTGAAAAACCTGTGCATTAGCCATCTAAGAAAACGACGGTACCGGCGGGCCAGCTCTCTCAATTCGGAGGACTGCCCCGAAGTGGCCTCCACGGACGATTGCTTTTCGCCCGAGGAGGTGGCGAGCAGAAACGAGATAAAAGACAACGTCTGGCAGGCAATCGGAAAGCTGGACGAGAAACATCGCGAGGTGATTATATTGCGACACTTTAAAAACATGTCATACGACCAGATCGCCGAGGCCCTGTTTTGCAACAAGGGCACCGTGACGAGCAGGTTGTACTACGCCCGCAAGAGACTTGAAGAATTATTAGGCACGGGAAAAGGAGGTTTTATCCATGACATGCCATGATTATAAAGACCTGTTAATGGGCTACCTGGACAACGAACTGAGCGAAGAGCAGAGAAATCGGTTCGAAGAGCATTTGGCCGGGTGCCCGGAATGTGCCGGCGAGCTTAAAGAGTTCCAGAAACTCAAAGCGATAACCGACGAAGTGACTTTGGTCGAACCCGAGGATCGGATATGGCAGGACTACTGGAACGGGGTCTATAACCGTATCGAGCGCAGCATCGGGTGGTTAATATTTTCGGTTGCTGCTATCCTTCTGGCAATCTACGGCGGTTTCAAGCTGATAGAGGAAATCATCACGGATGCCACGACAGGGATGCTCTTGAAGCTCGGCCTGCTTGCACTTATAGTAGGGCTGGCGATATTGTTTATCTCGGTATTACGGGAGAGAATTTATTTCTGGAGTAAAGACCGGTACAGGAATGTAAGGAGATAAAGCGATGCTTTTGTCCACAACGGATACGATTCATGGCAAGAAGATTGTAAAGCACCTCGGGCTTGTTCGGGGAAATACGATCAGGGCCCGTCACATCGGCAGGGACATCATGGCGATAATTAGGCACATAATCGGCGGCGAAATAACCGATTATACAAAGATGATGGCTGAGTCCCGCGAACAGGCTATCGACAGGATGATAGAAGACGCTCAAAATCTCGGCGCTAACGCTATTGTGCATATGGGCTTTTCAACGCAGATGGTAATGGGAGGAGCATCGGAGATTTTAGCTTACGGCACGGCCGTGGTAGTAGAGTGAATTTTCAGGTCAGTAATTGCAGTTTTTCATGGTTCTTACGAAAGGAGACCAAATGGATGCGATTAAAGATTTTTTGAAGCCGGAGTTGATATGGTTCCTGGTAGGACTCGTACTGCTGGTTCTTGAGTTCATCATGCCGGGGCTGATTATCGCCTTCTTCGGCATAGGCGCCTGGATCGTCGCGATTATCTGCCTTCTGAGCGCTTATGTCACCGGCTCAATAAACGCCCAGTTAATCATATTCATTATTGCTTCCGTGCTGTCACTGCTGCTGCTTCGGAAATGGCTCAAGGGGATATTTATCGGGCATGTCAAGTCCAAACAGGACATGACGGAAGACCTTAATGAGTTCATTGGTGAACGGGTGGTTGTCAAAGCGAAAATCACGCCGAAGGCCGTCGGCAAAGTCGAACTTCACGGCACAAACTGGATCGCTGAAGCGGATGAAGAAATCGCAGAGGGAACCGTTGTCAAGATTATCGCAAAAGACAACCTGACTCTGAAGGTTAAAGCAGTGTAAAAGACGGAATTTAACGGCCGGTTATCGGTCAGAATTAAAAACAGCATACAAACTATTTAACTACGAAAGGAGATAGCCATGTTAGCAGCATTACCGACAGGATCTGTTTTAACAATCATTCTTGTAGGAATACTTCTCTTCGCGTTGATCATTTTCTTCAAGACCATAAGGATAGTGCCGCAGAAACAGGCATACATCGTCGAACGGCTCGGCAAGTATTCGAAAACGCTTGAGGCGGGATTCCACATACTAACACCGTTTTTTGACAGGGTTTCGTATAAACACACGTTAAAAGAGCAGGCTGTGGACGTTGCGCCACAACAGTGTATTACGAAGGACAATATTGCAGTCGAAGTTGACGGCATCCTGTATATGCAGGTTGTCGATCCCAAGAAAGCCTCGTATGGAATAAACAACTATCAGTTCGCATCCGCGCAATTGGCCCAGACGACCATGAGAAGTGTAATGGGTAAGCTCGAGCTGGACAAGACTTTCGAGGAAAGAGAGACGGTAAATAGCGCGATTGTTGATGCCGTGGATAAGGCCTCAGACCCGTGGGGAGTTAAGGTAACGCGATATGAGGTAAAGAATATCCTGCCGCCCCAGAGCATTAAAGACGCGATGGAAAAGCAAATGAGGGCTACGCGGGAAAAGCGAGCAACTATTGCTGAGTCGGAAGGTGACAGGCAGGCAAAGATCAACCGAGCCGAAGGCGAAAAACAACAGGCGATTGCCCAGTCCGAGGGCGAAAAGCAGAAACGGATAAACGAGGCCGAAGGCCGGGCCATCGAAATTCTGAAAGTTGCCGAGGCAACGGCAAACGGGATCAGGGAGATTGCCTCTGCGATAAATGAAAAAGGCGGAATCAACGCAGTAAACCTGCGTATCGCGGAACAATATCTGAACGAGTTCGGGAAACTCGCAAAGACCAACAACTCGATTATAATTCCTTCGGACCTTTCCGACATAGCAGGCATGATTAAGGCCGCATCGTCAGTGATAAAAAGCGGGACAGTCGCTGAGGGCCAGACGGAAATTGGCGGATAGATGGGATAGAGTAATTGAGCGGCAAAAGAAGTAACTTGTTCTTCTGAGTTTTGTAAGCAAGTAATGGAATTGGATGACAATGCAGAATGCCCTGTTTCTTCACGAAGAGATATTGTTGCTGGCCTTGCGGGATGAGGAAGGTACTATTGCTTCCGGGGGGACAATGTATCAATACGCAATCGGGGCGGCAATACTGGCCGAGCTGTTATTGAGCAAGCGTATCGAGGTTGAGCAGTCCGGCAAGAGAAAGCTGGTCAACCTTATCAACCAGAGTCCTCTCGGTGAGCCGTTGATTGACGAATGCCTTGAAAAAGTCATCAGCGCGAAAAGACGCGCCGTGCTACAGACGTGGGTATCGCGGTTTGCCGGCGTAAAGAACCTCAAACATCGCGTGGCCCGGCAACTGTGCAGACGCGGCATCCTTCGGGCCGACGAAGACAAGGTTTTGCTGATATTCACCCGAAAAATCTACCCGGAAGTTAATCCCGGGCCGGAAAGGGAATTGATTGAACGGCTGAGATACGCCATCTTCACCGACGCCGGCGATATTGATCCCCGTACCGTTGTCCTCCTGTCATTGGCCAACAGTACGGGTCTTCTGAAAGTAGTCTTCGATAAAAAGAAGCTGAAAAGCCGGAAAGCCCGTATCAAGCAAATCGTTAACGGCGAGATAACGGGAAAGGCCGCGACTGAAGCCATCCAGGCCATGCAGGCGGCTTTTATGGTGGCCTGTATCATGCAGACCTATATGGCCACAACGGTTAGGCGTTAAACATCGTGTGAAACTATATGGATATGGTGGTTGTTTACAAGGCTAATCCAGAATCGCTGCAGACCGTGCTCGGAATTCTACGGAAGGAAGGATTCAATCCTGCAACGATGGAGAATCCCAGTTCGGCCCCGGTTCGAAGCGGAGCAACCTATTTAATCAGTGTTACGGTACCGAGGGAGGAGGCCTTAGGAGCCAAATCGGTTCTGAGTAAATGGGATGAGGCTCGAAAGTCGGAAATCGAACAAACAACAGGAAAACTCGCCGGACCATTGCTGTTCTCGGTAATGTTTGTTGCAGTGCTTGCCGTTATTTTTCTTTTTATGGGAATTCTTTTGGATGCTGCGCCTTTACTTTTTGTAATCTGGCTTGTAGTCTTTGCATTACTGGCTAAAGTGGCAAGTAGCACGAAACCAGAGAGCAAAAACAGCAAGTCACGGATAAGACTGCGAAGGTAAAGAAAATGGTCGGTATCATATCGAGACCCGGTACACAGGAGAAACTGGAGATACTCAGTGCCGATGCTCAATACGACCTTGCCTGCGCGTGCGGCACGAGTAAGGACGAACACCGCCGGCGAAATGCCGAAGGCAAATGGATATATCCGGTCACACTTCCAAGCGGGGGCAGGAGCATACTTTTCAAGACACTGGCCTCAAATGTGTGCACGAACGACTGTAAGTACTGCCCGCTCAGAGAGCAAATGGACGTTCGCAGGGTCAGTTTGTCGCCGGAAGAGACGGTGAAGGTGTTTCTGGATTATTACAACCAGCGAAAAGTTTTCGGGCTTTTTCTCAGTTCGGGCGTTCTGGGCTCACCCGATATGACCATGGATAGACTTAACAGCGTAGCGCGATTGCTGCGAAGAAGGCACAGTTTCAGGGGCTATATTCACCTGAAAATTATTCCCGGGGCGAGCGATGCGGCGGTGGAAGAGGCAGTTTCATTAGCCAGCGCCGTATCTCTGAATATCGAGACGCCGGGCGAAAAAAATCTGGCTAAACTATCGCAGAAGAAAAAGTATATCCGGGATATCATCGAGCCGATTAAGCTCATCAGCAGGCTGACCGGACGAGGCTCGCGATACGAAAGGGTCAAGCAGACAACACAGTTCATCGTGGGAGCCGCCGGCGAGCAAGATGCACAAATCGTCAAATACATGTCCGGGCTGTACGAGCGATTAAAAATGCACCGGGTATATTTCAGTGCCTATCAGCGGGGCTTGGGGGATTCATCTATCGCCGGCGAGCAAGTTGGGCCGGAAAGCAAGGCGGATATTCTTATGCGGGAGCATCGGCTGTATCAGGTGGATTTTCTGCTTCGTAAATACGCCTTTACGGAACCGGACATTATCTTCGAGAATGATGGAAATCTATCCTTAGCAACGGACCCCAAAAATGCCTGGGCAATCAGGAATCCTGGTTATTTCCCAATAAACATCAATAAAGCGTCGAAGTTTTCACTTCTCAGAGTGCCCGGGCTCGGACTGGTAACAGTAAAGCGGATTCTTCAGCAGCGAAAACAAGGCCGTATCAGGACTATCGAGAATCTGGGAAAAGCAGGAGTCAGGCTGGAAAAAGCAAAAAAATATCTGACTTTCTAAGAATTATCATTGTAGTGCCCAGGCAAGGATATATAATCCTCTGGCTAAACGTAAATAAGGCCAATTTTATAATCGTGTAATGGTAATGCAATGGAGATGTAGATGAGTAATCTCGTACCCACCAAAGTATTCCTCACCAAGGGGCTTGGCCGGCATAAGTACCAACTGAAGTCCTTCGAGGAAGCTCTCAGAAAAGCGGGCGTGGCCCAACAGAATCTGGTTCAGGTTTCGTCGATTCTACCGCCGAAATGCAAGATGATCAGTAGAGAAAACGGGCTGAAACAACTGACTCCCGGCGAGATATGCTATTGTGTTATGGCCCGATCCGACACAAACGAGCACGGCAGAATAGTGGTATCCTCAATAGGCGTTGCTGTTCCACGAGATCGCAACCAGTGGGGATACCTCAGTGAGGTTCACGGCCATGGAATGAATCAGCAGACCGCGGCGGATATGGCTGAAGACCTGGCGGCCGGGATGCTGGGAACAACACTCGGGCTGGAGGTCGATCCGAACAAGGCATGGTCGGAAAAAGAGCAGGTCTACAAATCCAGCGGTCTAATAATTAGAACCAAAAACATCACCCAGACGGCTCGCGGTCAAGAGGATCTGTGGACCACAACTGTAGCGATTGCCGTGTTTCTGTTCGATTAGGGATGTCTATACGATTAAACTGATAGTTTGTGAATAGGCGTCTGATATGGGACAAACAGCACATTTCGGAGACTTGCCCGAAGAATACTCCGCCCTTGAGAACGCAAGGGTGGTAGTAATCCCCGTCCCTTTTGACCGTACAAGCACATGGCTAAAAGGCGCGGAAAAGGGACCGGCGGCCATTATTGAAGCGTCCGCCCACATGGAGCTTTATGATATCGAGACCGATTCGGAGGTCTATAAAAAGGGCATATTCACGGCTGAGCCTGTAGATGGGCAAGAGCTTCCCAAAGACATGGTCGAGATGGTCGCAGAGCAGGTTCGGCAGTATCTCCAGGACAATAAATTCGTTGTGGTTTTGGGAGGCGAACACTCTGTCAGTATCGGTTCGGCAAGAGCCCACGTCGCAAATAATGCCGACATTACCGTCCTGCAACTCGACGCTCATTCCGATCTGAGGGACGAGTACGAAGGCTCCAAATATAATCACGCATGTGCAATGGCAAGGATTTCGGAACTCTGCCCGATCGTTCAGGTCGGCATAAGAAGCATGGACTCGTCCGAGAAGGAAGCTCTTGATAAGAGTCGTGTAATATTTGCCAGGGAAATTTCCACGAACAAAAATTGGATCGAAAAGGTATTGTCAAAATTGTCTCAAAACGTGTACGTCACAATCGATCTTGATGTTTTTGATCCGTCGATTATGCCCTCGACGGGAACTCCGGAGCCCGGAGGCTTATTGTGGTATGACGTGCTGGGATTGATGAGAACCGTTTTCGAAAACAGAAATGTCGTAGGATTCGATATTGTTGAACTGTGCCCGGATGAGAGGAATAAGGCTCCGGATTTTTTAGCGGCGAAACTTATTTATAAATTGTTAAGCTACAAACTGGGTTCCCATATTGCGATCTGATTGCAAAATGGAGTCCCCTTCAGAGGTTAAGATGGAAAAGAAAGATTTACTAAAAGAGCCGGTAAGGCATATCGACATAAAATCGTTCGACGCCGGCAAGATTATCGAAGCGATGAAGGACATGTCCTTCACGGCGAGAGACACAGCCAAAGCCGCGGAGATTCTCAAAACCATGATCAATGACCCGGAGTGCACGATCATGCTGTGTCTGGCGGGGAGCACGAGCGCCGCCGGGTGTATGCAAATCTATGTCGATATGGTTAAGTGCAACATGGTCGATGCTATCGTCGCCACCGGGGCTTCGATTGTCGATATGGACTTTTTCGAGGCCCTTGGCTTCAGGCATTACAAGGCTACCCAGACTGTCGATGACGGGAAATTGCGAGACCTCCACATCGACAGGATCTATGATACGTTCATCGACGAAGACCAATTGCAGATTTGTGACAAAACCATCACAGAGATTGCGAATTCCCTGCCGCCAAGGCCTTATTCGTCGAGGGAATTCATCAGGGAAATGGGCCGTTACCTCATCGACAACGCCAAGAAGAAGGATTCTCTCGTTCAGGCGGCATACGAGAATCATGTGCCTATATTCTGCCCTGCTTTTTCGGATTCGAGCGCGGGCCTGGGTCTCGTAAAGCATCAGAAGGAAAATGAAGAGGACCACGTCAGCATAGATTCGGTCAAGGATTTTCGAGAACTGACAGAGATCAAGATGAGGTCGCCGGTCTCGGGCCTGTTTATAATCGGAGGAGGAGTTCCGAAAAACTTTGCCCAGGATACGGTGATTTGCGCCGAGGTTCTCGGAGAAACCGCGGAGATGCATAAATATGCCGTACAAATTACTGTTGCCGACCAGCGGGATGGTGCGCTCTCAGGCTCGACCCTGCAGGAAGCACGCTCCTGGGGCAAAGTGGAAACGGGACACGAACAGATGGTCTATGCGGAAGCCGGCAGTGTTCTGCCCCTTATCGTCAGCGATGCATACCACCAGCAAGGCTGGGAGAGCAGAATCCAGCGCCAGTGGGCTAAGATCTTCGAATAATAATTTACAACAAAAGGTAAAAGGAGCGCGAAGATGGCAAGAAGTGTGCCCATACGTAGATTTCTCGTTGTTTTGATTTGTTCGTTTATCCTCATGGGTTGCCGGGACAAGAATGATCAGCAAGCGAGCGACGAAGCTGCCGAAGCAACAACGTCATTGTCCAAAATCAGAGTTGATTTGACCAGGGCAAAAAGGAATCTGGCCGATTCAAAAGAAGAGCTGCAGGCGGTCAAGGATACCCGGGACGAGCTTGATAAGCAGGTAGCACAAATTACTGCCGAGCGGGATATTGCAGTAAAAACAGCCATGGCGGCAGAACAACAAATCAAAGAGCTGAGAGCCCAGGTTAGTGAGATGCCCGAGACTCTCAGCTTGCTCGAAAACGAATTAAAGGAACAAAATACGCTTATCGAGAACCAGCGAATCACCATTGCCGAACAGCAGTCGGCCATGGCCGAGCAACAGGCAATCATCACTGAGCAGGAAACGACAATTGCCGCATTGGAGAAGATTATACAGGAGCAAATGGAACAGCCGCAAGAGGAGATTCCCGAGCCGGAGCCGGAAGTTGAGGGACAGTAGTAGCTCCGCCCGGCAATATCGTCATATGGCGGCTGTGTTTGAGGACTTGCGACTTTAAAGTTCATACTTAAAAATACAAGAACAGCGAAAGCTAAAGGTTAAAACAAATGTGGGCTTTTAAAAAGTGTGCCGTCGTTGTAGCTCATCCGGACGATGAAACGCTCTGGGCCGGCGGCACCATACTGATGCATCCGGAATGCGAATGGACGGTGGTAACGCTGTGCAGGAAGAGCGACCCTGACCGGGCTCCAAAGTTCTTCCGGGCGATTGAGAAATTAAACGCCACGGGAGCAATGGGCAATCTTGACGACGGTCCCGAACAACGCCCGCTTACAAGCCGCCAGGTGCAGCATGAGATACTCCAGAACCTGCCTTCGAATAGATTTGACCTTATTATCACTCACGGGCTTAATGGAGAGTACACACGCCATTTGAGGCATGAGGAAACGGCTCAGGCGGTGATGGCATTATGGAAAAGCGACAGATTATCCGCAGGACAAATATGGAGATTCGCCTATGGAGACGATGATCGAAAGCACCTTCCTCGTGCCATTGAAGATGCTGACATGCATATAAGGCTGCCAGAAGAGATATGGCAAAGAAAATATGATATTATCACAAACATCTACGGCCTCAGCCCGGACAGCTTCGAGGCAAGGACTACGCCGCGCGAGGAAGCTTTTTGGTGTTTTAAATCGTCACAACAGCGTTAAGATTTTTCTCAGAAAGGAGTTGAATCATGAAAGTGCTCGTACTATATGATTATCCCCCTTCGCCGGGCGGCCTTGCTACTCAGGGGCAACTGCTCCATAAAGGGCTTGAGGAAATGGGAGTTGAGGTTTTTTCCGTCAATTTCGAATCGGCCCAGGAGAAGGAATGGTATTACAGATGGTTTGAGCCGGATGTGGTTGTAGGGATTGGTTATTGGGGACATACTTCGCATCTGGTTTTACACCCCAAACGGTATGGGGTTACTCCAATCCCCTGGCTTGTCGCCGACGGCTATATGGCGAACTACCAGGAAATACTTGAGGATCTGCCACTCATTCTGGTGACTTCCAACTGGGTCAAGAAAGTCTATATGCGTGACGGCCTGAGCGGCAAAAACATCGAAGTGCTGCATGTAGGATGTGATACCGATTCGTTTATACGACGAGACAAGAAAGATCCAAAAGTTTCGACTGTCCGTGAAGCTTTAGGGGTAGCTGATGACCAGATTATGGTTTTGACCGTTGGCGGAGACGCCGCCTCAAAAGGTGCCCAGGAGGTGTTGCAGGCACTGGCGATCAATGACCCGGAGGCTCCCGATTGGAAGTATGTCTGCAAGGTTTGGCCGCAGCCCCGCACCGAGCAACAGAATTTGGCAGATATGCAGCTTGCCACGCACCTGGGAATCGACAAAAACGTAGTATATACAACCAGCCGGATATCTCGTAACTTCATGCCGTATCTCCTGGCGGCCTGTGATATTTATGCCGCCCCTTCCCGCCTTGAAGGATTCGGGATGATACAGGTTGAAGCAAACGCCTGTGAAAAACCCGTTATAGGCATTAAAGCAATGGGCATGCTGGATACCATGGTACACGGTAAAACAGCTTTTCTTGCAGATGTGGCCCAGGAAATCAAGTTGAGAGAAACAATACTTGGTGACGAATCAGGATACGAAACCGGGCACAAATATGTATTCAGAAGGCCCCGTACAGTTGATTACAGGGCCAGTGTACATGATATTGCCAACTATCTGATGGACTTAATGAAAAACCCCGAATTGAGAGAACAGATGGGTAAGGAAGGCAGAAAACGGGTCGTTGAAAACTTTGACTATAGAGTCATCGCAAAGAAATTTGTTAATATCGTCTCGAAGAGACTTGGAATTTCATAATATGGCAGATAAAAACCAAAAACTGTTGGAAAGAGCAAAAAAGGCAGCGTTAGAAGTTTTACTGCACAATAACCACGGCCCATTTCGTGGTTTGCCAAGGACAGCGGGCTGGGGTTATCCCGAGCCGTACACGCGAGATTTGCTGATCAGCTCATTCGGAATTCTTGCTACAAAAAATGATAAGCTGATCAAGTCGTTGAAACGCGTCATGGAAACTCTTGCCAAAAATCAATCTCCGCTGGGGCATATTTCCTCGTTGGTTAATGATCCGCAGGATCGCGGTTCAAGCGATTGTACTCCGCTTTTCCTGATCGGCGTCGGCTTATGGAGAAAGGAAATGCAGGAACCGGACTTTCTCGAAGATGCTGTCAAAAAAGCTCTTACCTGGATGGAATACCGCAGTCCGACGAATCGTATCATGGTCTGCCAACTACCTACAAGTGACTGGCGTGATGAGCAGTGGGTCCTGGGATACGGGCTTTTCGTAAATACTTTGGTTCATATTTATCTGCGATTGTTCGGGTTGAATGAACAGGCAGAGATGCTCAAAGATAACATGGGGCGGTTCACGGTGAAAAGCGACAGGCAGAACCGTCATATCCACGAAGGTCTGGTCCTGCCGGCCAAACCTTATTATGCCTTATGGTCATACAAGGTATACAGAAGCGAACGTTT
>CAYTNN010000038.1:15000-26991 GCA_964439135.1 uncultured Pirellulales bacterium
AAAATTTGTTGCATTTTCCGGCGAAGGGCTTTAGTATTCGACTCAAACGAGCCCCGCTAAGAAACTCGCCAACGGGGCAATATAATAGAAATTATTTCAAACGGGGCGAGATTTTGGCCAATGGACGAGCCGAGCGAAAATAGCAATGAGGGCGTCGGAACCAGCGTCAGCAAGGTAATAAGCGATTTTATTGCCGGGCTTAGCGACGAGCACCGTATGCTTGTCATACTCAAGGCACAACTATACGGCGGGACATGGGAGCCGATGCTTGACGACCTGCGAAACCGCCTGGCGGGCAAGCCGTATATCTTCAAGCTGGTAAATAGAATAAAAGAGGATATCAAACGCATCGAGCAGATGCGAAAATTCGAAGAGCAGCACAATGTTGATTTGGCTGAATATGTTGAACTATCGTGAAGCCGGTTGAATAAGAGCAATTGGATTCATGCTCCGCATCTGTAATATACATTTCGCAGGAATGACAGAATGTGGTGACGAAAAGGAATTTTTTGTGAGGAGTAACAAAAATGCTTAAAATGATCAGATTCAGCATCGTTTTACTGGTTGGTGTTTCGGCTTTGTGGATTACGCAGAACAGTTTTGCCGGGCAAGGCAGCTCTAAACCGCTTATATCACAGGAACTGCTCAAGCACGCCAGGCTGAAATTGTTATGGGAAAACGAGCTGCCGATTAAAAAAAATGAGAGCTTAGATCGATTACTCATATTCGGCAATCGCATCTATGCAGTCTCTGACCGCAATTTCATGCTTTCTCTGAATCAGAAAAACGGGAAGATTATATTCGGCAAGAATATAGAACCGGCCGGTTTGCCGATTACGGGAGTGAAGCTTTACGACGATGAGCTCCTATATGTGAGCAGCAACAGTAAGCTCGTTCAACTTAATGCTCAATCCGGAATTGTGCTCAAAACTACCGATATTGGATTCAGTGTCAGTTGTCCCGTTGCTCGTAATAGTTCATACTTTTATTTAGCTGGTACTGACAAAAGACTGCACGCGATAAATGCTGAGAATAAGGTCCAGGCTTTCGAGGTTGCCGCTGAGAACGAGTCGATGATCACTTCAGTCACTGCTGACGAGTATTTTGTGCTCTTTGCTACAGCGGCAGGTAATATCATTAGTATCGCACCTGATCTACCTCGACGTCTGTGGCAATTCGATGCTTCCAAGGCCATTGCCGGACCCGTTATCAGAGAAGGGATGTCACTGTATTTTGCCAGTAAGGACACAAACGTTTACAGAGTTGATATGGTCGGCTTGCCTGAAAGAAAGCGGCTCGCCTGGAAGTATCAGACAGCGGCGGTACTTGAAGACGCACCTGTTGTGACACGAGAGATCGTTTATCAGCATGTTAAAGGCAAGGGTTTGACGGCTATAAACAAAAACACCGGGTCACCTTTGTGGCAGGTCTCTGGAGGTGTCGATTTGTTAACAGAAGCCGGAAACAAAGCATACGTAATTACAGGTACCAGAACGTTGGTAGTGATGGATAATGTCAAAGCTAAAGAGCTGTATACGGTAAACTTTGCAGGGGTCTCAAAACACGTATCCAATATAACAGACGATAAAATTTATATTGCCGACAATCTTGGCCGGATTGCCTGTTTACAGCCGGTTGAGTAGGATACCCTCGGCACTGAATCGTATTTGAGCCAATTGGAAGGAAAATAAGTGCAAATGGAAGTGAAAATAAAAACTGCATTGATAAGTGTCTCCGATAAGACCGGCGTCGTTGATTTCGCAAAAAAACTCAGCGGGATGGGCGTCAAGATAATCAGCACCGGCGGTACAGCGAAGAAACTTAGCGGCGCAGGAATAGATGTGGCTGGAATAGAGTCGGTGACGGGCTTTCCGGAGATGATGGACGGCAGGGTGAAAACACTTCACCCGAAGATACACGGGGCCCTGCTGGGACTCCGCGACAAAAAAGAGCACGCCGCGGCGATGAAAGAGCATGACATCGAGCCGATCGATCTGGTCTGCGTGAATCTCTACCCATTCGAAAAAACAATTGCCAATCCCGATTGCACGTTGGCCGAGGCGATCGAGAATATTGATATCGGCGGGCCGAGCATGCTTCGCTCAGCGGCGAAAAATCACAAATTCGTTACAGTCGTGACACAAGCCGACCAGTTCGATAAGGTTATCAAAGAAATGGAGAAACACGATGGGGCTGTGAGCCAGGAACTCCGAAGCGATTTCGCGAGGATCGCTTTCAGCCTGACCGCATCCTATGACGCTGCGATTTCAAAATATCTGAACAACAGGGCGGGCGTTGAGTATCCCGAGAGAGTATCGGTCGCAATCAAAAAAGAAGCAGTACTTCGCTACGGCGAAAATCCTCATCAAACAGGGGCATTCTACAAACTCCCATCGAGCGGCGAAACATCGGTCAGCAGCGGCACCCTGCTCGAAGGCGGCATAGAGATCAGCTTTAATAACCTGATGGACACGAACGCGGCCTTCGAGCTGGTGAAGGAATTTTCCGAGCCTGCAGCAGTCGTCGTCAAGCACCTGAATCCGTGCGGTTGTGCTGTCGATGATGACATCTGTGTGGCATATCGCAAAGCCTACGAAGGTGACGTGGTAAGCGCGTTCGGCAGCATTATCGCGCTGAATCGAAATGTAAACGTCGAGCTTGCCCAGACAATCATGGAATCTTACAGCCGGTTCGGCAAGGCACTTGGTGCCGGCGGATTCTTTGCCGAGGTGATTATCGCTCCCGCATTCGATCAGGATGCCGTCGAGATCATCAGGACATTGAAAGCCTGGGGAAGCCGGGTCCGGCTGATCGAAACAGGGCCGATCGACAGGGCTAATATCGACAGCAGCGAGTTCGATGTTCGCTGCATCGTCGGCGGAATGCTGCTGCAGAAACGAAATCTCGTCGGCTGGGAGCCGGATGCACTGACATATCCAACCAAGGCCAGACCGACGAAGAAACAGCTTGAAGACCTGCGAATCGCGTGGCTTGCCGGCAAGCATACAAAGAGCAATACGATTGTTCTGGTCAAGAACCGCAAGGTCATCGGCGTCGGGGCCGGACAGATGAATCGTGTCGAGTCCGGCTTAATCGCCTTCAAGCGAGCCGGCGACGAGTCCAAAGGCTCTGTCATGGCCTCGGATGCGTTCTTCCCGTTCCCGGACAACATCGAAAACGCCGCCAAGGCCGGCGTCGCTGCTATCGTCCAGCCGGGCGGCTCCAAGAAGGATCCAATAGTCATCGAAACAGCAGACAAACACGGCATCGCAATGGTCTTTACCGGCAAACGGCATTTTAAGCATTAATTCCGTTTTACGACGGCCCGTTGAATAACGCAGAGCGGGATTATTTTTTTCCCGGTCGTAATCATTCTCCACCCAAAACCGATACCTTGGGAAGCTGTAAATTGAGGAGCCGGGCATTCAATTCATTGATGCGGCGTTCTGCGATCTCAAGGGCCTGCATTGCCATGCGTATTCGCGAGATTTGCGGATCTGATATGTCACCAGCCGTTAGCTGCTGTTCCGTTTGATCGAGTTGGTTTTTAACAACATCCAGCATTGCTTTTTTCTCAGCCTGGTCGATTGTCAACGTGGCCAACTCGTTACTATACTTTGCCAGTTGATCAGTACCAGCGGATAAGCCAACCTGTTCGCGCCGTCTTGCAAGCTCTATTCTTGCTCTGGCAAGCTTTTCTTCCGCATCCGCAACCCCACCATTAATATCACCGTCATCTACGAGTTTTTTGAATCCTTCTAAACGCTTGACTTGCATGTCAAGTATTTTTCTCAATTCCTCGCTAACCTGGTCGGCCTGAACCTTCTCGTCTATTTCCTCCTTTATTCTTATTATTTGTTTTTCAACCGCCGGCATGCGTCCCTGCAGTCGAGCGAGTTCCATCTCAAGGTTCTGCTTTTCGCGGAGCAGGTCATTCTTCTCACTGAGGAGCATTTCCACAGGGATATCCAAAGGAGTGCCGGCTGGGATATCTATCGTAATGGTTTGCAGAAACTCCTGGATTTTTTGATGATTCTCATAGGTCTGGAAAATGGCAAGCTTCCTGGGCTGTCGGCTCGGGTAAGGCGTTATGGATCCTTCTCCTGTGTCGCTGAGATCAAACCAGCTCTCGGGCTCGATGGTTTTCTGGATTGCGTCAATCAGGTCTTTTGCCCCCCCGGCCGAATAAGCAAGAGCAGGGATTTCATAGACGCGCGTTTCCAGCTTACTCGGAAGCCGATCTTGCGTTGCTATCAGAATCACTCCTTCATCCACCACATAACCAAGTTCTGCAAAATCATTCGAAACTGAGGATAATAAAATCTCCAAAGCCTTGCGGAGTTTAACGCCGGCCAGAGGGTCTATACCGCCGGGCGTGGTTTGCTCGACCTCGGCATTTTCGAGCAAATCCCTCCAGTTGGGCTGTATCTGCAGCGGGGGATCTACGGAATTCTTTAATTCCGTTATCACCTCTACAAACAACATTGAAGGCTCTAAGATCGATAGATCGACAATCTGCTCCAGGCGTTCATACACAGCAGCATCAGCCGGATTCTGTATGATCTCGGGGGGCGGGGCCACTGCTTTAATCTGCTCCATTGCATCTGCAAGGCGTGATCGGGCGCGGTCACGCCGTGCCTCAGCATCTTCGAGCAAAGCTTCAAGATTATTCGAATAAGTATCATGGGCTTCGACCAGGCTTTCACGCAGGTTATCGACAAGGGCCTTAATAAACTCTCTGGCCAAAGGTTTGACATCCTCGGGCAGATGAATGTTCAGCCTGAACAGATACGTCTGCTCATCAGTAGAATCTGAAATAGTAGTCCTACTGCGTTGCTGAGGTGCTGGCAAAGCGGGGAAGTAACCATAAGAGGAACTCCCCCGGTCTCTGCTACGGCGGCTGGAACTGACGCTGGACGCAGGCTCGTATCCCGAACCGGTCCTCGAGCGTCTGGAAGAAGACCTGGACCGGCCTGTGGATGAGGAGTTCCCGGCCTGCAATTGAGAAGTTATATTACGCCCCATCTCCATCTCCATCATCGTAGCGTATTCATACTCATCAGCTCCGGGTAGAAGTTTAGTAGATGGTTTCGATACTGAAATGCCCTCGGAAGTATTCAATTGCACATATTCGACGGTGAACAGTTCGTAATCCTGGTCCGGCGAGATACCGAGTACTTCCCGGCAGGCCCTTCCGCCAACACCGGAGCTTTGCAGCAGGTAGTCAATGGTCTCTAAATTAAGCGGCAGGATGGCCGGATCACATGTTATTTTGACCAGACAGTTTGCTGTGCGAGTGTTTGAGATTCGTACCGATTGTTTTTCTTCCGATTGAACCGGGCTTGTCACCAGAACGGCCAGGATCAGCAGGAAAATGATGCGTTTTGCGGTTTCCATTTTAAATCTCCTTTTAAATTTGTTTTATCAGATTTTTTTTGTTCTTGATTTCCGATAACCGCTGCCGGGCTACTTTTGCCCACCGATTCTCAGGGAAAAGTGCTATAACCCGGTTGTAATTCTCGACGGCCGAATCCGTCTGGTTTAGCTCGCGGTACAAACGGTCGGCCTGATAGACGAGGATAAAGGCGGTTTTATCAATCTGATTCTGAACTTCTTCGAGGGGATCGGGGATGCTCGCGAGCTGGGCCTGGAGCTCATCGAGCCGGCTCTGCCTTCGCTCCTCATCGAGCACTTCCTGTATTAAGCCAAGAGCCGCATCGGTCCTTGCCTGAAGCTGTTGAATCCGCGTTTCGAGCAAGGCAATCTTTTCCTGCTCCGGCGTTGGTTCAGCGGTTCTAAACATTAGAGCCAAAATGCTCAGAGCCACCATGATCAAAGCGGCTGCTGCGAGGGGAGCAACCAGAACTACCATATTCCTGCGACCGGCCCGGCGGCCAATAGCCGAGAGATTCACCCGGACAGGAGCAATCCCCCCTGCCGTTTTGTCGGCTTCCTGAAGCAGTTTTTTAATTTCGTCTTCTGTCATAATCTATAACTCTATTATTTCAGCCAGTTTCTCTCTGAGACGTTTTCTTGCCCGGCTCAATCGCACATGCAGCGTATTTTTAGATATGCCGAGGATTCGACTGATTTCATCGGTGCCAAGCTCTTGCAGATACCGCAGTACGACCGGTTCACGATACCTGGCCGGCAGTGCCGCCACGGCAAGACGAACACGTTGGAAGTCCTCTGCGTTCATCGGTGAGTCGCCCGCTTCGGTGGGTGGCAGCCTCATCCCGATGCCGTTTATCGGGATGGGGATGGCCTGCGAATGTCTAAGCTTCCATCTGTATCGATAACTGCGGCATTTGTTTATTGTTATGGTAAAGAGCCAGCTTTTAAGACTGCATTCACAGCGGAATTTTTTCAGGCCGAGAAACGCGGCGAGGAAAATTTCCTGTGTAACATCTTCGACCTCGCCGGGCCAGCCGAGCAGCCGATTCGCCAGGGCTGCAACTTCGGCCGAGTACCGCTCGATAATTCTCTCGAAAGCAGATTCGTCGCCCCGGCGGAACTGTTCGATAAGAAGCTCATCATCATTTATCTCGGCCATGGCTACAATATTAGACTGGCAGCGTGATGAAAACTTACAAAAAAATCGAAGAAAATTGAAAAATGCAAGAAAAGCCCCCAGGATGGGCCTGGGAGCTAAACGGTTTTATCGGGGCGGATTGTGCAAACTCAAGCCAAATGCGTCTTCGGCAGCTTCTTTGAGCACCTCCGACACCGTGGGGTGCGGGAAGCTTACTTCCGTAATCTTTTCCGTGCTGCCGATTAGCGCCCTTGCTGCGCCTATCAGCTCGGTGACAATGGCGCCGACCATTGCAACGCCGATGATTCTGTTGGTTGAGTTGTCCCGGACAACCCTTATCTCGCCGACGGTTTCGTTGTGTGCGGTGCTTCGCCCGTTGGCTCTGAAGAACGACCTTCCAACGGAAACATCAAGCCCTTCGGAAGCACAGACATCTTCGGTTTTGCCGACCGATGCGATCTCCGGAAACGTATAGACGGCCCGTGGAATGAGCGAATAGTCTGCGATCTCTTCATTGCCGCCCGTGGCGTTGACGGCGGCGACTTCCGCTTCGGCGAAAGCGCCGTGTGCCAGATAGGTCGTGCCCACAACGTCGCCGATTGCATATACGCCGGGAACGTTCGTTTCCAATTTCCGGTTAACGGCAATCGCAGGGCCATTCATCTTCAGGTTCAGCGCTTCGACGGTTTCTTTATCAACGACGGCTCGCCGGCCCACCGAAATAAGAACCTTCTCCGCGTTAATTGTCTGGCCACTTTCAAGAGCGACTTTTGCCGGACTCCCGGTCTTATCGACCGCAGTGACTTTTTGGCTGGTCAGCGAAGTAATGCCGAGCTTTTTGAATTCGCGTTCAATCAGCCGGCCGACCCATTGGTCTTCCATAGGGATCAATCGAGAGAGTGTCTCGACTATTGTCACCTTTGTTCCCATCGTAGCATAAACGCAGGCCATTTCGCAGCCGATGACTCCGCCGCCGACAATTACCATCGATTGTGGTATTTGCTGTAAGACAAGGGTTTCTTTGCTGCTGATAACGGTCTGGCCGTCAAATGGAATTGTCGGAATTTCAATAGGATGCGAACCCGTCGCCAGGATTATTTTTCCGGCCTGAATCTCTGCCGGGCCGGCCTCCGATTCGATTTTGATTCGGCCCGGTGCAGTAACAACGGCCCGGCCGGGGATGATCTTTACTTTGTGGCTCCCGATCAATCCTGTCACGCCTTTACGAAAGGCGGTCACTATAACGTCCTTTCTGGCCTGGATTTTCGGCCAGTTCGCGGTTGGGGCCGCAACATCAATCCCCATTAGATTAGCGTGCTTGAACATAAGCAGTATATGGGCTGAGGCCAGCAGTGTCTTCGACGGTATGCAGCCGCAGTTCAGGCACGTTCCGCCAACAAAGCCCTTTTCGACAACTGCTGTCGAAACGCCTCGCTGCGCACATCTGATAGCAGCGGCATAACCGCCGGGGCCGCTGCCGATAACTGCAACATCAAAACTTTCTGCCATGGTTATAACTCCTTGCATTGTACTAATAGATTTTGCCGATTATATAAGATTTCTATGTTCGCTGGTAGGGATTCTTTTCCGGATCTTACCATGATCAATCATTTTCGGCCTTCTATTTGCGTGGTATCTCTTACTGCCGGCCGCCCCATTCGTTCGCCCTTGCTGGGTCGTAATCCGGATTCGGAGTGGGCATCTTGGCTTCGACGGACCTTCGCCACTTTGCCAGCTTCCGCTGCAAGTCGGCCGCTTTCTTCGGCATGGCCATGGCAAGGTTATTCTTCTCTCCGATGTCACGTTTGAGATTATAAAGCTCCAACTGCCCATCCTCAAAGAACTCTATCAACTTGTAGTGGCCCTCTCGTATTGCGCCGGCGGGCCTGGAATGATGATAATGGGGGTAATGCCAGTATATCGCATCTCGTTTGAGCGAACCGGTTTGCCTGAGCAGCGGAAGGATGTTCTCGCCATCGAGTACCTGATTCGAATCCCCTCCGGCCCCGACAATCTCCAGGAAAGTTGGATAGAAATCGACGCTGGTTACCGGCACGCTGCACATAGTACCGGCTTTAACAACGCCGGGCCAGCGAACGATCAACGGCTCGCGGACTCCACCTTCGTACAAAGTACCCTTTTCATCGCGGAGCGGAGCATTGGTCGAGACAATTTGCCGCTTACCGGTATAACCACCATAGGCTTCATGCAGGCCTCCGTTGTCCGAGAAAAAGATGACAATTGTTCGCTCGGCAAGATCAAGATCATCGAGCTTCTTGAGAATGCGGCCGATATTAGTATCCAGGTGTTCGACCATTGCTGCATATGTAGGATTATTCACCCCCGTTGCCGGCTTCGGTTTGTTCCTGTATTTTTCAACGAGTTCCTCGGGCGCCTCCAACTTTATATGTACGGAGTGATGCGACAAATAGAGAAAGAACGGCTCCTGCTTTTTCTCTTGAATGAACTTTATGGCCTGATCGGTGAAGCCGGATACCTGTTTGTCGTTCTTGTTTTTGACGCCCAACACGACTTTGTCAAAGCCCTGCTTGTCTGGGGAATAGCCCTTGCCGCCGAGATGCCACTTACCGATATAGCAGGTGGAATAGCCCTGCTCCTTGAGCACTTCGCCGATGGTGACAGATTCGAGAGGAAGTTGCAGGCGGTTTTCGGGGACAACGAGTTTTTCATAGGGTCGCCAGTGGCCCGGAATAAAATCCGTGATACCAACGCGGGCCGGGTACTGGCCTGCCATAATGCTCGCGCGCGTGGGCGAACAAACCGGGCATGCCGCGTATGCGTTGGTGAACTTCATCCCCTGGCTCGCCAGCCGGTCGATATTCGGCGTCTCGTGGAACTTGCTGCCGTAGCAGCCTACATCCGGCCAGCCCATGTCGTCGATGAGAATAAAGACGATATTGGGCCTCGTAGGGGCAATCCGATGTGGTTGCCCAGGGCAGGCTAACGAAGCCGCCCCCAATCCTAACGCTTTTAAGAAACCCCGCCGATTCATAAAATTCTCCTTCCCAGAATCGTTCGATGAAGCAAAGCATCGCCCCGGCTACTTCTTCGGAGCGAGAAGCTGGAACTCCCAGATAGTAGGCCCGTCGGTCGCATCGAGGATGTTCAAACGCACCTCTCCGGCGGTTACCGGCTCAAAATCCTTGATGTAGTTTTGGCCGATTTTTGTGCCGTGAGTGAAAGTTTTCCATTGCCCGTCGTCTTTGCATTGAAGCTCGAATTTCCGCACGCGGTCGTACGCCTCGCTGATCCTGATCCGGTTAAATGTCACCGGCTTTCCCATGTCCACTTCAAGCCATGCTTGTTTGACGCCGTAATCGGTTGCCCAGCGTGTGGCCGGGTCGTCGTCCACAGCCTTATCGGGGCCGTGCTGCGAAATATTTTGATATACGTTCGATGCCCTGACCTTCTTTCGACAGGCCAGAGATGCGGATGGCAGGCTCAGAGGGGCGATTTCGCCTGCGGGGCCGTCCAGGTCAAGTTTAATGATCGTGTCAAGCTCCCGCCGGTAGGCTTTTGGGACGGAAATCTCGACAGACTCTTCCGTCTGCCTGACGGTTGCCGTGCCGCCGGTCAGGACGGAGCTTGCGATGATTTTCTTTGGAACCGGTGGCAGCGTCAATTTCTCGCCGGGCCAGCTCAGGATATGAACGTAGATTGTATTGTCTTTGTTTGTGCTGGCGCCCCAGGGTCCCGTCCTGAACGGGCCGCCCCGTGTAGCATAAATACTCTGACCGTATTCCTTGAGCCAGGCGCCCATTTCCTGTAGTCGTGTGACCTGCCTGGGCTCGATCCGGCCGTCCGGCATGGGGCCGACGTTAAACAAAAGGTTGCCATCACCTCCGACGACCATTACCAGCGTATCGATACATTGCTTGAGCGATTTAAGCTCGTCGTTCGGTTTCCACGCCCACTGTTGGCAGATTGTCATGCAGGTCTCCCAGGGCCGGCCGGTCTGGAATGTGCCGATTCTCTGCTCCGGCGTATCATGGTCGGCGGGCAGCCCGGCACGGTTATTAATAATCACATGGGGCTGAAGCTCCCGAATCATTGTTAACAAATTTTCAGAGTCCCAGTCTTTGGCTGTGCCGCCGAGGCCGTCGAACCAGATAATGTCAATCCTGCCGTAGTTCGAGCAAATCTCGCGGAGTTGGCCGTGAAGGAACTTGATGTAGCGGGCATGGTTTTCCGTGCGATAGTCAGGATGATACCAATCGACCGGCGAGTAATAATAGCCGAGCTTCAAACCGCCCTTGTGGCAGGCGTCGGCCAGCTCTCCGACGACATCCCGTTTGAAAGGCGAGTTGCTGATCTTGTAGTCGGTCAGCTTGCTGTCGAACATTGAGAAGCCGTCATGATGCTTGCTGGTAAAGACCAGATATTTCATGCCGGCGTCTTTGGCGATTTTAACCCACTGTTCGGCGTCAAACTTGACGGGATCGAACTGCTTATAAAGATTGTCGTAGATCTCGACGGGAACAGAGCCGGTGCTTTTATCGTTTCGTCCACGTCGCTCGCCCCCGCGGGACCAGCCGATCTCCGTGCCCTTGAGACTAACCGGACCCCAGTGGATAAACAGGCCGAACTTCATCTGTCGCCAGGCTTGTACATCCTGCTTGTCGGCTTGTAGAAAATTACTGGTGACGGTGTCTGCTGCCTTCGTACAAGAAGCTGTTAATAAGCAAAAAGCCAGTCCGGCAATTGCAGACGAATAGCTGATGCGATTGTTTCTTAACATTTTTCATCCTTTCCATTTACAGGCCAGTAGTTTTTCAACTTCGATTAGGTAGGTTGTCATTCCGCACTTGATGCGGAATCCAGGATGCCAACGATTCTGGATTCCCGCTTTCGCGGGAATGACAAGCTACAGAATCAATCGTGACAGAGTACCAGGAACGTATTTTAGCTACAATGCTCACGCTAAAGGCCGCACCTTTGGCCGGGACGAAATAGGCCATGTTTTAACAAGGCAAGGACCGGCTATCGCCTGCCCCTGCCTTTGATGATGCGATCGGCACGGCTGTTGATTTCATCCGAGATATTCAAGTCGCGTATCTTCTGAGCCAGGTCTCTGGCGGCTTGTCGATTAATTCTGAGCATATTGCCTGCCAATTCGACAGCACCTAATCCGGCTTCAGCTTTCAGGTTGGCGTCCCCGGCAAGTTCCAAAAGTCGCTCGGCCACCTTTTCGTTCGGCAGCGAACCCATCGCTGAGATGGCTTGTTTTTTCTCTTCATCCCGGCGTGCCTGCTCAAAGGCGTAGAAACAGAGCTTAGTGCGGTCATTAAGCGGGGCTGAATCGCTTCCCCTGATCAGGCGTATGGCGCCCCTGGTGGCCAGAACGTGATGAGTCAAGGCCGTTTCGGATTTCGATGCTATGCCGAGCAGAATTTCCGCCGCCTCGTAATCGGGCCAGTCGCTGAGAGTGCGTATGCCGG
>CAYTNN010000039.1:0-10122 GCA_964439135.1 uncultured Pirellulales bacterium
ACGAAGTAAATTTTTCAGTTATAGCTTGACATAGACCGTCTCGACTCCGCTTCGCGGAGTTTACCCTGAGCGAAGCCGAATGGGCTCGAAATGACACGAACAAGCGCATTGATTATGCACAATTGGTATTACAAACAGCAGAAGAAAAATCAACGCCCGGTCCAGAAAGAAAAACGCCAATTCCTCGGACTGGCAGCTCCGGCAGGATTTCGACATTAAGTCGCTGTGGTCCGCCGATGTTCGCTGGTCCCAAGAAAAACCGCCCCTGCAGGCCCGGGATGGCATGGCCGCGGTGAACGGCCGGTTGTTCCTCGCTACTAAAAGTGGCAAAGTGCTTTGTTTTGACAAACAATAGCGAATCGGGTATCGTATTGAAGTAAGAAGTTCTGATAATTGAAATCCTGCTTAGGTAAAACAGAAATGAAACAATACCGGCGTTTTGCGTTTTTCATTTTGATTTCTGCATGTTTGGCCCGGCCTGTATTCGGTTGCGCGATTCCTGTTTTTCGCTATGCTCTGGAGCGTTGGGCGCCTGATGCTTATGAGGCGGTTATAATCCACCGCGGCCCGCTTGCCGATGATGATCCTGCCTCTTCGCTGTTAAAAGCCGAAGAAGCGGAGTTTCTGAATCTTCGAATCTCGACGATGGATTTGGAGACATCGGCGGAAAATGAGGTGACAAGTCTTTTGGGCGGGGCCGTTCCGGAAACTCTGCCGGCCCTGGCGATCTGGTACCCCTTGCAAAAAGGCCGGGCGGCACCGTTCTGGACCGGTGAATTTACGCCGGCGGCGGTTAAGGCTCTAATTCAGTCGCCGAAGCGGCTGCAGTTGGCCCAGCGTCTGACGGACGGCCAAACGGCCGTGTGGGTGGTTGTCGAATCAGGCAATGCCGCCAAAGACAAGGCGGCCATGCAGAAACTTGACCAGCAACTTGCCACGGCGACAAAAGAGCTCAAGGAAATGGCGACGCAGCTTGCTGAGGAACTGGAGACGCCCGGGCTATCATACGAATTCTCTACGCTGACGATCTCTCGCTCCGATCCAAAGGAACAAATGCTGCTTGAGATGCTGTTGAAGAGCGAGTCGGACCTTGGCGACTATGCGGACGAGGCGATTGTATTTCCGGTATTCGGACGAGGCCGGACGCTCTATGCTCTTGCCTCAGAAGGGATCAACGCCGATACGATTCGGGAGACGATCGCTTTTATTACGGGCCCGTGCGGCTGCGAATTAAAAATGCTCAACCCCGGTGTCGATTTGCTGATGGCCGTTAACTGGGACGCCGCCGCGATGCAGTTCTACCAGGAGTTCTACGAGATGGCCGAAGAGCCGCTGCCGGAGCTGACCGGTGTATTCCCGGAAGAGGCGGCCGATGCCAGTCTCAATGCACAGGGCCAAGTTGTTGCCGCGACGATTACTGAATCACCCCAACCGCTCTCTGCACCGGTCGAAACACCGGAGCGGAAGGTTCGCGGCTTCGGCGTTATGGGAACGACCGCTGTTTCCCTGGCCGCCATCCTGGTGGTTGCTGCTTTAGGGACCTTTGCTATGAGCCGTTTCAGAAAGGGACATCCATGATTGTCCGGAAGCCGATAACAACCGGAGGTATTAGAGTTGCAATAATAGCGAATGTGAAAGTAAAGGATGCTTTGAGCAAATAGTAGTTCTTATGACAATTTCACGTTTGATAATTAGAGAGATTCTACATCGCAAGCTCAATTTCGCATTAGGATTACTATCTGTTGCGGTGGCTGTAGGATGCCTTGCTGGTTCGCTTACACTGGTGAGATTACATGATGCTCGGACGCAATCAATTCTCGTACAAAAAAGAATCGAGACTCAGGAAAAGATGCGTGTTCTGGAAGATGACGTTAGGAGAGCGATGCAAAAACTCGGATTCAACATTGTTATTCTTCCCAAAGACCAAAACCTCAGCGACTGGTATGCAGATGATTATGGAGATAAGTATATGCCGGAGAAGTACCTTTCTCGGCTTCAGGAGTCCGGGATTGTTACTATTGAACACCTTGTGCCAAGACTGCGTCAGAAGGTGAAGTGGCCCGAAACAAAATGGGCGGTTATCCTTGTAGGGACATCGGATAAAAAAGCTGTTAATCCTGTTCTGTATTCCCATGAGTTGAGTCTCGAGGCAGTTCCACGGGAAAAGATTGTATTGGGTTACGAAGTTCAACAGGGACTTGGACTGAATGTTGGTGACAGGATTCGATTTATGGGCAATGAATTTGTTGTACACAGGTGCAATGGAGAGTTGGGCACAGAGGATGATATGACAGTATGGATAAATCTGCAGGAAGCACAGGAACTACTTAATAAAAAGGGATTTATAAACGAGATTCTCGCTTTTGAATGTCGCAGCGCCTGGGCTGACCTGCCAAAAGTCAGGGCCGAAATTACACGGATACTCCCAGGCACACAGGTGATTGAAAAGGCATCAAATGTGCTTGCAAAAGTACATGCCTATACTAAAGTGGAGGATGAAGGAAAGGCTGCTATTGAAAGGGAAAGAGCAAATATGGCTCAACTGAGAATAGCAAGGACGCGTTTTGCCAAGATTCTGGTTTCATTGGTGATGGTTATATGCGTCGTGTGGGTTGCATTGCTGGCGGTCGGGAATGTACGAGGACGACGAACAGAGATAGGGATACTCCGCACACTGGGTTTTCGCTCCCGGCAGATACTTTACATCTTTTTGTCGAGGGCTATCGTAATAGGCCTTGTCGGCGGGATTCTGGGATTCCTGGCTGGAGGCTTTTTAGGCAGCAGTTGGGCGGGGCCGGTTGGTGAAAGCAGATATGAGTGGATGTTAAATTTCAACCTGCTTGGGCTTGCATTATTTGTGGCGGTGGCAATCACGGTGGCCGCCAGTTGGATTCCTGCAATACTTGCTGCCAGGCAGGACCCGGCTGTCGCTTTGCGGCAGGAGTAACCGACCTAATTGGAAATTGGTTATGCTTTTTGAAAGAATTAAATTGTGAAAATTTGGCACATACTGGCAAGGGAAATATTGCACCGCTGGCTTAGTTTTATTTTAGGAACTTTTGCTGTTATCGTTGCCGTTGGTTCGCTGACAGGGGCGGTGACGTTGCTGAAGTTACATGACCTCCAAACTCAGAAGATATTGAACGAGAAAGAAGAAGAAACCGAGAAGAAGATGGCGGTTTTGAAAGATGAAATGCGAAAGGCAACATTGAAACTGAAATTTAACCTTTTGATTCTTCCAAAACAACAGAATATTCGAGACTTGCACATGAAAGGTTATCCTTCGGAATATATGCCGGAGGAATATGTTACGCGTTTGGCGAATTCGGGAATTATTGTCGTTCGTCATTTCTTGCCGAGCCTGCAGCAAAGAATAAAATGGCCGGAGAAAAATCGCACGATTACTCTGGTCGGGGCGCGAGGTGAAGTCCCGAACCTCCACAAAGATCCGAGGAAGCCCCTTGTTCAGCCGGTACCCCTGGGAACTATAGTGCTCGGATACGGATTGCACCAGAGTCTCGGACTGGAAGTTGGTGACAAGGTCAAGCTTCTTGGCAAAGAATTCACCGTTCACAAGTGCTACGAAGAACGTGGCAGCAAAGATGACTTCACAGCATGGATTCATTTAAGCCAGGCGCAGGAGCTCCTCGACAAAGAAGGTCTTATCAACGCGATTCTTGCTCTCGAATGCCTTTGCCAGGGAGTGGAAGGTCTGCTGGGAAAGGTTCGAGGAGAGATAGAGCAGATTCTTCCAGGAACGCAGGTTATCGAGAGGGGGACCAAGGCTATTGCGAGAGCCGAGTCCAGATTAAAAGTGGGTCAGGAAGCAAAGGCAGCAGTTGAGAGAGAAAGGCGGCACAGAACTCAGATGCGCTCTGAACGTGAATTTTTCGCGTCGGTGCTGGTCCCCTTAGTTATGGTGGCTTGCGCTGTATGGGTCGGGTTACTTGCATTTAACAATGTTCGCGACCGTAAGGCTGAAATTGGAATACAAAGAGCGATAGGTTTTCGAGCAAGGCAAATTATGTTTTTGTTTCTTTCAAAGTTCTTTATAATGGGATTGCTTGGAGGTTTTTTGGGGATCTTTGCCGGTCTCGGTTTAGGCAGGTGGCTCGGGCTTGTGCTGGAGGATGATATGGAAGGAATTGCCACTGCTGGGGAACTGTTCATTCCTGGTCTGTTTTTGCTGGCCCTGATTATAGCGCCGGTGTTAACTGTCATATCCGGCTGGCTTCCGACCATGGTCGCAATTCGACAGGACCCGGCAGATGTGTTGAGAGAAGAGTAAATCTCTAAAGAAGAAGATGCCATTCAAAAAGCGACAATGGTAAATCGAACTACCGCTTTGTGCTTTGGATTTCTAATTACGAGTTTTTTAGGTTAACAAGATGGTTGAGTTCAAAAATGTTACTAAGATTTATGACGGCCCGGAAGGCAAGGTGGCGGCTCTCGATAGGGTCTCGTTATCTGTCCAGCCGGGGGAATTCTTAGCAGTATGTGGCCCGAGCGGCTGTGGAAAGACTACACTACTGTTGACCGCCGGCGGTCTTCTGCGACCAAGTGACGGACAGATGAGTCTCGATGGACAGGACCCCTACGTACTGAGTCCAGAGATGCGAAGCAGACTGCGGGCCCGCATGATAGGATTCGTCTTTCAGCAGTTCCACCTGATTCCCTACTTGACGGTACGGCAGAACATTCTAGCTCCGTCGCTGGCCTTTCCGACAAAAGAGGCTGATCAAAGAGCGCAAGAACTCGTCAGTCGTTTCGGTCTGGATGAACGCGCCGGCCATGTGCCGGCCCAGATTAGCACCGGCCAGAGGCAGCGTACGGCCCTGGCGCGAGCTCTCTTGAATAAACCGAAAATTATATTAGCTGACGAACCTACCGGAAATCTGGACGAGGGTAATGCAAATATTGTGTTAGGCTACCTCAGTCAATATGTCGCCGAGGGTGGATGTGTGCTGCTTGTTACCCACGATGTCCGGACAGCCGCACACGCCACACGCAGCTTACAGATGAGCCAGGGAAAGTTGGTTGAGTAAACTACTATGGGTTAAAACCCATAGCATTATGTTTTCAGGCTTTCGCCTGTCCGCCTCTGGCGGATAACTTCATCTACGAGTTAAAACTCGTAGCATTGCGGCGGAAGAGCAAATCGATATTCCCGGCGAATATTTTGAAAGGGAGAAAAATGAGAACGATAAGAATGAGCCTGTTGATCACAGCGGCATGTCTTTTGCTCAGTCAACCTGTCGTCTGTCCGGCAAACCAAGGCCGGCCGATTCTTGAGAGAATCGGTGTTACTCGCGGAATCTGCGTAGTGCTTGGTGACAAGAGGTGCGAAGTTGCTCTACAGCTTGCGAGCAGCAGTGAGCTGTTGACGTATGTGCAATTGCGACACGAAGAAGACGTCGAAAAGGCACGCAAAATAGTTGATGAAGCTGGTTTCTATGGGACACGTATCTTTGTGGAAAAAGGGCCATTGACCAGAATACATTTAGCCGACAATCTTGCCGATGCTGTTGTTGTGCTGTTCAAAATCCCTAAAGAAGTTGAGGCTGAGGTGCTCCGGATTCTGCGTCCACAAGGAAAGGCCTTATTGGGACCCAACAAAGTTCTGATCAAGTCGTTCCCCGAAGGAGTGGATGACTGGAGTCATCCCTATCACGGCCCGGACAATAATCCGCAATCAGAAGACAGAGTCGTTCGAGCACCCTATCTGACACAGTTTCTGGCTGAGCCGCGCTATGCGCCGATGCCTCAGGTGGCGGTGGCTTCGGCCGGTCGTGCGTTCAAGGCGTTCGGACACGTGGCCTTCAAGACACGGGAAGAACCCCTGCTCAATAAGCTCGTGGCGTTCGACGGCTATAATGGCACGATGCTCTGGCAACGGGACCTAACTGAGGGCGTGATGATACATCGCAATACAATGATTGCAACACCGACGACATTGTATGTCGGTGACGATAAGTCCTGTAAGCTAATTGATACAGCTACCGGCAAATTGAAGGATGAAATTATCCCACCGGTGGAAAAAGCCGGCGGGACATTCTGGAAATGGATGGCTCTGGAGGACGGTGTTCTCTATGCACTTATGGGAGAGCAGGAACAAAGAGACCCGACAATGCGATGGCGCCGGGAGTTGCACGGCTGGCCTTGGAACCCGATATCAAAGGGCTTTAATCAACCTGACGGTATCAGGGACAGCGAGAAGGCGTACGCAGCCCATCCGTGGGGCTTCGGTCGAAATGTATTGGCCATTGACCCAAAAACGAAACATGTCCTGTGGAGCTATCGAGAAGATGAGCCGGTTGACAGCCGGGCAATGTGTATGAAAAACGGTCGAATCTTCATCTTTCGATTTGGAGCGTATCTGACCTGTTTGAATGCGAAAACCGGTGAGGTCTTATGGCGAAAGACACCGGAGAATGCCCCCGAATTATTTAAGTCGCTTGGAACTTTTCTGAACCGCCAGGACTGGCGCACCAACTGGCGAACTACAGGTTATCTTCAGTGCAACGATAAGGCCTTGTATTTTGCCGGTCCTCCAATCGGTAAGCTTCTTGCCGTTTCAACCGAAGACGGGCGCATCCTTTGGGAGAACTCCTACAATAACTTTCAGTTAATCCTGCGGGAAGATGGTCTATATGGTATCAGCGGTCAAATTGATGAAGGCAATCTCAGCAAGAAGTTTGATCCGCTCACTGGAGCAGTATTGGCGGAGTTTAAGACAGCTCGTCGGGCATGTACTCGGCCAACAGGTTCTGTCGATGCCATATTCTACCGGGCCGGAGGTGGGACGACGCGATTGGATTTGGCCAGCGGGCGTCCGGACTGGATTTCACCTATGCGTCCCCCATGTCACGATGGTGTAACCATTGCCAATGGTCTATTATACTTCTGGCCGTCGGTCTGTGATTGCCAGCTTACGCTATACGGTATCACCTGCCTCGGACCGGCAGGGGACTTCGAGTTTAGCCCACATGCAACCCAAGCAGAACGTCTTGAGAAGAGCGCCAACGATTTGACAAAAGTCGCAAACTTTTCCGAATCCCCGGCCGACTGGCCCACCTTTCGCGCAGACAACACCGGCAGCGCCATCTCTGCAGCAACCGTCCCCAATAAGGTCAAATTGCTCTGGCGATTCGAACCGAAAGCGAAATTCCTCTCGGCGGCACCTCTGCCGACCGCTCCTGTCGCCGCCGGTGGGCTTGTGTTTACCGGCGGGCCCGATGGTATCGTCCGGGCCTTCGACGCTGCCAGCGGCGATTTGCGATGGAAAGCATATACAGGCGGGGCAATCCGAATTCCACCGACAATCTGGAAGGGGCGTGCCCTGGTCGGCTCCGGCGACGGATGGGTATACGCATACGAGGCGCAGACGGGCCGGCTGCTCTGGCGGTTCCGTGCAGCTCCGGCAGAGCGGGCGATTCCCGTTTACGGTTCGCTGATGTCCACCTGGCCCGCCGCCAGCGGAGTGCTGGTTAATGACGGTATTGCCTACGTCGCGGCGGGTATCGCCAACTACGACGGTACTTATGTCTATGCACTAGACGCCGCGACCGGAAAAATAAAATGGCAGAACAACACGTCGGGTCATCTGGACCGGCAGGCACGTACCGGAGTGAGCGTGCAGGGCCATCAACTACTTCACGACGGCAAGCTCTACTTAGCCAGCGGCACCTCTATCTCGCCGGCTGTTTATGACATTACTGATGGAAAATGCCTTAACAATCCTGCTTTGCTCCGACACTTTAGACAAAATAATATCATTACGTCGCAAAGCCCCCGCGGGTGGGAACTGTCACTGCTCGGCGAGAAGGTGGTGGCATGCGGCAAGCCTTTCTACGGGCACCCGAAATACGAAGTCTTCGACAATACCGTCTTCGGCAAGGTCTTTCTCGCTTCGGCCGGCGGTCGCGATATCGCATGGGTGAGCAACCAGCAGAATAAAAAGATTATGTGTTTCGATAAGCTCGACAGAAAAATGCTGAGAGAACGAATGGCCGAGCCGAGTAATCGTTTCAACCTTGACTTCAACAGGCTCGGAATTAAGGACAAGCCGTTGTGGAACTACGACTGTAAGGACAGTGTCGCTATGGCGGTTTGCAGGAACGCCGTCGTGGCGGCCTGCAAATCGGAGATTGTCGCCCTGGACCTTCAGGACGGCAAGATCCTCTGGTCACAACCGGTGCCGGCGGCCCCGGTCCCCTGGGGACTGGCTGTAGACCGTGACGGCCGTGCCATAGTCACACTCGAAAACGGACAGGTCCTGTGCCTGGGCAGCAGCGGCTGACAGTGACATAAGGACCGTGAATGATGAAGGAGCAAAATATGCAAACCGGACACGCGCAGAGATTGAAGAAAAGCATACTTCTGATGTCATTGTGTTTACTTAGTTTCATGCCGGCAATTGGCTGCAGCAAGAAAGATGCACCGCAGAAATCCGGGGAACTGGTTGTTTTATGCGGCAGTTCCTTTGTTCCGCCGACCGAGCAGTTATGTTCCGAATTCAAGGCCCAAACTGGTATTGAAACGGTTTACACCGTCGGGGGCAGTGAGGACCTTTTGCCCCACGTCAAGGCCGGCATTAAGGGCGATATCTTCATTACCCACGACCCGTATCTTGATTACACCCGCGATGCCAACGCCCTGGCGGACGATGTCCAGGTCGGCTTTGTAGCTCCCGTTCTGGCGGTGCAGAAAGGCAACCCTCAGGGCATAATAAGTATCGAGGACCTTACCCGTCCCGGCTTGAAAGTGGCCCTGAGCAATCCGGAATATTCCACATGTGGGGAGATGGTCTTTGCGCTTCTGGATAAGAAGAGCATAAAGGATGCCGTGATGAAAAACGTCGAGAACCGCCTGACCAAAGGACACAGCAACATCGGGAATTTTCTAAAGACCCAGGCCATCGATGCGGGAATTATGTGGAACGGCGTTGCCCATACGTTCGCCGACAGCCTGGAGGTTGTCAAGACGCCTTACGAGTACGAGCAGGAAATCCGCGTGCATATCATGGGCCTGAGCTACACGAAGCAGCCCGAAGCACTCAGGCAATTCATGGAATTTGCCCGAAAGCGAGGCCCTGCGATTTTCACTGAGTATGGCTATGTGAAGTGAAAGAGGTGGGAAACACTTTGAAAAAACTTACGTTTGCCACAATTGTCGTTACAGCCATTCTGCTGTTCGGATGCAAAGGCGAGAAGCCGGAAGGATCTGATTCGGCGTCGAAGGAATTGCTGCTCTATTGCGGGGCCGGCATTCGCCCGCCGGTGCAGCAGATAGCCGAAGCGTTCGAACGCGAGCATGGTGTGAAAGTCATTACGGATTATGCCGGCAGCGAGATACTTCTATCGAAAATAAAGCTGGCCCGGCGGGGCGATCTTTATATGCCCGGCGACAAACACTATGTAGAGCAGGCCGCTGCCGAGGGAATGATTCTCTCGCAGCAGTCCGTCTGCTATTTCGTGCCGACCATCCTGGTGCGAAAAGATAATCCCAAAAATATCCACGGCTTGCGCGACCTGCTCGCAGATGGTCTGAAGCTCGGTCTCGGCGACGCAAAGGCCTGTGCCATCGGCCGAAAAACCAAACAAATCTTCGCCAAGAACAATATCGCATGGGATGACGTCGAGAAGAACGTGGCCTTCCAGTCGCTGACCGTCAACGAGCTGGGTATGCAGATTCAGGCCGGCTCGCTCGATGCCGCAATAGTCTGGGACGCAATCGCCCGGTACTACAGCGAGCACGGAACTGAGGTTCCGATTCCGGTCGAAGAAAACGTCATCTCCACGGTAAACATCGGGATTCTCACCTTTACGAAGGACCGTTCGCTGGCTGAGCAATTCGTACAATTCGCCGCTTCCCCGAGCGGGCAAGGCATTTTCAAGCAGAACAATTACTGCACCGACCTTCCACAATAGCATCGAATTGGCCGGAAATCATGCCGGAAACCCGCGGCGGCCGCGCGGCAGGCAGGCATTTCGCTTGTGAACGGCTCGACAATCCTTATAATGTTCGCGTTAGAAAATGTTGTTTTTAGAGACCGAACCGGTCGGTTTATCGACGATTTGCTTTATGATTTTTCTGGAAAAGTTTTATAGCCTTTTGCTTTTG
>CAYTNN010000039.1:10222-13156 GCA_964439135.1 uncultured Pirellulales bacterium
ATCGACGATTTGCTTTATGATTTTTCTGGAAAAGTTTTATAGCCTTTTGCTTTTGGGACATTTGTTTGTGACTTTCGTTCTCCTCGGAAGCATGACGCATGGATTGCTTATCGTCATCAGCTATCTCCGCGGCAAGTTCAACCGCCAGAAGCTCGAATTATTCTACACAAAGGTCTCCCTCTGGTCGTACGTGATCGTATATGTCATCGGAGCGTTAATTTATCCGGCTTACAGGATTTACATGAGGCAACAATATTTTGACCCGCAACTTCCCTGGGCCACCGGTCTGTTCGAGGTCAAGGAGCATTGGGGAGCTGTGGGCCTGGCGATGTTCTTCGTGTTTTATTTTCTGCGTAAAAATCTGCAGCCGGCCGAGGATAAAGACAAGCTCTGGCTGTATGTGCCGCTGTGTTTTCTTCTGAACATCATCGTTTGGTACAAAGTCGTTGTCGGTTGTTACCTGACACTTCTGAAGGGGTCCTGGTCATGAAGAAATCTGATGTCACTTACGTACTCAGTGCCGCTTTCGTGACGTTCACGAGTTTTTTCTACTGCTGCACAATGTGGTTCGCCATAAAGCTGCCGCGCTACTATCCGCTGGAACATACATGGAAATGGGTGAACGAGAAGGGCGTTCCCTCGCAGGGCTGGTACGGGATGCAGGTCTTTGCCTTTCTGGCGGCTGGCATTGTCACTTTTATCATATACCTTGTTTTCAAACGTGCCGTCTCCGCAGAAACAAGTCTCAAGCCGGCACACATCAGAATACTCGGCGTAGCGGCAACCCTGACGGCGACAATCTGCATGGGATATATGCTGTATCACGAATTCGAAAAGTGGGGCGTTTTTGGATTGATAGGTCTGGAATGAAAACCACCGCGAACAATCCCGTCCGAGGCTGGCGCGACCGCATCTTCTCTGCCGCGGCGTTTTTCTTCGTGTCCGTTTTTATCGTTTTTGTTTTGGGGCTGATTCTAACGGACGTTTTTTACGTCGACAGGAAAGCCGTCGTAACGGTCCTGACCTCAAGGTTTATCCTTCACGCCCTCTGGATGAGCGTCTGGACCAGTTTTGTGACCACGTTTATCGCCCTGCTCTTCGCAGTGCCCATGGGATACGCCCTGAGCCGGTTCCGCTTCCCCGGCCGGATTCTGGCCGAAGCCGTTGTGGATTTGCCTATCGTGTTTCCCCCGCTGGTGGTGGGCCTTACGCTGCTGGTATTCTTTTCGCAGACGGCGGTCGGCCGATGGATACAGGATGACCTGGGTCTCGAATTTGTTTTCCAGCCGAAAGGCATCGTGCTGTGCCAGTTTTTCGCCGCTGCAAGCTTCGCTATCCGTTCGGCAAAGACCGCCTTCGACGACGTTGACCGGCGTTACGAAAACGTCGCCCTGACACTGGGCTGCACCCAATGGGGCAGTTTCCGCCGGGTCTCGCTGCCGCTGGCCCGCAACGGCATCATCGCAGGCGGCATTTTAACCTGGGCCCGCGCTTTCGGACTTTTCGGGCCTTTGATGATTTTTGTCGGCTCGTTCCGCGGACGAACCGAAGTATTGAGCACGACAATCTTTCTCGAACAATCGGTCGGCAATCTTGAAGTCGCCCTGGCGATAGCGTTGCTGCTAATCCTCGTTGCCCTTATTGCAGTGACGGCTATTCGGCTTGTCGGCGGTTCTGCCCTGGTGAAATTATGATTCACGCCGAAGAAATTACTTTTAGTATCGGAACATTCGAGCTGCGGCGTTTTAGCATCGACATAGCAGAGGGAGAATACTTCATCCTGCTGGGTCCGCCCGGCTCGGGCAAGACGATTTTTCTGGAGTGCCTCTGCGGCCTGAAAAAAATCCAATCGGGGCGAATCAGTATCGACGGGCATGACGTCACCAACCTCGAACCGCGCAGGCGAGGCATCGGGTACGTACCCCAGGATTACGCTCTTTTTCCGCATCTTTCCGTCGAGCGGAACATCACTTTCGGCCTGCGTGCCCACGGTCACGAGGAAACGAACATAACAGAAACCGCGAACCTGCTGGGCATCAGGCATCTGCTGTCACGAAGTATCGACGGTCTCAGCGGCGGCGAAAAACAACGCGTCGCCCTGGCACGTGCTTTAGTTCTGAAACCGAAGATTCTGCTGCTGGACGAGCCGGTCTGCGCTTTGGACGAGGTCACCCGGCAGCAAATTTGTGCGCAACTGTCGGATATTCAGCGCCGGCTTGGCCTGACGACCGTCCATGTAAGCCATAATCTCGAAGAAGCATTTTCCGTGGCGGACCGCGCCGCCATATTGCATCAGGGTCTCCTGCAGCAGGTCGGCACTCTGGATGAGCTGCTGCGCAGGCCGAAAAGTGAGTTTGTCGCCCGCTTCATGCGGTGCGAGAACATCTTTCGGGCGGAGGTCACCGGCCGGGGCGATCGCGACTCGGACACCCGTGTAAAATTCAACGATGTCGAGCTGCAAATAGCAGGCCGGCACAGCGGCAAATTAATACTGATGATTCGGCCTGAAGACCTGCTTGTCCGGCCCGGCTCTGCGTATAACGGCAAAGGTGAAAACGTAATTCGTGCTGCGCTCGTTCGCTCGCGTGATTGCGGCGGCTACGTCAGGGTCGAACTCGACGGGCCAGTCAGTCTTGTAGCCCATATGACACACGCAGCGTTCGCGGAATTGCAGGGGATGCATCAATCCGAGGTCGTCGCGGAATTTGACTTGAAAAATATCCACATATTGCCACAATAGACGTCGAAGAACCGGCCCGGCTATGATGAAAAGGCCGCCGCCGGATAAAATGGTCGATGGAGATTAGTTATATGATGGAACTTTTACAGCGGTTTTATTTATTTGCACTGGTATTGCTATTATGCGGCGCCGGTTGTGTCACTGTTAAACACGCGCCCTCTTCTCACGACGAGAAATATACCGAGCAAAATGCG
>CAYTNN010000039.1:13256-14428 GCA_964439135.1 uncultured Pirellulales bacterium
AAGCGATCGGGATCAGGATTTACACTCATCGAATTATTAGTGGTAATCGCGATTATCGCCCTGCTGATGGCCATACTTTTGCCGGCTCTTGGCGGTGCCCGGAAGCTTGCCCGCAGGACCGTGTGTATGGCCAACGTGCGGCGTCTGGCCATCTCAATGAAACTATACATCGATAACAACGACGACAAATTTCCGCCGGACCGGCTCAGAAAAGCGACAGAATACATCGAGGTCGGTCCGTATAAACGCTACAGACCGAGATGGATATGGTTTCTCAATGAGGGAATGGGATATGTCATAAATCCCTATGAGTACGAAACGGAGGAAGATTTCAACGCGGCCCTTGAGATGGACAACAATTATTATATGTGTCCGTCACTGAAGCATTATGCATACGCGCGAAACATACGCAACGGTGCGTATGGTTACAATTATCAGTACCTCGGCAACACTCGCCCGCATCCCTCCGGCACGGGATATGCCAACTATCCGGCCTGGTTTTCAAAAATCAAATCTCCCGCCCGGACCGTTGTCTTCTGCGACAGCCGGGGCTGCAATATCCCGCATGGTGAGCATGCTTATCTGGTAGATCCGCCGAAGATGGCGGTCAGCAAGGGGGCCCTGGATTTTGCGCCGAAAAGTGCAGACCTTGGTCCGCTGAAATATTCCCCGGCGGATGCAAGGCATTTCGGCGTGGCAAACGTTGCGTTTCTGGACGGCCATGCCGAGGCGAAAAAGTACGAGGATTTGGGATACGAGATCGACCCGGTCACAAAGCGTCCCGTGGAAAAGGGGCTCAATGACGTTGGAGGTCCCGGCAACAATCAGCTTTGGACCGGGACGGGCAGGGATGAACCGCCTATTTAATTAAGCCTGAAAACATGCTTGTTCGATCCGGCTTTCGATATGACAGCGAAGGCGGAAATCCATATACCAATAGATTTCGATAGAGTCATGGTTTTGTGCTATTGAGGTATTCTTCCAAATTCGTGTAACCGTCGGCATCCCCGTCCGCGTTTCCATCGGCGGGATTATCGGGATCGAAACCGTGCTGTTTTTCCCATGCATCGGGCATACCGTCTTTGTCGGAATCTTTGGGTGGCTCGGCGGATTTCAACTCGGGCCAGCCGCCGACCTGCTGTTCATCATTAATGATTTTTCCCGTTCCATTT
>CAYTNN010000039.1:14528-17843 GCA_964439135.1 uncultured Pirellulales bacterium
GTTGAGTTTATGCCGGCTTTATAATAATTGCCGGCGAAGTTCATTTTCGTGATGCTGTTTGTGCCGTTCGAGCCGTCGGCGTTATAGCCCGCGGCACGGCCCGCCCAGTTGTAAATCACGTTGTTTCTGAAATCGAGAATGAAGCCTTCCGGGTCCAGGCTGCGGTCGATGTAATTGCCGGGGCGGGGAAGCCGGGCATGATGATGGGCGTATAGATTATGATGGTAAGTGTATCCGTTGCCGAAACTTCCGCGTATGAGCGAGCCGTAGCCGTGCGGGCCCTTGTGATGAATCGAATCGTGCAGGCTTTCGGAAATGATGCACCACTGGACAGTGACATTGCCGAGCCGGCCCCTTGAGGAAGCCGACAGCGTTTCATCCACGGACCAGCTCGCCGAGCAATGATCGACTATAATGTCACGACCTGACGAGACCAACAGGGAATCGCTCTCGGCTTTCGCATTGTCTCCGGGCCGGCATCGGATATACCGGACAATGACATGGTCGGCTGCAATCACAAGGGTGTGATTCTTCAAACACATGCCGTCGCCGGGGGCGATCTGGCCCGCTATGGTGATATATGATTTGTTAATAACTATTGCCGATTTCAAAGCCACAGTGCCGGATACGCGGAAAATTACCGTTCTGGGGCCGTCGGCCTTCACCGCTTCTCGCAGACTGCCGGGCCCGCTGTCATCGAGGTTTGTAACAAAGAGCACCTTGCCGCCCCGGCCTCCGATTGATTGGGCACCAAAGCCCTCGGCGCCGGGAAAAGCAGGCACAGATACCGCCGTTTCAGGAATCAACAGAGTTCCACATACGGCAAGAAATATAACCAAAGAGCGATACATCATATATTTTTTCAGCCAACTTAAATTTAGGATTTTGAATAACTGAAACACATTGCTCCGTTTTATGCCGGACTAAGATAACGTATTAAGAAGTGAAATGCAAATAACAGCGACTGGTAAAATTGCCGGCCCCGCACCAATTTAGCTTATGCTTATGCCAAATCGATGCGGGGCCGAACAAAGAATTTTATTCTGTTCGCAACGTTTTCTTTCAGGTCACTCCAAGCTGTTTGTCTCCGAAGGCGGCGAGTTAGATTCGTTATCCCCGGTTTCCATCGAGCTGTTACGCTCGATTTCCTCTCTTAATTGCTCGATGGCCGCGGGCAGCTCATTGCTCATAATCTCAGCACTATTTCGCACATCTTCAATCTGGCTTTGCAATTTTTCCTGGCTTAGCTTGACGGCACTCATGGAATTATCAAATGCCAGGAGATCTTTTTGAATCTTATCCTGGAATCTAAGCTGTTCCTGGTCGCTCAGATCCATCGCACTGACCAATTCCCGGATGTTGCTCTGAAGAACTTCCTGCATCTTCAACAGATCGTCTGCAAGGGTACTTATTCTGGTTGTCACCACCTGAAAATTTTGCCGGAGCTCTTCTACCTTACCTTGCCATTGCTGCTGGTTCTGCTCAATCACAGCCACGTTGTTCGTAAAGTCACTGCTATTGCTTTGCACCGTCTCGTAAAGCCTTGTCTGCTCATCTTTGACAACAGTTATATCAGCAGCCATATCCGCAGCTACATTCTTAGAGTTGTCCCGCACATCTTCAATTCCGGTCTGCAACTCGGTCTGGTTCTGCTCAAGCAGTGCTATTTTGTCGGTCGTCTGCCTGTCACTGTTTTGCACGGTCTCCTGCAGCCTGGCCTGCTTTTTGCTGACAGCCGCAGTATTGGCAGCTACGTTCCGGATATTGTTCTGCACCTGTTCAATTCCGGCTTGCAGCTCGTGCTGGTTCTTTTCGATACGCGCCCCTAAAGCGGCTATATGTCGAGCATTAGTCTCAACCATTGCCTGCAAATCGAGCTGCTTGTTTTCAATTTTCGCCATTTCCTCATTACATCCGGCTAAACCAAAGCCGATTGCGATTATAACCAAAACCAAAATGGTTCTTATGAAAGGGCTTTTCACGTCAAATCCTTTTTCCATTTTCATACTCGATTCCTTTCTTTTTCCAACTCATCCTGTACCAGTTAAATTAGACCTACCAATCACTCACTATGAATATCGACATAATCAGCATTAAAGCATTAGTTTTTATGGGACGGGTCAAAAAATTTACTGAAGGCAAAAATTCGGGCATCCGGCCGATAGCGGAACTACTTATTCATCATCTCTTCCAGTATTTCAACGGCGTCCCCCACCAGTTTGGGGCAAACGGAAGCGAATAAGCCGTTTTCTTTTGCGGCTGCGGCCCCTGCCGGCCTACTTATGTCGCAGCCAAGCAATTCTCTGCAAACAATAGAACCATTGCAATTTTCGAACCGGCGGGCAAATTCTCTAACCATTCCGTAAATTTTCTCTCTTACCTCTTTGTCATGTATATCGGCGTTTCCATATTTCAGGCCAAGAACCATAAACACGCCGGTTACCGCCCCGCATGTCTGGGCCATTCGCCCCATTCCACCGCCGAATCCTCGGGCAATTTTCAGGGCGTTTTCCCGAGAAAGACCAAAATCTTCTGCGTAAACTGAAATTACCGCCTGCGAGCAGTTGGAACCTTCCTTGAAAATATTCATCGCCTGTTCAGGTTTCGCACTCATAAAATTGACTCCCGGTATTTTCGATATACATTCAGAGTTTTCTCTTTGAGATTATGCTGGACATGCTTTCCAAAATCAAATGCGATTGTAGAAGATATGCAAATATATTTTCTGTTCGGCAGAACACCCCCATTTTCTTCTGGCAATTCTCCCGGCCTGACAGCCCCGGATGAGGTTGCGACAGCAATTATTTACGGGCGGTAAATCACTTGAATCGGTGCTTTAGCTGCGCCCGCCAAGGCCCGCAGTCGAGAAAGGGTGCGTCGGAAATCCGGACTAATAACGACCCCGGCCACCACCCGCTCCCTCCATCATCTGCTGCTCATACATCATTTCGTCATACATCTCCATGCCTTCATACGCGCCGCCTTGCCCGGAACGACTACCTCTACGCCTGGTTGCGCTAAAGTCCTTGAAAGGCTCCTGCGTCTCTCTCTCCAATTGTGCAATGTAGTTAAACATTGTCTGCATATCTTTGGACCAGTACGTAGTACCGACAGGCATGTGCTCGATGTTGATCCCGTCAAAACTGTAGAGCATATCGTAATAATGCCTGGTCCGACGAGTACTATCACCCCACCAATCATTTATCGACATGGCATCCACCATTACAGCACCGGTACTATAATCAATTGTCTCCGGCACATTTGTCTTCTCCTCGGGCCTGGCAAGACCGGCATACCGATCTCCTGAATAATCTG
>CAYTNN010000039.1:17943-26942 GCA_964439135.1 uncultured Pirellulales bacterium
GCCGCGCCCGCCTAAGCTGCGTCCGCGTTGGGGTTTTTCCTTTTCGATCTCGGTTTCAATAACATCCCCTATGGCTTCTCCCTCGCTTACCTTGAAATCCTCGCTGTACCAATGGCCCAATACATACTGGCAGACAGTAACGGTGATGGTCTTGGCGGCCTCCTGTATATCTCGTGCAAAGAAGTACGACCTTCCGGAAATCTCTACCGGCTCGGTGACATCGGAAAAATCGCTCCATAAAACGACATTATTCTTTTGTGATATGTCCTTCTCACTTAGTTTATTCGTCCCTGCCACGGGATTAAAAACACCTAACCGGATTCTGTATCTGTAGGTCTTCTTCGGCTCAAGAGTGTCGTCATGGGCCCAGAACGTCATAGGTTCTCGTAGCTTCGAAAAATCCGTTAGCCTGTTAAATGCAATTTCATCGTAATCGTAATAAACGTCGTTTATCGAAGGGGCTCTCCTAAGAGTCCCTCCTCGACCGTCCCCTAAGCGTTCGTTTCCGTAGAGGTTGAGTGTGTCCATCATCGGGTCAGTTGTTCCCGCTCGGTTTCTCGAAGAACGCCTTCTATCGGTCGTCGAACGTCCCCCTTCTGTCAAGCGCCCTGTGGTTGTGCTCTGGCGATCCCGGCTCCGGTCTCTGCTCCGCGAGTTAGTACCTCCACCTCCATAGATATCCCCCGTACCACCTGATGACAAGCCCGAACCGGTGCGGGATGTTCGTCCCGTGGTGCCTGGCCTTGAGTCGGCGCGCCTGCTGCGTTTATCCTCAAGCTCCTTCTCACGTTTCTCTTTTTCTGCTTCTCTGGCATCCCGCCTCTCTTCCAACGTTTCTTTTCTTTGCAAATCCAAAAATTTCCGGTGCAGAACTGGAGGAAACCACTCTTCTTTAGCGGATGCGATCTGATAAGCCTGAGGCTGCAGCAAATCTATCTGCACCTGTTTATCATCAAATTGGAGCATCTGCACTTTTAAACCGCCATGCGGTAAGTCTTCAATATCTTCGACAATTTGAAACATTTTTTGATAATGATCAGTCTTTGTTCGGGGAACATCCTGCCAATCACCCCATGTGCCATCGCTGTTCAATTCCTGTCTTTGTAAGTTTACAGCGGCAAAAATCGGCTTGGCAAGACATGGGTCAGCCCATTGTTCTTCGACGTCTTCGAAAAAACTTTCATTGAACTTATCGTATAATTGTTTGACATCAAACTTCGCTTCCACTGTTACAAGATCGATATCATTCGGCTCGTTTCCGGCTTTGTCATAAGGATTCTCCGGGGTTACTTCATTGATCGGCACATAAGCCACCGCTCTAATATGCTCGACTGCCACATCGTTAACATCACCAATACGAGGAAGGCTATAGATACCTTCAATGCCTGCGTCGGCTCCAAGCTCATAAGGTGCTACCGGCCACAGCGTCGTGTCTACATTATTGATCGACGAATTCAGCAGAGCGAGGAAGTCATCGACTCTTGGCTTATAGGGATCCAGTTTATCGGGCGGTTCGTTCAGCTTTTGCCTCAGAAGCTGAGCTTGCTCATAAACGTAATTATCTATCGAGCTGGGGCTGAAGTTCCGGTCATCCCAGGATACCATATTAGGGCTCAAAATCACACGCGTGATCAAAAGCAAGGCACAGACAAGGCCCACAATCACCAGAATGATCTTCTCAACGTGTTCTTCGAAAAAACCGCCTATACTGCTTAACTTAATCATATCTCGTATCCTACTTAGCGTTTTTTACTTAACTGCCCACTATTTTTTGTCTTTATCCAGTCCCTTAAGAGTGTCACTGACCGGTTTCGGTACCAGGCTGTCGTAGCCTTTTACATCGAAGATATATTCGCAGATCAAATCCAACGAAACCACGTTTTCGTCCCCATAGCAGTAATATCTGTGCGTTTGATCGTTCGGATTGATCGAGCCCATTTTACTTTCCAGGATCGTGATCTGATTATGTTTAAAAGTCTGGACCGGCTGGTTTGGGTCCGGATAGCCCCGGAATTGATGCTCCTTGGAGCTGCAGAGTTCCTTCATGAACGGCAAGACCGACTTCGTGCTGACTATAACACTGAAATTAAAGTGTGTAACATCAATGTCTTCGCCGCAGTATCTTCCCGTACATGATTCCGACAATCCGGGAGCCCCGGTGCGGACATAGGCGGGCCTGTCGGCATCCTCGCTCTGTTTCTTCGTTCTCGAGCCCCTGAATCCCCTGGATACGCCGCCGCCGCCGCCGCTTCTCGCTCTCTTGAGGCCCATTGTGAAAGAAATACCCATAAACCGCTTGGCCGGCGCCGTCAGAACATTGTCATGACCTGTGTTTATTTTATCAATCGTCTGGAAAATATCTTCGATAATCCAGTATGCCAACTGGTGATACCAGCAATCTTCAATGGCGTCTTCCTGCTTTACATCGTACTTGTAATTCGCCCAATATTCATACCCGCTAACATCAGCCGGATTAACATAGACGGAAATAATCTTTGCTCTGTCCTTGCACATTTCATCAACGATCATCCGATCAATGTTGCCGTACCTCTGCGAGCCTCCATAGAGACCCATTCCTGAGTAGCCTCTCGAAGACGACATCCTCGAAGACGACATCATTGAACCCCCTCTGCCTCTCGAACGGCTGCGCGATGGTGAATTCTCCAGACCTCTTTGGATTTCGGCATCTGTCGGGCAGTCTCGTGCGCTGATACTCGAGATCAGCTTATCGATGCCACTGCGAAAATTCTGGCCGAATTGCTGGAAGATCAAACCGGAGAAACCGTTAGGATCAGGCGCAGGAAAAATATCATAGCTGAGAAGCTCTCGCTGAGTATTTTGTATGGCCAGTTTTGCTATCTCGTCGGCGTCTATTGCATGAGCCTTCTGACGCTCTGCCTCCATTTCGTATTGCTGACGTGAAACAGCACTTTTTTCCAGACTCTTAATTTTCCTGCCGCCATTATTGATGCTTTCCTGTTCCACGTCCTTCTTGAGCCTACTGCTCATCAGTTGCGTGGGTATGAAAAGAAGCACACTCACCAGAACGATGATCACCGGCACCAACAGTGATAAGTTATTCTTGAAAACGCTTAATTTCTGCAGGATATCTTTAAAGTTCGGCATATTCATTTTTGGCTCACATATCTAAAAGTCGTCAGGTAAACTCTTACTCTTACTCTTACTCTTACTGGAAGATCCGGAACTCGGAGAAGGCAAACTCGTAGTCGGCCGCGGCGTTGACGGCATTGCTCCGTACCGTCCGTACTGAGAAGTCTTTGGCTGCTCAGGCGGCTTCGGCGCATCTCGCCAGATAAACTTGGCGTTTAGTACAAACCAATGATCATTGATCTTGCTGACCTGTTGGCCACGGTAGAGTTTCGGTTTCCCGTTCTCGTTCAGCTCAATTTCTTTACTAATAATCTCCCTGGTCATCGGGTCAATCAAAATCCAATTACGTGTTGAAGCAACCGAACGGTTTCCGGTCTGGGTTGTTTCGTCTATCAGTTCTTCCCATATGCCTATCCCCTCAGGCATCTCACCATCCAGGGTGACTTCCTTTATCTCCAGACTAAACTGCTCGGTATCTTCTTTTTTATACAGCTCGAAGGGACTATTGGCATCTCCAGCAATATCATCAAGATGCGCCAACCGCGTAATAAATCCCCATTCATCCGGCGTCTGCTCAACGTTGGGAGGATCTATTATTTTGCCCAATTCAGTCACTGTCCGGCCATAGGGACTATAGCAGAGGATCTGGATCACAAATCCGGAATACTTCTTCTCCGCCCCGGTGCCTCCCAAGGAACCCATAGGGCCATATTCATACATTCCTCTGCCCCCCATCTGAGCCTCCATCATCATGGCGTACTCATATTCTGCTTCCGCTCCTCCGCCTTCCATTCCGGGTTCGCCTCCCCGCTGTCTTCTCCAGACATCGGCTCCGCCAAACTTCGCCCCGGCCAGATCATTTGTGAAGTAAATAGTCATCCCCGTGATAAAGATCTGCTTGCGCTGCTTTCTGGGAATCTCCTTAATCGTTTTCACATCACCGGCGGTAAAAGCCTTGTACAACTCGGCCTGTTCCGGATTGTGACGCTCATTTGGAAGGGCTGAGATGATCGTCTCGTGCAAGAGCGGAATGACTTCTCGATATGCGAAGGGTTCAAACTCCTTGTTTATTATTTTATCAGATTCGGTGCCTTTCTCCTGTTCCTTATCGAACATCACTTTGGCATCATTGACACTTTTGAGAGCCATCGCAATTTTTTGCCTGACCTGAGAGTTCTTCGTGTAATTCATTTTATCAAGACCCGTTCGCGCAAAGCATAGAAGTGAGACGGCAAGCAATATACACGCAGCAGCTATAAAGTACTTGCCCTTGCTCGCCCAGGCCATTGACCGGGCAACATTGCGGGGCAGCAGATTGCTCTCTATCCTGGCCAGGCCCAGACCCTGCAGGGCAAGACCGTAAACGATCCCGAAGTCGCTGACATTTTCGTGGAACTTCGCCGGCGAAACTCCCGGGCCCATCCCGAGCCTTTTAAACGAATCCGGCCTCTCAACAGGTATCTGCAGCGTCTGATGTAGATATTTAAGCAAGCCCCGCAGCTTTGTTCCGCCTCCAAGAGCAACGATTCTGACTATTTTTGTATTGGGATTGGAACTGTTGTAAAAGCCCAGTGACCGCTGGACTTCGGAGGCCAGATCCGTAAAAACGGGCCTCATTGCCTGGAGTATCTGCCGGGCGTATTTGCTCACTGGAGCCGTGCGTTTTAGTTTTTCGGCCTTTTCAAAGTTAAGCCTGAATGTATCTGCTATCGCCTTGGTAAAAGCGTTGCCCCCGATAAGAATACATCTTTGCCAGACGGCTGATTTTGTGCAGACGACCAAATCGGTATTTTCCGCCCCAATGTTAAGAACGACGGTTGCCTGACTGTCGGAAGTCACCAGGTCGGGACGGTCGTTCAGCAGGTAGTTGTAAAGAGCCATCGGCGCCATCTGCACGTAGCTGACCTGTACATCTTCCCTGTTAAAGTGCTCCAGTACCGAGTTGACAACTTCATTTTTGATCGCAAAAATGCCAACCTTGATTTCAGGGCTGCCCGGTTCTGTCATCAACTGCCAGTCCCACTGGACATCGTTGATACCGAAAGGAATTTGCTGAACTGCTTCGAACTTCACCATTTCGGGAATGCGCTTCTCCTCGACCGGTGGTAGGTTCACGAACCGTGCAAAACTGTTCTGGCTCGGCACAGAAACTGCTATTTCATCCATGCTCAAGTCGTATTTGTTGACGAACTGGCGCAAACTTAATGCGATTAGCTCTTCCTTTTCAGCCTCCGTCACGTCACTTCCGCTGAGTATTTTGCCGTGCCGGATATTATCGAAGCCCATTACTTCTACAACCCCGCGCTCTGTACTCAGGTACAATGCTTTAAGGGAACTATTTCCTATGTCGATTGCCCAGACTGTGCCGGTTTCCGCAGCCATAACACTCCTCTCGCATAGTTTTCAATTAGCCTTGTAAATCCATTCAAACAAACATACATTATATCATACTATGAAGACTTTTTCCATAAATTCTCTTGGCTGCAAAGTTAATCAATACGAAAGCCAGCAAATTCGAGAATTACTCGAAAATTTCGGGCTCCATAAAGTCGAACCGTCTAACAAGCCCGACCTGGTCGTTATTAATTCCTGCTGCGTAACACATACAGCATCGGCCAAGAGCCGGCAATGCATTCGAAAAACCCAAAAGCAAAGTCCAAACGCCGTTATCATCGTCTCCGGATGCCTGCCGACCGTACAAATCGGCGAATTGAGCGCTATGGCTGAAGATGTTCATCTGATCAGAAATCGAAGCGATCTTGCCGATACGCTAAGCTGCATAATCGACAACAAAGCTGCCACCCTAACTTCCCAAAGAACTCAATCCTGTCCGGACACTACTATTAAAGCAAAAAAGAGCTACAAAATCAAGTATAAAAAAGAGTTAAACAATAACATGAATTTGCCGCCGCTAACGTCGTTCGAGGGCCAAACCAGAGCCTTTCTAAAGATTCAAGATGGCTGCGATGGATACTGCACATATTGTATAGTACCGAAAACCCGGCCATTTGTTCGCAGCAAACCGGCCGAGGAGGTTCTGCATGAGGCGCAAGCGCTTGTAAAATCCGGACATAGGGAAATCGTTGTAACCGGAATATTTCTCGGGGCTTACGGCCTGAAAAGCGTCAGGCGAAAAAATTGGCCCGATCAGCGAAACAATCACCTGGCCGACCTGCTCGATAAGATGACAGAAATTCCCAATCTTCCGAGGATAAGATTAAGCTCGCTGGAGCCCGCTGATCTCACGCCGAGACTGATCGATACGCTCTGCAGGCATCCTAACATTATGCCCCATCTGCACTTGTCGCTGCAATCGGGCTCGGATAATATCCTGAGAAAAATGTGCCGGCAATACAGAGTCGAGGAATTCAGAGAAAAAGTCGATTCCGCCAAATCCCGCCTCGACAGGCCAGCCATAACGACCGATATCATCGTAGGTTTTCCCGGCGAAACGGACGCCGACTTTGAGCAGACTGTTAATATGGCTAAGATTATTGGTTTTGCAAAGATGCACGTTTTCACTTTCTCGCCGCGCAAGGGCACAGCCGCTGCCGATATGCAAGACTTTATCGATAATAAAGTTATAAAACAAAGGTCAAAAATATTGCGCGACCTGAATATTGAGCTCGGGCTAAAATATCGCCGGCAATTTATTGGCGAAACTGCCGAAATTCTGATCGAAAAAGATAACGGACAATGCTCCGGACGAAGCGAAAGATACTTTACAGTCTATCTCAATAAAACAGAGAAAAAGCAAAAAAGAAATAGCATTTTAGGAGTAAAACTCATTGAAAATAGAGAAAATGGGATGGCTGGGACAATTTCCCACCCAAAGATTCAATAAATTCATACTCCGTGAATATTACAGCTTGCGAGAGTTATTTCGAATGAATGAAAACTCGACTTTCGCTTTTACCGGCTTGCCGCCGATCTCCAACACCGGGTAGGCAAGGAAATTGATCGGCCCTGAAGCCGGGCCCGGTTCGAGCACAAGGTCACGGCCTCGGCTCAGTTCGATGCGGTTTGCCGGATGGTGGCCGAAGTAATAGGTAGACAGGCTGGAACACTTATCGCCCTCGCTGATGTCAACGGGCCACCACTTGCCGTCGGTGTAAAACTCCGCCCAGCAATGATAGCCGTCTATCCCGCCTTCATTCCTCTCCGAAGGGATTGACGCCCCGATGGCGAAACGAGCGGGAATTCCAACCGCCCTGCACAAGGCAATAAAGTAGGAATGAAAATCCGTACAGTTACCGGTTTTAGTATCACACGCATAGACGGCATCGCCTTTTCCCCAGCCGGTGCCGAACTTCATGTATCGCATGCGGTCAATGGTGTGGTCGTAGAGGGCCCGCGCACGCACAAGGTCGCCCTTCTTGCCCTCAACAACTTCTTCGGCAATGGTGCGGAATCTTTCATCGGCCGGCACGAGTCGCTCCGGGGCAAGGTATCGCTCGATGACCGACTCTTGATCTTCATAGACGGGTTTCTCAAGACGCTTTACCTCAGAACGGATCTCGATGGTCTTTCCGCTGTCTTGAGGGCCAAGCGTCAGGAAGAGTACGCGGTTTCCGTGTTCACGCTCCTGCAATATTTCCTGCTTACCCGGGGCTTCTATGGATTTGATGTCTACTGTCTGGAATGGGTCGGTGGCTGGCAGGGGAATCCACATACGGGCAGTGTCACTAATTTGAGGCAGTGTCGCCCGGTATAGAAACTCGAACTCGTCCTGCCCTTTGATAGCGCCAAGCAGTTCCGGCGGCGCTTCCTTCACGGGGGAACGGTGCCACGTCTTGTCGCGCTCCTGCTTCCACACATAATGAGGCTGGCCGTTGGTCTTGTGCAACGTAGTTTCCGTGACGGTCATCGCGCCCGGATCGCCGGCAAGGAAGAAATCCACGTCATAAACATCTCCGTCGCTGCTGGCCAAATCCACGCAGGCAAAATAACGACGCGGCCCCAGGTTCGCCAAGTACTCGGTGTGGACGCGAACCAGTTTGAGTTTCAGCTCACTATCACCAAAGGGAAGTTTGAAATATCCCTCGCCTAAGCGTGTTTGTTCTTCGATGTGTTTTTCGATACCATCCTGTATGTCCTTTGTCACTACGTTAGGTATCGAACCGGAAGTGCTCTGCTCCTCATCCCGCGATTTATCGCAGCCTGTAAGGATAGCGCAAACTACAACCACTGCTGGTATTGCCTTTTGCCAGTTCATAGCAGACCTTTCATCTCTGAACCGTATGCCGCAGTCAAGAGCGTGAACATTATTTCGGATGTTCCCCGGTCGGATGTTCTGCTGATGGATGCTCCCCGGCCGGTTGTTCTTCGGCCTCTTTTTCCTCGGCCGGAGCTTCCTTGGCCGGATGTTCGCTCGAAGGATGCTCGCTGGCCGGATGTTCGCTGGCCGGAGTTCCCTCGGTCGGTTGTTCGTTCTTATGTTTGCAACCCGTCAGACCGAGCGAAACAACTGCGGCAACCAGCAACAATACAATTACCTTTTTCACATTGTTGATCATTATCGATTCTCCTTTCATCGATTTTAAATAGGAAAGGCACGTTTTCGTGACTGTTCCCTTAGTTTCCAAGTTATTTTGCCTAACTACGGTTATATTGTCTATATAAACCATTAAACACAAACTTCTTTCTTCTATACACGAAGTTCCCGATAATTGTTCAATACGCCATAGCTTCCATCCAAAGTTCAGCAATTGGCTTTGAATTGGCTTTGTTTTTTCGCCGTCTCAAACCATCTAAATCTCCGTAAACCATTGATATTATTGACTTAACGTTCATTTTGCCCATTCACAAATTGGCTTTGTTTTTTCAAATCGTTTTTCAACCCCCAGATAAATCTGGGGGCTAAATAATATTGGCTTTGTTTGGCTTTG
>CAYTNN010000040.1:0-26764 GCA_964439135.1 uncultured Pirellulales bacterium
GGTTCGTATTCACTGCAAGATTTAGTTTTAGCAGATTCATCTATATTATAAATTGTAATTACCTCAGATTCAGCCCGCTCAGCAATATTGGAGATCGTGCTATGAAGCTGTTGCATTTTGGCCAGACATTTCGGGCACTCGCGAAGATGCGAAGTAAGGGATTCTCGGAATTCAACATATTGGTCATCGGCCGGATCAATCCCGTAAGGCAGACAGTAATCGTAAATATCGGTGGCTGAGACCGACTCACATGGGAATCCGTTTTGAAACGCCCCATTGAGCAATAATTCTTTACGAACGCTTTCGCGATGGAGATATAGCTGTTTCCGGCAATTGGGACAAGTGCAAAGGTGCTTTAGCATTTCAGCGTCTGTTTCGTGGAAGGCCATCGACACAACTGCTGGAATGGCAGCCCGGGCCTGAGAACAGTTCAAGTAATCTTCAGTCGGCTTGTCCGCCAGGAGCTGGCCTAAGCGGCATAAATATTTGTGAGGAAGGTGCAGATCCTGCAGGGTCATTAGGTCATCGCGGCAGGACTGGCATTTATCAAGGTGCATTGTTATCGGTGTTGGTATTCTTATCTGCAAAACCGGATCGGCCAAACTAGCGAGAAATGGTTTTACGGTATCACATTTTACCGGTTCGCCTATATACTCAAAGTGAAGTCTGAGAAGGGTACTAATAGCTGAATCTTTGTCGCTTTGCTCACTTTCAAACCTCTCACCTGCCTGTACAAGCAGATCTTTCAAGCTGTCCATTTCTGTCTGGCAATTCCGGCATTGCTTTATGTGCTGCAAAGCACCTTCAGGAATGCCTGCTCTGGTTTCCTTGCTTAGGAAATCATAGTAATACAATCGGGCATTCGTACAATTTATATCGGGATTATGTGAGATCATATTGTATCATCTTCTTGTATCATCTTCATTTTCAGGGACAAAATCACGCATTTTCTTTAACGCGGCAGAAAGATATCGAGAAACAATTCTTTTATCAACATTCATTTTTTCTGCCGTATCTGTAGTGCTGAAGCCTTGGCCATACCGTTGAATGACGACTTCAGCTTCACGTTTCGGTAAATGACTTTCAATTAAATGGAACATTCTTTTGGTGTTTTCCGTCTGGATAACAGTATTTTGGGGATCTTCTCGTATTACAAAATGTTTACGGCATTCGGCGTACTTCTGAATGTGATCTTGATGACATTTTCTTTGGCGGAAAACGTCAATAACATCATTTTTGACAGCCCTGTACAGATATGCTGTAATATCCTGGATGTTCGATGGAATTGGCTTGCGGACGATGGACACAAAAAATTCCTGGAAAATATCATCCGCCTTGGACTTGTCTTTAACGTCAAAATGAATTATAGCTCGAATTTCATCGCTATATCTTTCGAAGACTTCCGCAGCAAATCCTACTCTTTTTCGGATTTCTGTTCCATTCTTCTCGCAGATAATGGCGCCGTTTTCCCCGTCAGTCATTCAAGCTCGCCCAATAACATAAAAGTTGAATAATCAACATTCCACAGAGCAGCTTTTCTTCATCGTAGGTAGATAGTAATATTAGCCTAAAACTTAATTATATGACTGATAATACATAAAGTCAATTTAAATAATTACAAGAAAACTATATAAGTATATAGGTGTATAGGTGTATTTGGAATAGATGTACATAAGCTCTTGTTATTAAAGAACTTGTCGATTGTGGCTGTGATTTGTTGAGTCATATTTTTTCTAACATTCTGTAAGAATTAAAGCGAATTCTCTCCAAATCTGATTTTGATGGCTCAGCCTATTTATCTATAATAATGTTTTTCATGGTGTTTATGGTACGTATGTCTTATGCGATTTCTGATTAGTAACTGCGCTTGCCTGGGTCATCTCGAGCGAAGCGCAGCGGAGTCGAGAGATCTGGTTACTGTACATGGATTGGTTTCGTATACCAGATTTCTCCGCTTCTGGCCACTTCGTGGCCCTCCGATCGAAATGACAAAAGTGCACAATTTAATCGTATTTGGTATTATGTCATCCTGAACGAAGCGAAGGAACTATGGATAGAACTTATTGATCTTTTCAATAGACCTTTTTCTGTTAAAACCGGTAATATATTGAATAACTGTCGAAAACCGAGGATTAGAAAAACACTATTATTAAAGTCCTATAATATATGTTATGTTTCATTCAGCCCTGGTTCCCGGTCGTCAAGCGTGTTTTTGTATTTTGGGCTCTTCCGGCGTCTTTTACCGGCCGACGGTCAAAATTGGTTTTCGGTGCTAATTGCCTGGTTGGCTGTGTCCGTGAGATTATCCCACATGGCAGTCGCCCTGTCCAGCAGGCCCAGGTTCTGCAGTATGATTGAGATGTTTACCGTTGCATCGGGACATGCAAAATTTCTCTCCAGGTGATGCTCAAGGTTTATTAAGGACGATGCGAACTTAACCCTGTCGCAATATAATAAGGCAGTCTGATAGTGCAGTTGCAGCGTGTCCTTATCGAGACAATCTGAGTTGGTCAGTTGATTCAGTGCCTCGTTTTTGCGGTCTGTTTCAAGCAGGCAGACGGCTAATTTGCTTCTGGCTCTTGTATAAGCCGGATTGATCTCTAAAGCGGTTCGAAACGACTCAATTGCATGCTCCATCCTTCCAACGTTCATCATAAGGACGCCGAGCCTGTAGTGTAAATCCGGATTTTGCGGACGAAGCGCGATATGCTGGCAGTGAGCGGCAATCACGGCTTCGGTCAGAGTGTTATAATCCTCTTTATAATCATAAGGCATGTTTTCTTTAAGACCGGCCTTAAGTCGCAGTGTAGCTGTTTCAGTGAATAACAAAGAACTGTTCGGCTGAATCGCCGCCGCTAGCGATAACGTGCCCAGGGCATCTGAAGTGTTGCCGGATGATTTCTGGGCAATTGCCAGGCCAATGTAGGCTTCGACGATGTTGTCATTGATTTCAACCGCCCTGTTAAACTGTTGCGCGGCAAGATGATCCTGTTCCATTTGCAGGTATTGTGTCCCGAGTTTTATGGTAGCCTCAAGGAAATCCGGGCAAACCTGAAGGGCGTGCTCGTATTGCGAGACGGCATCCGATGTGGAACCAATCATCCGCAGGACGTCGGCATGCCTCATGATTAAATCGGGTTTGTCCGGCTGGGCCTGTAAAAGATCCTCAATGCACTCCAGAGCCTCGTAAAGCTGGCCCTCGGCGATTAGCTGGTCTATATTCTCATCATGGGCCTGGAAATTGTCCGGATGGATCAATATCGCCGTATTAAACGTTTCGACAGCCTGCACATGCCGGCCAGTGACAATATACAGATGCCCAAGCGAAATCAGTGCCGATATATCATCGGGGTATTCATTCTTCAGAAGCTCATATTGCTGGATGGTTTTCTCCAATTGACCATTCTTAAAGTAAATGGCGGCCAGCCGCTGAGCGGGAAGCTGCAAATAGTTTTTGAACTTCAGACAGTCCTGGTAGAATTCCACAGCCTGAGACTCTTTGCCGAGCCGTTCATAACAATGCCCGAGAGCATAGAGAGCCATCGTATTGTTCGGCTGGCGCATATAAACTGAATTGAGCTCCTTGATAGCCTCCTGCAGTTGGCCGTTATGCAGAAAAATCGCTGCCGCCGCCAGCCGACCGTGAGTACAGGAAGGATTTTCGAAGAGATATATCCGCAGTTGCTCGGCGGCCGCATCCAGCTTCATGGCATGCATCAGCTCGATCATCTCGTTCAACTGCTTGTGTCGAGGTGATTCGTTATCCTCCACAGGAAGTCTGACAGTATTTAACCAGTGCCATATCAAATCAGCAGTATCGACCGTTATCGCCCTGCCGAGAATTTCCAATAATCGACTCATACACCACCCGCACCCAGTTTTCATCTTTTGATTTGCAATAATAATTGTGGATTTGAGTCTCCACCCGCTTCCAATCACAATCAAGATATCGACAATAGACAAGGGCGGATTAAGCCTGGATTTGGCAATTCATCACTTAACGTGCCATTTTGCTTTTTCGTTGTGGGGATTGTGCGTTGTGTGCCGGTTGTTACGATTTTAGAAGCGGATTATCGGGTTCGGATTTTGCCATTTGTGCCTGTTTTTCTATCTCGTTTAAATACGCCAGAGTGCGTTCGAGCTTATCGGTCAGGTGTTTCAATTTCAGCATGGTTTTGACACGGGTCAAAAGCTCCAGCTTATTCACGGGCTTGCTCAGGAAGTCGTCCGTGCCCGAATCGATGCCTCGTTCGATGTCGCCGAATTCGTTTAGTGCCGTAACCATAATGACGGGTATGTCGCTGGTTTTGGGGTCGTTTTTGATTCTTCTGCAGACCTCGAATCCGCTCATCTTAGGCATCATCACGTCCAGCAGAATCAAATCGGGAGGATTTTTAGCGATAATTTCCAACGCCTCCGGCCCATCGTGCGCGGGGATCGCCCGGCAGTCCACGTCCTCAAGATATGCCTGCAGCAATTCACGGTTTTGCTGATTGTCATCCACTACCAGCACTACAGGTGTCGTATCCTGCTTTTTACGAGTTTTAGCCTTGCTCATATAAAAACGCTCCTGTTCGAATCGGAAAAATAATTTTCGTCATCAAAATATATTTCATTCTTTTTGGATTAAGTTCGGCCGGTTATTTCTCCAGTGCACGTAAAACAGCCGTACAAAAGGCGGGCAAATCATCCGGCTTGCATGCCGTAATCAAGTTGCCGTCCACGACACATTCATCATCTACGTACTCGGCGCCGGCGTTGATAATGTCGTCTTTTATCGCCATAAAACAAGTCGCCTTTTTGCCCTTATAAATTTTTGTGCTGCACAACAGCCATCCGCCGTGGCAAATGGCCGCGATTACCCTACCGGCGTCAACCATATCGTTTGCGAACTTAATTACATCAGCGCTTCTTCGCATAAAATCCGGCGCGAATCCGCCCGGCACAAGCATACAATCATAATCGCCGGCGTCAGCTTCTTCCGCTGCAATCTCAGATACGCACGGATAGCCTTCTTTCGAATGATATTCTTTTTTCGCCTCGGCCGCAACTAAATTGACCTGAAGACCCGCCTCCAGGAACCGATAGTACGGATACCAGACTTCGAGAACCTGGTACATTTCGTCGACTAAAATAGCCACTTTTTTCACTGCCATATTTTCGCTACTCCTTATTTATTGTTTCAGTGCCCTGCTGGATCCAGGCGAGATTGAAGACGTAGTGTTGTTTGCTGCTGATCAGGTGAATGAGCCCGTCGGGAGTCTGGGTCGCCGCCAGGTATCCTCTCGGTTCGGCATGGGTCGGGTCCATGGTGAACCTGCCCGTGTTGCCGCCCCCGTCGAGGTCTCTTGCGGGGCCGCCGTCGGTGAGCAGTCTTTTTACCGGCCAGGTTTTACCTTCATCGAATGACAGCGCTGCAAACATGCCGAAGACCCGGTGTTCTTTGCCGGAGGAATCTTTTAGCTTCATCCCTGTATTGCGGTTTGTGAAACTAATTAGCAGGATGGGCCCTTCCGGCAGGCGCCTGAGGATGAGTCTTTGCCCGCTGCCGAGCGGCGGGAACTCGCTGGCCGAGTATGTCCAGTTTATGCCCATGTCTTTAGAGATGCTCATCGGCATCTTTCCGTTAATGCTGTTGCCGCGTCCAAATGCCATCAGGCTGCCGTCCCGGAGCTGCGTGACGCCGGCGTGAATTCCCGCTACCCACGCGCCGGTCTCACCGGCAGCAAACTTCGGCGCCGGTTTGCCGGCTCCGGCATCTGTCCATGTCTGACCGCCATCGCGGCTGACGTGCACGGCTGTGCCGCCGTTGCCACCAGTTACCGCATCGCAAGGCAGGACAAGGTAGCCCTCGCGCGTTCGAAATACCGATTCGACGGGCATATGACGCAGGCCGTGCTCGGGATTGATTAATCGAGCCTTCGACCACGTGGCGCCGTTATCGGTCGAAAGTCGCATCACAGTAGCGAGATTTCCCCATGTGGCCGCCGCGGATAGACCGTTAAAGTGATAGATAGTATCATTGCCGTCGAACCAGAGCGCCGGAGCGTGGTCGTTGCGGTCGGGCGCATTCCAGAAGACCGAGGCCGGCTGCCACTGCTCGGCACCGTATCGCAGGCGGCTCGCCAGGATGGTTAATTCACGCCCGGGTTCGTCCCGGCATGAATACCAAATCGCCAGCAGGTCGCCGTTGGGGCAATCAACCAGTGCCGGGTCGTGATTATGCTCGGAGTACATCGGGCCGTCGGAGTCCGGCGGGATTTTGACATATTCGACCGGCCCTTTGAAGTAGGGCTTATTCGGATCGGGACCGCTCGCCCAGTCGGGCCGATTCTCCTGTTTCACGTTGCGTGCGTACAATGCCGGCTCAGGACTCGCAAGCGGCTCGGTTTTTGGCATCTCGCCGGCGACTACGCGAAAGCCTATCAGCCAGCTTTTGTCGTCCGGCAGCGTTCCAAGCCGGTTCGCCGAGCGCAGAAAAGAAACCTGCGTGCTGTGACTGCCGCCCCGCGTGACCTTAAAATCACCGCCTGCCCGCCCTACCGGATTCGCCTGATCGCCTTGTTCGTACGGGCCGTACCAGTCATAGCACCATTCTTCAACGTTGCCGTGCATGTCGAAAAGACCCCACGGATTCGCATCGGTCTTCGCGACAGTCAACAGCAGCGGTTTAACACTCTTGTTTTGACGCGCGGGATCGGGAAACCAACTTATACGGGCGTTCTTGTGAAACTCTCCCGGCAGGGTCTCGTCGGTATGGTAGGCTGTCTCCGTGCCGGCCCGGCAGGCATATTCCCACTCGGCTTCGGTCGGCAGCCGGTAGGGCTTGCCTTCCTTTTCTGAGAGCCATTTGCAGAATTCCGCCGCCTCGTGCCAGCTTACAAAAACCACCGCCTCATTGTCTCGTTCGGAAAAACCGAGTTTGCCGCGAAGCGCACGGTGTTCGGGATCGAATTGCTCGTACTGGGCGTTGGTGACCTCAGTCGCGGAGATGCCGAAAGATTGTGTAATGCGCACACTGTGGACGGGCCGCTCGTCCCAGTCACCGCCTTTATCCTGTCCCATCAGGAACGATCCCGGCTGAATGCGAACAAATTTCATGCCGACCGAGTTGACGAATGTCTCGCTTGCCGGCGCCGAATTCAATACCGCCGTGCCGTCTAAGTGGCATAGTACTGTCACAAGACAGATTACCAGTATTGCCGGCCATTTGCTTTTTATCATTTCATTACCTTTCAAGTTACATGGTTGCTGTTATTTTCGATAAACTGGCGGATTAGCGGTTTTATAAATATTTGCTCGACATCCACCACTTTCGAGACCGCCTCGGCACACATTGCCGCAGAAACGATAGACGAAGCCTGTGTATCGGCAAAAAAAATGCGCTCGCCCTTGATTATGCAAAGTCCCCCGCCGCTGCCGCCAAGAGGCTCGTTGCGGATTGTCACGCCGTTTGCCTCCAAAAGCGCCAAAAGCTCGTCTAAAATACTCTGCTCGTTCATTGCACCCTTGTCATTTTATATAGTTCAAGGTTCAAGAAAAAACGCATTATAGGTCGATATACCTCAAGATGTATCTAATTTTATCGTAGGAGCAGAAAATTGGCAAGTATTACGGAAAAACGCCTGTCGCTGCACAAAAGTGTAGAAGTCCAGAAACTTCAAAATGAGTCCTTAAAATCTCAGCTCGTCGGGCTTCAGCATCTGGCCAATATAGGCACTGTCAGCCATATGATAGCCCACGAGATGAATAACCTGCTGACTCCTTTGAAAAGCTATGCTACGTTCGCATTGGACAACCCGGACGACAGAGCGCTTACGGAAAAAGCTCTTCAAAAGGTAGCCAAAAGCTGCGGGCGAGCCGCGAAAATCATGGAAAGTATGCTTGCCCTGATAAGCGGCGAAACGCAGGAAATGCAAAACGCCCGGCTGCTCGATATGATCGAAGAGATTTTCACCTGTCTTTGCCGGGATTTTGCCAAGGACGGGATTACCGTGGATATGCAGATTCCCGATGATATGACAATATACGTAATACCCGTGCAGATACAGCAGGTTTTGATGAACCTGATTCTCAACGCCCGCGACGCGATGCTGTCTCGCGGCGGCGTTTTGACCATCAGGGCCGCTGAAACGGTCGATACCGTTGTAATCGAAGTGGCCGACACGGGCGCAGGGATTGACCCGGCCGATCTGGCAAATATCTTTGAGACATTCTTTACCACTAAAACGGATAAGGACAAAATGGACCACCGTAGCACGGACTTCCAGCCCGTGAAATGGACCTCGATCACGGAAGATAGCGCTTATGAATCCCAACACATGGCCAAGATGGCCACGCCACATTCCGGAGCGGGCATCGGGCTGGCATTTTGCAAAATGATTATCGATAGACATGAAGGCTGTATTTCGGTAGAATCCAAAGCTGGTCATGGTAGCACGTTTAAGATAGCTTTACCTAAAACCACAGTCGGATAATTGCTGATGGCGGCCCTGGTGCCTAAAATTATTTTGATGCTGATACTGCTTGCCGGTTCCGCGTTTTTTTCAGGATCTGAGACCGCATTTATCAATCTATCCCCCAGGCAGATACGCCAACTGGATAAATCAGACCACAAACTTCAAAAACTGGTCGCAAGCCTCCTGGGCAAACGCCGGAGGCTGCTCAATTGCTTTTTGCTCGGCAATATGACGGTCAACGTTCTTTTTTACGCCGTCTCCAGCGTCCTGATAATCCGGCTTAAAGACTCCGGCGGTCTGGTTGCCGCGTCTGCCGCCCTGCTGAGCTTTGTCGGGGTGCTGCTCTTCGGCGAAATCCTGCCTAAATCCCTGGCTTACGCCAACTCGAAAACTTTCTGCGTTGCCGCCGCCCTGCCGGCCTATCTCTGCCTCCAGATATTAGGGCCTGTCGAAATGGTTTTCAAAGTTACCATTTTAGAACCCACCTTAAGGCTGCTTCTGGGGCCGGTCAGGCACCCGAAGGCAATAACCATGGGTGAATTCAAATCCTTGATCGATACCACCCGGAAACAGGGATTGATTACCGCCGATGAAAACAGGCTCTTTACCGAAGTGATCGAACTTGGCTTTCTGAAGGTCCGGCACGTGATGAGGCCGCGAGTGGATATGCTTGCCTGTGATGTGACTGAATCGAGCGCAGCAGCCCGAGAAATAATGAAAAAAAATCACCTGATAAGGCTGCCTGTTTATGTCGGCTCAATCGATAACATCATCGGCATAGTTCACCTCCGGCAGATACTGCTCCGGGGCGAAGTTACGCTGGACAAAATTGTCCAGAATGTCAATTTTGTGCCGGAACAAAAGACGGTCGAATCGCTGCTGGAATTTTTCCGCAGGAGCAAAACCGACATGGCAATCGTGGTCGACGAATACGGCGGTATCGCCGGTTCGGTACGGCTCGAAGATATCGCCGAAGAGCTGCTCGGCCAGATCGAACCGACAAGCCAGACCGAACCGGTCGAACAGACAGGACCTTTCGAATATCGGCTGTCGGGCAACGTCGCTCTTCACGACTGGGCCGAAGTTTTAGGGATTGATCCGGCACAGACCCGCATGGTAACGTTCGGCGGACTGGTCACCGCCCTGCTCGGCAGGGTACCCAAACCGGGAGACTCGGCGTATCTGAAAAATCTTAAATTTACCGTGGAAAAAGTAAAACACCACCGAATCGAAACGCTCGTATTAACTCTTGAACCGTTCCAAAACAATGTTTAACAACACTATTTTAGTTTTGGCTGTTGCATGCTGCATTATACTGGGAGGTTTGTTCTCCGGTTCCGAGACCGGCCTGTATCAGCTCAGTCGGCTTCGACTGCGACTGGGCATCGAAAAGAAACAATTACCTTTTGTAATCCTCGGCCGTTGTTTGCGCGACAGCTCCGGCCTGCTGTTGTCGCTGCTGATAGGCAACAATCTAGTCAACTACTTGGCCACGAGCATCGTCACCAGTTCTTTTCTGACGCGGTTCGGCGCCGAATACGAACATCGAGCCGAGCTGCTCGCTACTTTGCTAATGGTTCCAATACTTTTCATCTTCTCTGAGCTTATCCCAAAGAACATATTTCTCTATCGTGCGGACGTGCTGACGCCGTATTTTTCTCCCCTCCTTTACGCCATTTACAAACCTCTAAACTTCAGCGGCATATTACCTGTGCTCAAATTCATTTCGAGCTCTTTTGCCCGGCTGGTAGGACTTACAACAACTTCCAGAACGTTCATCGCGTCGGCACAAAGACATAAAGTTCAGGCGATTCTACAAGACACTCACGAAGAGGGCTTCCTCAGTCCCGTGCAAAGCGAGATTGTCAATCGCCTGGTAGGCATATCACACGTTCATTTAAGCTCGGTTATGATTCAAATCCACAATGTCGAGACCGTCGACGTCAATTCCGATGATTCCGCGTTATTGAATAAATTGAATAAGTGTGCCTTTACCCGGCTGCCGGTCACCGAGGGCCGGGCTGGAGACATCATCGGCTTTATCGAGATATACGAAGCGTTAAGCTCGTTGGAAAAGTTCGCCGACCTGCGCGGTTTCGTCAAGCCTATCCGAAAACTCGACGCCGACATGACTGTTATAGATGCCATGAACATCATGCAGAAGGAAAATTACAAGATTGTTCTGGTAGTAAGAGCCGGGCGCTTCGGACGCGAAAAGCCTATCGGCATCGTAACGATGAAAGACCTGGTCGAGGAACTTCTCGGCGAACTTGCGGAATGGTAATATGGCCCCAAAGCGTAAATCTAAATTGAATAACAATATGTCGCCGAAAATCATTAATATTATAGTCGTTCTAATACTATTTATTTTGTCGCTCGCCATCGTAGCAAATACGATGAGCAAGCCTGTTGGCCGGGATGAGCAGATGTACTGCACGGGGGCCGTTCTCCTGGCCCAGGGCAAGATGATCTACAGAGATTTTTCATACGCCGCTCAAATGCCCTACCATCCGTTGCTGTGCACAACGCTGTTCAAATTATTCGGCACAACTCACTACTTGCTAACAGTCAGACTGCTCTCGTGTGTTTGTGATATTCTCGTGATGCTGGGCATCGTCGGCATATACCGGCACATTTTCAGGTCTTTTACAACTTCCGGCATGATTTTGGGCCTGTGTGCGGCCGTGCTGTACGTATTCAATCCGCTCGTCGATTATGCCAACGGCTACGCATGGAACCACGATGTCGTGATTTTCTGCGTTATGCTGTCTTTCTGGTTGTTCATATCCACCGATTTTCAGCAAAAATCAAAATATTGGCGGATCGCCGCCATCGGTGCCCTGCTCACATTCGCTACCTGCATGCGTGTAACCACGGTTATAGTGGAGTTGCTGTTTTTTGTGCTGTTGCTTGGTATCCCTGCCGGATCGATCAAAAAGAGATTCAAAAACGCCCTGCCGTTTCTGCTGGCCGGGGCGGTTGTTTCGATTTGGCCTGTCTGGGTGATAGCCCAGGCCCCGCGGGCATTTTATTTGAACCTGGTCACAATACCGATGCTTTACGGCCAGTGGCTGCGAGAAATCGGGATGGTTCATAATAAATTTGCCCTGACGTTCACGTGCCTGACAATGCCGGGCTATTTTGTCCTTTTGGCCCTGACGAATTACCTTTGCGTGAGCGTGATTTTTCTTCGCCATAAATTGAAGATTGCCGGCGGCATAAACCTGCTGCTTGCCGCCCTGCTGCCGGCGATATTTTTCATAATCGCCCTGATTCCGCCGACGCTATGGAGACAGTACCTTGCCGTTCCGGTTCCTTTTTTGGTAATCAGTCTTGCCTTTCCTTTATTACATTTGCGAAGGCATGCAAGTAAAGCAGGTATCAGCGGACAATTCAAGATAGCTGCGGCTATCATGGGCGTCTGCGGAATGGTGGCGGTTTTCAATTGCCCTTATGTTCTGCAGAGGATTCCGATTGTCCTCGTTCCCGAAAGCTGGGTGCCGCTCGAAGTGCACAGGATATCGCAGGATATCGCCGAGAGAACGAAGGAGAACAAACTTGTGCTGACCCTGGCCCCTCTTTACGCACTCGAAGGCGGCTGTGAGATTTACCCACAGATTTCGTGTGGCTCGGTCATATATAGAGCCGCCGATGCTCTGACGCCCGAAGAACTCGAAACAACGAACACTGTCGGCCAGAAAACACTCGGTAAGCTTATCGAAAAAAAACCCCCATCGGCTGTTGTACTCGGAATAGAGCAAGGCAAAATGAAGTCCCTTGAAGTTCCCCTTAGAGACGCTGTCGGAACAGACTGGAAAATAAAAGAATACGAAAACGGCCCGATCGTTTACTTCAGGCCTTAGCCTTCTCACCGCTTTGCCCAGGTATTCGTCAGTCTTCTTTAGCTAATCTTCTTCGCTTTCGAAATAATCTATGATTTCCTGCGCGATGTTGTTGATGACAGTACGGGTTTGGCCGTTCGTGTTGTTCGAGAGGACCGAGAATATGTAATCGCCCTCGTCCGTGACACACAGGCCCGAGAACGACTTGACGCTGTTGATATACCCGGTCTTGCCGAAGATTTTACCCTTGTACTTTTCCTCTTTGAAATATCTTTCAATCGTCCCCTCTGTCCCCCCTACCGCAAGCGAGTCCTTGTATAACTGCCAATTCCTGCTTTTGTAAATGTCCGATAAGACGGTTGTTATCGCATACGCGGTAAGCTCGTTTTGCCGGCTCAGACCGCTTCCATCGTCTATATAGAACTGGCTCTTATCAATACCAAGCCCCAAAAGATATTGAGAAATCTGCTCCCGTCCTCTTTCCCAACTGCCGTTTTTCTTATCCGGATTACTCATCGCGGCGATGGTTTTAAGCATCGCCTCGGCGGCCAATCCGAAGCTGTTCGTATTACAGCGAGCCAGACAATCAGTGAGCGGCGTACTGAATTCGATTAGCGGGATGAAATTGCTGCCCTCTTCCAGCGTTTTTTCGACAAGGTTTCCCTTCGCATTGATATCCGCCTCAGCAAGGTTCTCGTATAGCAGAAATCCAAAATATGCCGCAGGCCTTTCGATTGCCACGTCAAACGGCCCAACCTCATCTTTGCACTTGCCGAAAACGGTCAGCCTGTTAGGGTGCCGATTGCGATACGTTCCGACGGCGCCGCTGCCCTTCGATATTGGCACGACCTTATTGATCAGAGATACGAAAGAGGTTTGCGGATCGACGAAGACGGCGACTTTGCCGCCGATATTCTTTGCACTTATCCTTATGCAATTGTCGTTAAAGTTCAGGCCGCTTACTTCGCAGGCGTACCAGCGATTCAAATCATCCGCCGGCCAGCTCGGATGAACGGGCTCGTTATCGAAAACGCTGCTGTCAACTATAATCCCTTCGATTGTCCCTATACCCCTGGACTTCAGCGCGTTTGCTATGTCCTTGAATATCCAGCCCGGCTCCCGGCCGTACTTAATGTCGGTTTTCTCGTCGCCCAGCAGCGGATCGCCGCTTCCGATGACGACAAGTGAGTTACCGGAAAGCACGACCTTAGTCTTATAAACGTAATCAGGCCCCAGATAATGCAGAGCTGCTGCACTAGTAATGATTTTCATATTCGAAGCCGGTATCATCAGCTCTTTTGCGTCATGATCATAGATTGTTCTGCCGGAATCAGCCTCTAAGATATGAATGGAAAACTGGACTCGTTTCTGTAATGATTCGCTGATGATACCATCGATTTGGCCAGCCAAATCAGCCCTTGCTAAGCCGCCCAGGCAAAGAGCAAATCCGATTATAATCAGTAGTTTCTTCATCCGAGTTTTCATATGCCGATGTATTATTTCACAACAGAAAAGGTATATCAACCATTTTTTTATCATCCCAACAAGGGTTTTTATTCGGACGTCAGATTTCTGATACTCTATTCGGAATCACAATGAGGCCAAACAAATCCTGAGCAAGCCTCCAGATCATCTTAAATCATGCTGCACTACATTTACGAACGGATTCATATTGCAGGCCAAACGGATTAAAGGTACACTGTCTACGGCCTGATTCGGATACTGAGAATATATGGAAAAAAAGGCAAAATTAGCAGAACAGAAAGCTGATTTGGCGTATCTTAAAAATACGCAGCGGAATCTCGATAGAGATAAGGAGCATCATAGACAGAAACGGGATTCGCTTGCTTCTCGTTTAAGAGCCGGGGACCGGGCGGCGGCTGCCGAGCTTGTGGATACATATCATGAACAGATTTATTTATTTATGAGGAGACTCGGCCATGATCGCCAGGCCAGCGAAGACCTGACACAGGAGAGTTTTTTCAATGCCTGGCACCATATAGGCCAATTAAAAGACGGTAAAGCATTAAATGGCTGGCTTTATCGCATTGCAAGTAATGTTTCAAAGCTGCATTGGCGCAAACACAAGCACAAGGAGGTCATCGGCATTGAAGGCCTTGAAATGCCGCAAAGCGACAAGGGTGAGCCTGAGAAAATGGAGCATAACGAGCAGTTGGAACATTTGAAAGATGCCGTGGAACGGTTACCGATCAAACTGAGAGAAACGATTACTTTACATTATATGCAGCAGTTGACGATTGCCGAGGCCGCAGAGGCGGTCGGTTTAAATCAAGGAACTTTCAAAAGCAGGCTGAATAGAGCATTAAAAACTTTGAGAAAGGAAATTATTTGAACAGGTTCCGATCACAACCTGTTACAGCCGGGAACCCGGAGAAAAGAGTGCTGCAATGAAAGAAGAGCAAATAAAAAAACTCCTGAATGAACTGGGCCAGCAATTCACAGAACCGGTTCGCCCCGGCCTTGGCGAGGAGATCAAACAGCGAATCCCGCACAGGCTGTCCCGGCACAAAATCGGCTGGAATACGGTCAATATTATCATAGATTTGAGATTGAGTAAATCAGTCGCGGCGGCAGCGATTATCATTACCATGATTTTACTGCTGAATTTGTTTGGCGGCCGGGATTTAACCGGAGGCGGAATAATTAAGGACAGTATGCTGCTTATTAAATACTGGGGAGGTTCCGGCGAAGACCAGGTTTCGACCTCCAAATCGAGATACGAGCGTTTGCTTGAACGGGGTGAAAATGTAATATGGTACGGCAATTCCATTGACGTTAAGGATGCTAATTCCGTGCTGATGCAGCGCAAGCTGCCCGACGGCAATTATCAACTCACATTCGTAGATGGGCATGAAAAACAAGTAGATTCCGAGCAGATGGTGGAACTACTGACCCGGATGCTGGAAAGAAGAACGAAATAATACAAACCCGTGACAGGTGAACAAAACGCTATTTACCGCTTCTTTTTAGCCAATCCTTTGGTGAAATTGCTAAAAATCAATCGTGATTTCCGAAAATGTGGATTTATGACAGGAAGACACAAGCGGCGATTGGACGCTCGAGGATTACTGTGAAAAAGCCCCCCTACTTCTTCTCTAACGTGAAACAAAGCGACAAGATTTATCAGTAACTAATAGATAATCGCTATAGCCTCTTCGATCCTTTTGATGACCTCGACAGCATCGGCAGAATAAGGGACATAGCCATCGAAGCCCTTCTGCAGCAGAGCCGTCGATTCCGAATCGCTCAAATTACTCACAAGGGCGATTATCTTGATCGTCCGCAAGTCGTCATTCTCACAAATACCTTTGCAGACGGCCGTCGCATCGATGCCTTCAGCCAGCAGACTGATCAGCAGGACATGCGGCGAGAATTTCTGGATGACCGAGCCTGTTTCAAAATTGCTATGGACAATTTGCACATCGTAGTCGGCCTTGCTCCGCAGAATATCGGCCAGAGTCGAAGCCGTTTTGACATTGCTGTCTGCGAGCAGGACCCTGATTTTGCCAACCGCAAGTTCCGACGTCGGCATATTATGTATTTTCATAAAGCGGACCAACTCGGTGACCGGGATTCGCCGGTCTTTGCTGCCGGGTATGCGATAGCCCCTCAACTGGCCGTTGTCGAACCACTTCGAAACTGTTCGAGGAGCAACGTGGCAAATCTTGGCCACATCGCCTGTTGTTAGTACATTTTTGCCTTTCGCCATGTCTCGATTCCCACCACAAAGTATCAAATCGCACTTATCTTCGGTTTTAAATCGAGGGCTGTTTAATATACAATCACAATTCTTATGTTAGCAGCAAATAAACGGCGGTCTTTTCGATAAGACGTCCCATAAGTATTCCTGATATATGCCGAAAGGGCTAATCCGATAGAGCAAAAAATGCCTTATTTTCGCTGGCGTATTAAGTATCGAAAATGCTTTGATTTATGCCTCACAGGCGGTACAATCTCATCAATTGTTCTTGTCCGCTTATGTGATTAGGTGATTTGGTTATGTGCATACATTTGTCCCGGCCGGATATCACAGACAGAGAAATCGAGGCTGTTTGTGCAGTGCTTCGCAGCCCCAATCTGTCGCTCGGTCCCAAACTCGCGGAATTCGAGCAGGCATTCTCCGGATACGTCGGCATGAAACGGGCAGTGGCTGTCAATAGCGGAACGAGCGGCTTGTTTTTATGTATGTTGGCGCTGGGGATTACGCCGGGCGACGAGGTCATTACCACGCCTTTTACTTTCGCAGCTTCGGCAACGTCGATTATGATGACCGGTGCCAGGCCGGTCTTTGTCGATATCGACCCGGTCAGCTTGAATATCGATCCGGCTAAAATTGAAGCCGGCATTACCGAAAAGACAAAAGCGATTTTGCCAGTCGAAGTCTTCGGAAATCCCGCTGGCTTCGACAGCGTTTGTGAAATCGCCCAAAAACACAATCTTCCGGTGATCGAAGATAGCTGCGAGGCGCTCGGTTCGGCGTTGAATGGAAAAAAGGTTGGGACGTTCGGCACGATGAGCGTTTTCGGCTTTTATCCAAACAAGCAAATCACCACCGGTGAAGGCGGCATGATTTTGACCGATGATGATGCTTTGGCGGACATGTGCGTATCGCTTCGCAACCAGGGAAGGGGCAAAGGCACCGACTGGCTGGCCCATGAGAGGCTGGGCTATAACTATCGTCTCAGCGACATAAATTGTGCGCTTGGAATTGTGCAGCTATCGAGAATCGACGAAATCAAGGCAAAACGCAGACAGGTCGCAGAATGGTACCGTCAAATGCTGGCCGATGAGGATCGGCTGATTGTACCCGCCGAGCCGGCCGATTGCGATATGAGTTGGTTTGTCTTCGTTGTCCGGCTCGCAGAAAGTTTCACAATGGAGCAGCGAGACCGGATTTTACAGCAGATGCAAAGCCGGAATATTCAGGTCAGCAATTACTTTGCTCCCGTGCATCTGATGCCGTTTATTGCCGAAAAATTTGGCCATAAGCCGGGCGATTTTCCCATTGCCGAGTCCGCGAGCGGAAGGGCAATCGCCCTGCCGTTCCATAATCATTTGACGAAAGACCAGATCGCCATCGTCTGTACGACCTTAAAACAGCTTTTAGCTGGATAAAAAGCACACTTTTAGCATTTTCCGTTTGGCATCCGTTGTTTTTCATACTATTAATTTAATAGAGACTAACACAAAAGGCCAGATGGGGGGGACCGGCCGACGAAATGGTTTCTTTAGGAAGGGAGAATCTTTGTGAAAGGCTGGAGAACCAAATTCATTTTCCTGCTGATCGTCTATTTTGCCGGCTTTGCAACTGCAATCTATATGTTGGCACCCGCACCCGAGGGTAGCACCGAAAAATCTTTTAACAACATCTCGTCGGCTTCGGCGTTTGATTCACAGGAGTTCGTGAAATCTTTTAATGCCGGTATGCACAAGTGCCTTGCTTTCAGTAAAGAGGCAGCCTGTCATACCGCCGAATTCATCAAAGAAAAACTCAAGGAAATGCGCGAAACGTAACGCTACCGATGTGTTCGGTGTCATGAGAATTCCCTGAGCTGCTTATTGAACATTCGCAGTTGAACATCGAGCGCGCTGAGGACCCAGTCGATGTAGTGCAGCGTATGGGCGGGCCGATGGTGCCCTTCCTTCATCAAGCCATCCTGCACAGTTCTTACAAACCTGCTGATCATCTGGTGGCTTATTTCCGTCGGTTCGGCTGCCCATTTCTTCAACTCTTCATATTGCCTTTGTAATCTCGAATTATTCTTTAATTGTTCGGCAGTCAAATAATCGGCGGGATTGTACGATAGCTGCAAGCCCTTCAGGCACATGATTAGCGGCTCATAATTAGCTCTTTTTTCCAGACGTATAAATTTGTACTGCTGTACGTGCGTAGTTGCCTGTGCCGGGAGTTTGTTAGCTATATCATCACCGCCCAGGTACCACCTTCGCTTACTGGTTCTGGCAAAGACAAGTTCTTCACCGTACTCGTATTGCTTAATCTCGTCACGTCCCATCCTCGAAACCCACAGCCTGCCGGTACTCTTTCGCTCCGGACCGCCGCCGAGCGCCAGCAGACACTTGACAAAACCGAGCGGCAGAATCTTCTGGGTGTCACGCTGGCTTTTCCGAAGTTGGAGAGACAGATGCAAACTATGTGGACGAACATCATAGAAATTGACAATCTCATTTATCAACTGATTAAGCAGCCAGGGATCGGCTGTTGCCGGACGAGACAGTTCCCCTGCGATATTCAGTCTTCCAGGCGCAAGTTCCAAAAAGCCCCTCCGCCGGGCCTGGTCAGTTGAGCCGGAATGGTCGTCTATATATCCACCGAGTTTCCAGCCCAAAACATCCATGCGAAAATCATAGAAATATTTGAATCCGTCATATACAGGGTCAAACGCTTTTTTGATACTTCTTTGCGGCTCGACGGCCGCTGGTCCGACATTGCTCAATTCGATCTCAATTCCAAGTGGAATCAGTCCGGGCTGAAGATTCGAACGAATTCGAGTCAGTTTTGCCTGAGCCACACGAGGATCAAACATACTTTTCGAAGCACGTACGCCGTATTTAACATAGTCAATAAGATCGTTTCTATCATAGGGCATTGTCTGGAGGCACTCGTCGACTATCAAATTAACATCGCTACGGTTTGAATTTATAATTTGCAGAGCCGCCAGCAAACTCACCGACCGGTTAAAATATCTTTCCGAGGTACGAATACGCTCAAGCTCGAAGCGGTATTCGGACTGGATTTGTTCTTCGAGCTGATTGAGCAGAACCTGCCTCACTGCCAAAGCCAGGTAATTTGCAATAAACTGCTTTGCCTTTTGATCGTCATAAAGGTGTTTTATGCTTGGCCGGGGACGGTCCAGCTCATGTTCAAGATAATAATCACTTACGGCATCCGTATGATAATGGCTCATGACCAGGTCACGTTCAGTGGTTGCGAGCAGCTCTCGGTCGGCCCGGCGTTCCGAATCGGCGTCTACAGTTCGTTCGCCGGGACGGGTACGTCTTTTGATGAATTTCTCGATGCGTTTTCGCAGCCACAACTCGTGTATCAGGTTGACGTGGAACCTGTCACCGAAATGTTCTTCCATCAAGTCGTGAGTAACCAGGTAGGCCTGGGCCTCGACGGAGCCGTTTGCAGTGTTGACTTGAACGGTATCTCTCTCGTAACGCTTGCCTTCATACCTGTCGATTCCAGCCATCGCCGCAGCGGGAATATCATGGATCACAAAACCTTCAATTCTCGAAGACGGCGCCGCAATAGCATAGTAATAGACATTGTCCGGGCTGACCCTTCGGTAACGCGGCAGCAGAGCTGGTTCGGCAAAAAGGGTCTTATCGTCGATTTTAGATGCTTTTCTGGCAAAACTCAATCCGCTGACTGATTGAAATATTCTTCTGTCCCGCAGTGAGCCATAGATAAAGAGATTTACTTTTCCTTCTTTCATACTGAGTATATCGCATTCCGAATATCATATTTAGATGTAGCTATCAATTGCCGCTCCGGATTCGCCTTTGCAGCTTAAAGAGCTCTTTGAAAGCACGCAGAATCACTCGTAAACTCGCGCCGGACTGTTCGCCGGACGTCCGAGGATAATGATGCACACCTTTTTGTGTTATACGGTACCCCTTGCGTGCGGCCCGCGCCAGTATCTCGGCGTCGATCAAAGCACCGGTACTCGACAACTCGATTTTGTTGAAAATCTCCCTTTTATATAATTTGAAAGCACAGTCGATGTCACGGACTTTAAGACCGAACATCAGGCAGACCAGCATGGTCCAGCACCAGCCGTTGATTTTGCGGATGAACGAGTCCTGGCGATTCAGCCGGTAGCAACTGACAATATCGTATCGCTCCATAAGGGCAAGCAGCGGCGGCATTTCGTTAATATCGAATTGGCCGTCGCCATCGGTGTAAAAGACCAGCTCTTTTGTTGCCGCATTGAAACCGGATTGCAGCGCAGCTCCGTAACCAAGATTACCTTCATGATGCACCACTTTTACCCTGCCGTCCCGCCCTGCAATCTCGTCGGCGATTCGCCCGGTGCCGTCAGAACTGCCGTCGTCAACTATAATTGCTTCAAAATCAGCGTTGAGCTTTTGCATGACCTCAAGTGCCTTTTCAACGGTCCTGCCAACATTTTCCTGCTCATTATAACAGGGGAAAAAAACGCTGATTGAAACCATTACCACCTCTTGCTTTGATGTATCCTCGTTAATTCATCTAAATATTCAATCTCCTTACCGGCATAAAAATTCACAAGTTCTGTGTTTCTCCGCGACTGGGCGAGTTTCTTCAGATGGTAGCACGCTAATCGCACAGCTTCAACTTTATGCCGGTAACCATCCTGCTTAGACCAAACATCTTTTTCTTCTATAAACTCGTTGAAATAATCCGAGCAAAACTGATTGACCGTGGGGTTTAGTTCGGCAAAGTTCGTGGCCATAAGGAGTATTTCAAGAATGGTGGTCGGCATCGGATTTAGTTTAAAGGCCGTTATAGCAAAATCAAGAGCCTTCTTTTTTTCCTCTATGCCGGGACGATAATAAAACCAGCTATGGGCGCGAATCAGGTTTTTGTGATAATCATCAGGATAGATGGTTGTTCCTTTAAATATGCCTTCGAAAAGTTCCTTGCCCCGCGGAGTTCTTATGTCAACATACAACTTTTGCCTGTTATTGAAAAACACGATCGGCCAGTTGGGATTCTGTTCAAATCCTTTTATCGTATGATAAGAATTTGCCTGGTCGGGATCATTGTATACGGCAGAGGGCATTAAGACGACCCAGACATTACGTTTTTCAAGCTCATCGCTAAAGGATTGCCCGATTTTGACATAATCGTCCTGTGTCAAATTCTGTCCCATATTCTTTCCCGACATTCTGGCTCTCATTTGGGCGGCCTGCATAATCTCAAATCCGGTCGAACCGGGGAGCCCGCCGGACATAATATACGTCCAGATATCAAAGGTGTCGCGGTTATATGCCGCTTGTGCCCTGCCGTCCATGAATAACTGCAGAGGGGTTCGGCCGGTTTTCGGGTCGGGTTCCTGGCCCCAGGCGATGAAGCCGCCCTCCGTCCAGTAGTTAAACATTTTCCCTTCCAGCTTGTTATCTTTGATGAACTTCAGGGCGTAGAAAGGCTTGGCGTCCGAGGCGGTCATTCGCATGAAAACAGAACTCAGTTTCGGATCCGAAGGCCACGGATCGAGATAAACAAGCTTGAACTTAAGCCCCCACCACGTACCGAAAAACAGGACTGCCAAAGCACCGGCAACGGTAAATGATAATTGCAGCCAGCGCGGCATGGGAGAAACAGTAAGTCGGTTTTTAGCATAGAAGTTTCGACTCGCCGAAACTCCGCGAATTATCTGGTCGATAAACATCGCCACAACGGGGCACGCTGCTATCCCGGCTATCGGTATGAACCTTCGGGAACTGATGGCCATATAAATGGTAAGGGCCACAATGGTGATTAACGCCAAATCAATCCGGGGTAATTCATAAGTCTCGCCTTCCAGCTTCTGATTTGACTCGTCTTGCGCCCTGCCGAGGACTTCTCTCAAATACGGAAATCCAATCCAGAAAATAATCGAAACCATGTTCAGAATAAAAAGCGTGTCGAATAATCGCAGATAGCTTAATCCGACGTTACGTTCGTACACAGGGCGCCATATTCGTCGCAGGTCAAGGAATTGCCCCACGTTCCATACCGGCGATTCAAACTTGAACGGATTGAAGATAACCGTCATCAGCAGCAGGGAAACAAGGGCCGCAAGGGTTACGAAGGCAATATTCTCAGGCTTGTATTTTGCCGGTTTGGAAAACAGCGAGGCAAGGATATGCAGCACGACATAGACGGGAAGGATAACGAAAGGATAGAAATATCTGCCGTTATAACCGGCGGCCCCATTGCCGGACCATAAGGCCAGCAGGGTCAATAGAACCGCCAAATATATGAAATGAACATTTTTGTAAATACTCACCAAAATAATAGCAACAAAGACCGCACACCAGAAGAAGCTGACGAAATCAAGCTCAAGAAGCGAAAAACTGACGAATGTCACCCAGCAGACCAGCACGGTTGCCGCGTAGCCAAAGATTGTCGACAACTTTATGTACAACTTTTTCTGGGCCTCAAGCTCATTCCTGGGCGCTTTCAGTAATCTCGGCCTGAGAATGCGGGAAAACAGCCAGAGGATCAATAAGCCGATGCCGAGAATATACAGCACTAAAAACGGAAAACCCGTACCGACACGGTTGGACCAGTCGAAAGCGGATCTCCATTCGTGAATGTCACGCCACCGCTCGGCATGTTTACTGAAACTAATGACGAATGTATGAGTGAGGTTCGTCAAATGGAACGGGTTGAACACAATAGTCGCTATAAAAGCGACGAAACCCGCGGCCATGGTGTGGTAGATGCCTTTTCGCCCGATGGAGGTAAACCTTTTTTTGGAAATGCACGTTAGGAGGTTAAGACCCACGAACGGAACCAGCATAATAAAGACGTAGATGTATCCGCCGTGGACATTGCACCAGAAAACGGCCAACGGGACGATTAGCCATATATAAAGTATGTTTCGATACGTGGCCAGCACCAGTATGAGTAGAAAGACTGCTACCAGCATATTTGAGAAACCCGCCGGGCGGACATCGAGAAACGAACGCCCGATGAACATCGCAAAGCAGGAAAATACGGCACAAAGCGCGGGATTAGCCCCCAGCAGCCGGCCCGTGTAATAGACACAAATCACGGTCAATATGTAAATGGCGAACTTCCAGTAGACCAGTGCATTCGATGAGAAACTCATGCCGTCCGCGTAGGATGATTTGGGCACCAGCAGGTAGAAGATTTCGTGCGTCAGCCAGTTTTGATTGATCCAGCCGGTAGGATGCACGGCCTTAAGCGTCTTGAGGCCGACTTTGCCCGCAATCCACCTGGCCCAACCGGGCCAGGTTCGAATCTCTTGCTCCGTAGGCCCGGCCTTGTGCGAGTTCGCGCTGAACGGCTCGACGGTATCTACGCCGTGATTGACAAAATGCCGCCCGCAGGCCATCGCAACCCACGTGTCGCCGGCGGCAACCATGTGCGTGCAGGCATGAACGGTAAAAATCAGCATTGCCATCCAGCCGATGATAATGGGCCATCCGGACAACGCCCTGTGTCTGACCGCTTGTATTGCCTGTTCAGAAACTATCGAATCTTCCACTCTCGGAGTCGAGATGCTGCGTTTCTTACTCTTTACTGACTTAGCCATTCTTGAAGTCTGTCTAATCCTTTTGTAATCTGCTCGAGCGAACAGGCAAAACTCAAACGCACATTTTTATCACAGCCAAACGGCAAACCCGGAACCAGGGCCACATTGGCCTGTTCCAGCAGGGCTTTGGCGAAATCCATACTGCCGGTAATCTTCGCACCATTAATATTTCGGCCATAATGAGCGGAAACATCAGGGAAACAGTAAAAAGCGCCGGTTGCCTCGGGGCATTCCACGCCTTCGATGCCGTTTAGCCGCTCGGACATATATTTGCCGCGACGCTCGAATTCGGCCCTCATGTGCTCGATAGCCGCCGCAGAGGGCTCGCCCAGGGCCGCAATCGCCGCATACTGGCAGAAAGTAACAGCATTAGAGGTCATGTGGTCCTGCAGACGCCCCATCGCCTTGATGACTTCCAGCGGCCCCGCCGTATATCCGAGCCGCCAGCCGGTCATGGAGTAAGTCTTGCTGAAACCGTTCAGAGTCAGCGTTCTTTTGAAAGCATCCTCGCTCAATGAAGCAAAGCTCACGAACTTCGTATCGCCGTAGATGAGCTTTTCATAAATCTCATCCGAAATAACCATTACATTTGTCCCTTCGAGAACCTTCGCGATGGCTTTGAGCTCATCCGGCGTATAGGTAAAGCCGCCAGGATTGTTAGGCGAGTTGATCAGCAGCATGGCGGTTTTTTTCGTAATCGCCGCTTCCAACTGCTCCGGCGTGATTTTGTAACCCGTGCTCTTGTCGGTTTCGATAATCTTTGCCTTGGCGCCGGCAAGCTTGATCGTCTCCGGATACGTCACCCAGTACGGCGTGGGCAGAATCACCTCATCACCCGGGTCCAGCACCGCCTGCATCGCTTCGTAAACCGAGTGCTTGCCGCCGATGTTGACGATGATCTGCTCTGCGGTGTAGTCCAGCCCATTTTCCTTTCGCAGCTTCTCGGCGATGGCAGCCCGCAACTCGACAATACCGCGCCCGGCTGTATATTTCGTCTGGCCCGCCTTGAGCGACTTAATAGCAGCTTCTTTGACATATTCGGGCGTATCGAAATCCGGCGCTCCGGCTCCGAAACCGATGACATCAACACCTTGGGCTTTTAACTCCTGCGCCCGTGCAGTTACAGCGATTGTCGCCGAGGCCGGCACATCCTGGGCTCGTTTGCTGACTTTCATCTTCCTTTATACCTTTCAAATCCTAATCTTCTTTTTACATGAACAACCGCGTTATTAAAAACGAAACCGCCAAGCGAGTCAAGAAAATTGACTGAACATTGATTCTTAATACTCGATACCGGGATGTTTCCGAACTTCATCCACAAAATCCTTGATCATAAGCACGGCAAGTGATAGAATTAAAGTGTTATAAAGTAGGACGCAACCCTAATTGGTTTTGAAAAATGCAGATTATTTTCTTGAATTCCAAAGTTTTCTGTGTGTTATAAAGTGAATTGAAAGATTACATGTTAGGTATTCGATGTTGTGTGCGTTGCCCAGTACTGTTAAAATACCCCTGAACGGTTACTATTGCCGGGCACTTGGACGTGCGCAATGGCAAAAATGAGCAGTGGATTGGCCCGGGCTTGAAATGAGACATTGGCTGCGAAATGTTGATACCCAGAACCACCCATCCGTGGGGGGCCGCCCATTCCACATTCCAAGCGTTACGAGCAGGCTGGCGAACGCTCGTTTTTCCGCATTCTACCGTTTGTTGTTCGGCACGTCGATTCCCTGACGCGCCAGCCACTGCTTTGCGAACTGTGGCCGGCGCTGGATGCCGGCCTTTTTTATTGTCTGGACAGAACGAGAAAGGATGTTTGACATGACTTCGGAAAAATTGCATCGAATCGTAAACGAGGCTATCGGTAAATATCCGCTCGATGAGGGGCGGTACTACCATCTTTGCTGGTGGAAAAAGAAGCTGAGATGCCTGCCCGTTTTACATACGGAAGACCTGCATACAATCTTTTTCATGGCTCCGGGCAAGATATTTGCCGGCGGTTTGTCCGAGCACCAGTGGCGGCTGATCGAAGGCAGAATACGAAGCTTCTGCAATGACAGGAGGATCAGGCTATACGCTCCTTCTTATGCGAGCGCGCCGAAGGTTCATGGCAGCAGGCTTCAGATTACGGAGTTCGATTTTGTGCGGCTACGACGCCTGCTGGCAACCGTCAAGCCGCCCGGAGTGGAGTTGCAGGGCCAATGGAAACAACTCGAGAACTTGCTCGAGAACAGCGACGTCGTCGCCCCGCAAGAAATCTCGGATGATGTGGTCACAATGAATTCGAGAGTGCGGTTGAAGGATTCTCGAAGTCACGAAGATATGGTGGTCACAATAGTTTTCCCCAGCGACGCGAAGTCTGCCACGTCTATCGAACCATTGCGGGCAGCAATCGTGACACCCATCGGATTGTCTGTCTTCGGGCGGCGTGTCGGCGATGAGCTGGATGGCAACATCAGAGTTGATAAGTTGCTGTTTCAGCCTGAAGCGGCAGGGAATTTTGACCTGTAGTCAAAGAGAATTAACAAACTATGAAAGCCAGATACTCGGAGACGAATGAGTGTAAATTAGGGACAGCCACAATCCTGTTCGGCACAAGGATTGCGTTGTGATTTATGGGGTAGAATTACCCAAAACTTTTTTTAAATATTACCTATTTTAAACTTGCGCGCCGTACACACACCTGCTTAAATGCCTTTTATGAGTAAAAAAAGGCATAAAATAAAAGAAAGCGAACTCCAGGGCTTCAAATATTTCAAAGCTATTTCAGGGACGCCGGACAGCTTACACAAAGCCGACTGTCAACGCGACCGGGCCGGCAACCACAAGCTGCACTTGGATCAATACATCTCCCCGCTGCTTCTGTAAATGTTCAATTCGATCTGCACATCAAACCGGGCTGTTCAGCAGACCAGCAAACTCAAAAGGTGCAACGCAAATTAGGATACCCCCGTGTATCGCCGGGCAGCCTATCGGAAGCGGCCACCGTTTTCGACAGTGCGTTAATGCAGGAGATCGTCACAGACCTGTCGGATCAATTGGGGCCTATATCCAGCCATACCAAACTCGATGATTTGGCGGGGATTCTCACCGCCGTCGACGGAGTTTACCCTGGGCGTAGCCGAACGTGATCAGGATGACGTTTGTTTTGTATTGATCTATTATCCGC
>CAYTNN010000041.1:0-12415 GCA_964439135.1 uncultured Pirellulales bacterium
CCGTCCATCGACGGCGTCTTTATTCTCGACGATATCGTAGGCTTTTTGGGAGAGCAGGATTTTCAGCAGACGGCCATGCCCTACCTGCAGCGGATTTTCCAGTCGTTCGACGTGGCTGTTCGATTCTTCCATAACGACGCCGCCGGTTTGGTATGCGCTCCGTACCTGCCTGAGATGGGTGTGAATCTTTTCAATTTCAGCTTTCAGCACACGCTGGCCGAGATGAAAGAGTTGACAAACAATGCCGTTACGCTGCTCGGCAACATCCCCACGCGGGATGTACTTGCAGCCGGCAGCCCCGACGACGTTCGCAACAGCGTCAAGGCCGCTCTCGATTCGGTTGAAGATAAGAGCCGCATAATCCTTTCGTGCGGCGGCGGTATGCCCCCCGATGTCCCGACAGAAAATATCGAAGCCTTCCTGTCAGCGGCAGGGCACAAATAAAATCAAATTTCAAAGTGTAAAATTAAATCTTGCCGGGCTTACCATTCCGGAGCTGCCGGCGCCTGTTTCGAGGGCAGGCTTCTGCACATCTTCTTTACGATGCGCCGCGCCCTCTCGGCTTCCTGGGGAGATAGAGGCTGGTCCGACTCGCCCATAACGTCGCCCATAATAGGCCCTAATAATCCCTCATCCTTGCTGCCGCCCGATTTTGAGCGAAATATGGAGGTGAAGCCTCCCCCGCCTCTGCCGGTATCGGTGGCAAGCCACAGAATACTGCGGTCCTCGACGTCAATCATCGTCGCCGAGATAGATATTTCTTCACCGAAATGCGGTATTTTTATAGTAAGAACCGCCGGTACATCGAGAGCCATGCCGGCATCGACCGCTCCTTCGGGCGTAGTCAGGTCTGTTAATTCGTCTTCGGTCTCCTGCTCGGCAAGCGACGCTCTGACCTGGGCCCGGCCCATTGGGGCATAACCGCGTTCCAAAAGCTCGATTGCGAAGAAGTCGGCAATTTCATCCTTTGCCGCTTCACTTGGCACGGCCCCTTCGACGGACACAATCGCAACCTTATTCACGCCGCTAAAATCATAACCGGCACGAAAGGAGTTTTCCTGTTGTGTCCGGCAGCCGCCGATCAATAAAAATGCTATTACCAGAATATTAAGAACGATTTTCATGATTTATATCTCCAAAACAACAGCCTAAATAATTGCCTATTCTTCCTATATTAACACGTTTAGGTCATTTACAAATTTGAATTTAGATATTGTTTTGAATTTAGCATTTAGTGCTTAGAGCTTCTTCTTCCTTATATAGGATTATAGCTGACATTCGCGTATCCGGGCTGTTTTTGAGGCTGACTCGGCCATTTCAAGGTATCGAACATGAACTCGCTGGCCTGGCGTATCATTACCGACGGCATACACGGATGCATCTCGAACGAACCGACGATATCATTGTCGTATTTGTTCAAAACCTCCAGCAGGTAATCCCAATTTTTTCGGGGCAACCCGCCATGCAGGCCCGGCGGTACGTGGTCGTCCGTATGGCCATAATTATCCGTCAGGTGCAGATGGGCCACGTTCGGGGCCAGTTCATCCACGTATTGGCTGAAAGAATACTCACCGTCCACGTTGGCAAAGCCGGTATCGAGGCAAAACCGAAGGGATTCAAACCTCTCGCGGGCATGTTTGAGCATCGGCAATGAGCCGCTTTCGAGGCATAATTTGACATTGTTCTGCTCGGCCAGCTTTACCACATCGCCGGCAAATCCGCAGCCATCCAGCTCCGGCTCATCCGGAATGCCAAGGCTATGTAAATTCGTTACTATACTGGCATTAAGAAGCTTGGCGCACTCGATCTGGTCGTTCCATTGTTCTAAAGTCGGATTATCATCGCGAGAGCGCATCGCCACCAGCATATCCTGTGTCGCCGCGGCCAGCCTGGGCCAGTTACGCCTTTCGTACCGGCACTCGTGCTGGCCCTTGATATTGGGCCATAACTCGATCCCGAAGCCCAGAGACTGCAGATACTGGCACTCCTGCTCAAAGGATAGGGGGTGCTCGCGCCCCCAGAATATCATAGTTGAAATAACGTACCTGATTCGCATTATAACGTCTCCATAAGCTGCTAAGATCTTCGTCGGGACGAGCCCGGCTGATAGACGCATCCTATATAGCGTCAAACATCTACTATTATCGTTCAAAAACAGGCCCATATTCACACTTTGTTGAAAATTAGAGCATTTAATAGGCATATAAAAGCTGCCATTTGGTACACATTCATCTTGTTTCCCGACCGACACGGGGCAACAGACGTCCGGCTACGAAACCGGAGTTGTCTAATTTAGGATTTCCGGCCAAAGGCTGGCGATTGGCTTTGTTTGGCTTTGAATTGGCTTTGTTTTTTCGCTGCCTCGGCCCATCAAAAACTCCATAAACCATTGTTAATATTGACTTAACGTCATTTCGCCCATTTTCTAATTGGCTTTGTTTTTTCAAATTGGTCTTTCAACCCCCAGAAAATCTGGGGGCTAAATATAATTGGCTTTGTTTGGCTTTGAATTGGCTTTGTTTTTTCGCCGCACGAAATCGAAAAATATTTCATAATGTCCTTTCATATAGATACTTAAGCTCATTTTGCCCATTTGCAAATTGGGTTTGTTTTTTCAAATTAAGCACGAAAAAACACCAAAAACCTACACAAAATTGGCTTTTTTTTCCATTTTTGGTTCAATTTTTGCTTCTTTTTCCCCTGTTTTTTTCATTATTCTGCCTTTTTTCCATTCGATTTCACTCAGGACAAGCATACTACATACGAATTAACCGCGGATTTCGCTGATTACGCGGAAGAAAAGAAAAAATAATCAATAGTCAATAGTAAATAATCAATGACAAAGGTGCGGGCTAAAATTCGTACTGCGTACTGCGTTCTGTGTGATTGAACCTATCATTTATCATTAATCAATATTCATTTAGTTTAGTATTTTACGAATCTAAACGCATAAAAGCGGGAATATTCCGGAAAAATGTCCGTTAGACGGCGTCCTTTGTTCTGCCACAGAGGACTATGAGAACTCAGAGAGAATAATTCATGTAGATAAAAGCCAGGATTTACCACGAAGGGAACCGAAAACCACGAAAAAATGAATAAACAATAGTAAACTTGTGCCCGCGAAGAGCCTGCCCTGAGCGAAGCCGAATGGGCGGGTATCGTCAATTTATGGCTTAGCTATGACAAAGGTTGTCCCTAGTTTTTTTCCAAATAATCAATAATCAATAATCAATAATCAATGATGAAGTCTGACCCCTTTAGTTTTTCCGGAGTATGTCAACAGGCGGTTAAGGTCATTGCTATGACCGCTACAGAGACTCTTACGAACATTTGCATTTGTAAGTGTACAGTTGTGAATGGATTCAAGAAGCGTATCGGCCAAGCCAACATCCAGCTTACATAGATCTTTGTGTACCTGCAAAGCAGACTCTTTGTTGCCGTCAATCACATAACTGTTGCCAAGCAGGAATTGTGCGGGCGGAAAATCAGGCTTTATCCGAATAGCTTCTTTGTAAGCTGCTATAGCTTCCTCACTACGCCCAATGGATTCGTATGTAACGGCCAGGGTATAATATGCCTCTGCATCATCCGGCTTTATGTGAATAGCTCGCTCAAAAGCATCTATTGCTTCTTTATTTTTGCTTTCCCTTTTATGTGAATCAATCCCAGTCGATAGGCTCGCCTCCCTGCTCAGCAGGTTGTGCAACCATTTTAGAATGTGTCGTAAAGCTTTCATTTCAAAGCCTCCTGCATTCCTGAGTCCTTCACTTTTCCGGCTGCATCACGCTGAAACGACCATGCCGGAGAAATCTCAATATATGAGAGGCAACAATTCAGCCGTAGGTAACAAAAAAAATTCCTACCTGATGGATATTTATTAGGAACAGTCACGAATGGATAGTAAATAATCAACTGAAATATCCACGAATAAACACGAATGAACTCCGAAAACTATTAGTCAATAGACAATCGACAATCGTAAATAAAAAGTTGGCTGTCACTCGTTTTTCTTATAAAATTAAGAAAAAGGCTTTTTAGTAAGTGGAGGTATATCTCGATGCGTAAACTTGAACCAATGTCAAGAACTGGGTACAACAGACTTATGAAGGAATTAACCCGGCTTGAGACTGAGGAGCTGCCCGAAGTTATGAAAGCTGTTGCCCAAGCGCGTGAAGAAGGCGATTTAAAGGAAAACGGTGCGTATATTTACGGGCGGCAGCGGCAGGGCCATATAGTAGGGCAGATTGGTGAATTGAAGGGAAAACTGAACCGGGCAGAGATCATTGATTGCACAAAAGTTGATTGTGGCCGGGCAGTGTTTGGCACTGTTGTCTCTTTGTTGGATTTAGATACTGAAGAAAAGGTGACCTATCAGTTACTGGGTCCTGATGATGCTGATTTTGATACAGGAAGTATTTCAATTTACTCACCGATAGGAGATGCTATTGTAGGACACTCGGCAGGAGACAAGATATCAGTACAACTGCCTCGCGGCGAACGTCGTTTAGAAGTCATTGACATAGCGAGGCCAAAAGTTGATTAAGCCTGTTAGGGGGGAATTGGGATTTTGTTAGATTTTACTACGGACAATAGAAAGGTTAAAAAAATAATCAATAGTTCACCCCATGAGATAGCTTGTCCCTTAGGAGGCAAAGCCGACATCTCACGGGGTAAATCGTAAATGACAAAGGCTGTCCCTGGTTTCTCCCCCCTTGATTATTTCCTTGACAGGTCAAGGAAATAAGAATAATTAATACTTGATTCCTTAATTTCCGTTATTTTCCGAATATAAAATACCTATATGAAGCAAAAATAGCTCAAAAGCAGTATAAATTTATATTGACAGGGCTTTCTTGCCGATGTAGAATATATCTTAAGTATTGGCTGACGGGACGCACCTGCACCTCATATTTGAATCTGTTTTGCTAAGTATGCCTATAGAGCGGTGTAAGGACCAAAATATATATAAAAAAAGTTATTGGGCAGCTAAACGAGGTTATCAGAAGGTGGGTTAGAAGTGGCTGGGAAAAAGAAAGTAGTTAAGGCTTCAGTTAGTGTAGTAAAGAAGTTTACAGCAGCTTTTTATTCAAGCCTAAAAGTTATACCATCCGATTTTGCTGATAAAGTGTGTGAACTTCAAGCCGAAATGAAAATGCCTGTGGTGTTACTTTGGCATGGAAGTTCTAATGATCCAATGTCTTTCTTAGAAGATTTGAATTACAGTGCATTTGCAAAGAATATCCATAAGCTGGACGAAGGTAAAAATGTAGTTGTTTGTGGCTTGCTTGCAACAGAAGTATTTGTTATCTTCTGGTGGAATGTTATAATTAAAATGGTTATTCGGGAACATGTTTACCAAAACGGAAAGGTGGTAAGGAAGCCACGTATACAATAATTAGGGATGTGGTAATGGTTTTGCGTCTCGGGACGATCTATTTTTGTCCCTAATATTTTTATGAACCAAGGAGATGATCTTATGTGCACAGTTCTAAATGCAGACTGTTTTTTTAGCATAGTACTTTCACACGTTGAGAGAATTGAAATTAGTAGGCTTATAGATATTCGAGATAGTATTCAAACAAAGAAGTCTAACATTGTAATTAACGTTTCTGGAGAAGCAATTCATCGGGCGACAACTTACTATCCTTCATATTTTAAGCTCGAAGAATCAACGATTTGTCGTGGCAGTAGATTTAAAACTGACCGCTCCATAAAATTCACAAAAAAAGAATTTTCAACTGAAGTGTCAGGATCTGTTCTAGACCAAGTAGATCAGCTTGTTTCCGAGTCTATTACGAGTTAGGAAAGTATGATCTCGACAGTTCACTCCAAAGTTTTCAAGTGCCCTGTTCATGAATATATTTCAGTTCCGCGTGACATAGTCACTGCATTTATTGACACACCTATTTTTCAGAGATTGCGACGTATTGAGCAAACTTGCATGAGGCCACTTTATCCGTCGGCTCATCATGATCGCTTTTCACATTCTCTTGGTGTCTTTCATCTTGCTAGCATCGCGTTCCACCATATAGAAAAAAACACCAAAGTCACCTTGCTGGGGGATGTTAACTTAAAGGATTATAGATGGGCGTTTTGTATCGCGGCATTGATGCATGACTGCGCACATGCTCCGTTTTCTCATACTTTCGAAGACTATTATCAGCGATCAGACTATGCGAGAGATTTTCTGTTTTCAGAATTAGACGAAGAGTCTAAAGAAGAGTTTAAGAAAGATTATGGTCGACGGGAAAGGAGTTCCAAAGGTCCTTCTGCTCATGAGATATTCAGTGCGGCGATTTTCCTAAAGCATTTCAGGGATACATTTCAGAGCATTATACCAACTATAAACCCTTCTCTTGTGGCAAGAATGATAACAGGTCTTATTTTTACTGAAGCAAATGAGATAAGAAAGCAGATAGAAAACAGTCTAATTATGCTTATACATGGGTCTGCAATAGACGTTGATAAGCTCGACTACGTTATACGTGACACCTGGGCTTCAGGTATTTGTAACGTTCGAATTGATACGACAAGATTATTATCGGCATTATGTATTGATAAATATTGCAACCGTCTTGTGCCATCATTTCATAAATCAGCCCTTAGCGTAATACAGAATGTAGTTGATGGCAGGAATTTCCTTTATCGCTGGATTTACACACATCACACAGTATGCTACTTTGACCATTTGCTACAAGAGGCTGGAAAGAAGTTGTTTAGGATAATGGCTCCACCTGAAAGCCAGGAAGATTTTGTTGATGCTGTTTTTTCCAAAGATGTGTTTGAAAAAAATATCGAATCTTGTAATGTAAACCTATATCTACCCTGTGATGGTGATTTGATATACCTAATGAAACAACATCGTGATGATATTCCTGAAATTGATGAGCTTCTATCCAGAAAGCCCAAGCTTGTTCCATTGTGGAAAACCCGATCAGAATTTGACTATATATTTAAAACTCAGCCTACAACCGACCAGCAGGAAGACATTAGAGAGCGATTTCGTGACATTATATCTAGTGTCATAGAGGATCAGGAACAATTGGATTCCGTTTTGTGCATTCGTACTAAACCTAGAATAGTAGAAATAGATGAAGCATCTGTTTATGTGACTATCATGGAAGAAGTGAGACCATTCACAGCCTTGTTAACAAGATATCCGAGACATAATACGGAAGATAATGCATTCTTCTACATTTTTATTCCAAGAGAATGTGAATATCTGAAGAAATCCTGTATTTCTAAAATGCGTTCAGCAATCGCGTACTGATCTGAAGGTAAGCTAGGGACAGTAGTGCGGGGGAATTCCGGGGACATCTATGAGCAAGCTTTTGTCAAGACATTAGCGGGATTTTTTCACGGGAATTCCAAACATCTATTCGGCACCATACCTAATTCCGGGCGTTCTCTGGATAATCACCTATTAAAATTCAAGTACCACGGTCTAATTAAAATTCTCCTTCACGAAAGCTTTCCTTCGACGAAATAATTAATTTAAAAACTCGCGTCTTTTTCCTGTTTTCACAGGAATGACATTACTTCCGCCTTTAATCGCTTGCTAATGAATAATTTAGACTATTTCGTTGGTTTTTCAAGATAAAAAGGGCATAAGGCCCTGGCCTTTTCCAGCCATTCATTAGATACAGCGTTTGTCGAAGGAAAATGTTACCTTTGAATCTTTCAAAAAATGCAAAAAAATAATTAAAATCTCGTATTGAGTGGAATTTTCGTGACCGGGTTGCTGTGTTGTGCCTTTAATAGATAGAATAGAAGTTATGATGTAAACGCCGAAGAAAGGAGGCGTATGATGCTTATGACAAAAAAGAAAACAGAATACAGAATTCAGAATTCAGTCCTTGGGACTCCTCACGGAGAAGCCGGAAATCGATCTTTTTCCTTCCATCCCCTGCTTTTTGCCCTCTTAGTGCTGATTCTTGCACTTATAGCTGAGCCGGTTCTGGCCGCTACAAAGCGGTCCAGCAGCAGCAAGTCCAACAACTCCAGTAAACAAACCCGGCAGGCTTCAAGGCCGGCGTCTGCGCCGAGGGTAACATCCAGACCAACCTCTTCGAGCAGTTCCAGGAGCGTTTCATCCAGCCGGGCTATAACGAGCCGGACGCCGAGCAGCAGCATTTCCAGTAGAGCCATAACCAACCGGGCACCGAGCAGCAGCATTTCCAGCAGAGCTATAACAAGACGGACACCAAGCAGCAGCATTTCCAGCCGGTCTATAACCAGCCGGGCGCCGAGCAACAGCATTTCCAGCAGGGCTATAACCAGCCGGGCACCGAGCAGCAGCATTTCCAGCAGAGCCATAACCAGCCGGGCCCCCAGTACAAGCACATCCAGCCGGATCAGCCCGAGCATCTCATCTCGTATCGGCAGTTCAATCAGTACCAGAACGCCGTCCAGCAGCCGTTCGACTTCTCTCAGAAGCACAAGGGCGCCATCCAGCAGCCGTTCACGAACCACTATCACAAACAGGCCGACGACGAGCACGAGCAGCAGAATCAGTCCGAGCATATCATCGCGTATCGGCAGTAGAATCGAAACAACAAGACCGTCTGTTCCCAACAGAGCCGAGCAGCCGGCTGCACGCTCAAGCGGAACTTCGCGTATCGGCAGTTCGATCGGCACACGAAGCTCCTCTGCTCCCACAGGAGCAAAGCAGCCGGCTGTAAGCTCAACCAGGTCTTCGATTTCGTCCAGGATTAGGACTAATAGCAGCCAGTCGTCGCAACGTACCGAGCGCAACCGAGGCATCGGCAGTATAATCGGCAAACAGGAGCCGTCGGTCTCGATGACGAATAAGCAGTCGGCCACGAATCAGCGTTCTCTTAGGGTGAATTCCAGCTCGCGTATCGGCAGAACAATCGGCGAGAGAAGCATTACCAGCCGGTCGGCGGAAAAAGTCGCCGGCGCTCGCGAGCCTAAAGCAGCAACCAGCGGAACCGTCGGAAGCGCCACTGGCAGGACGATCGGACGACCGGCAGGACGGGACATACGCACCAGAACGGAACGAACACGACCCGATGTCCGCGCCGGGCGCAAAGATTTGAGCCTCAGAGACACAAGCGTATCTCCGCTTAGAGACAGTTCGAGAACGACGGGGGTAGTCTTGCCGCAGGATCGGCTGACCGTAGCCGGAGGTCGTACAGCCGGCAGTCTAAGAACAGCCTCGACGCGACTGCACCGTTACGATGCGCTCAGGCCGTCGCGCGTGCTCTATCACGACCGGCCGCACCTTATCAGAGATTCTTATCACCATGACTACGTTTACAGAGATTACCACGACCGAATCCGCAGCAGGACCATCTGGCCGAGATTTCGCTTCGCGGTGCACTACGATTGCGGGCCATGGTTTACGTTCCGATATGTATATCCGTACTATCATCGCAAGTATATGTTCATCAGCCTGGGCGGTTACTGGCCGAGCAGTTACAGATATACCCGCTACTACTGGTACGGCTGCCATCCTTACAACTGGTACGGCTACTACCCGATCGCTCGCGAGGTCCGCGGCACGAATTACAACTATTATACGTATAACTACTACACAGATGGGGAAGGCGGCTATCAGCCGGCTCAGACGATAGTAAACTCCGAGGTATACGAGAACCTGGCAGAGCAAACCGCCGAGCCCGAGCAGGCCACTCTGGCCGACGTATACTTCGAAGAGGCCGTCAAGGCTTTCGAAGTCGCAGAGTATAATACCGCCGCGATGAAGTTCGCCAAGGCCGTGGAGCTGGCGCCGGAAGATATGATTCTTCCTTTCGCCTATGGCCAGGCACTTATGGCGAGCCAGCAATATTCAAAAGCCGCCGAGGTCCTTCGCGGGGCACTGGAAAAAGTCAGTCCCGAAAAGGAAGGCGTTTTCTTCCCTCGCGGTTTGTATCCCGATGAAGAGTCGCTCTTAAAGCAGATTGACCGGCTGGCCGAACGGGCCGCGCAGTTCAGCTACGACGCGAACCTGCAACTGCTGTTAGGCTATCAACTGCTTGGGATAGGCCAGCATGACAGGGCGGTCGAGCCGCTGATGAACGCCGGCAGGGATTTGGAAAATGAGAAAGCCGCCGCGGTTCTCATGGCGCTTCTGGAGAAAATAAAAATCACCGACACGAAACCTGAAACTCCCGCACCGGCTGAAATCCCGGCTCCGGTTCCGGCTCCCGCACCGCTCCAGACTCCTGCTCCGACGCCGGGTGAAGCCATCGTTCCAAGCCCGGCACCGGCCCCGGTACAGAGCAAGGCATCGATTATAAACCACTCCAGAGCATTGAGCGGGGCGATGATTGTCACGAGCCTGTGCGCTCTGGGCACGAGCGTCGGCATCGGGCATTTCGCCCGTGGCTGATTCGCCGGCGGCAATAAATAACACCACAGCACCAGGAGGTGCAACGATGAAACCGCTCACATTTATATTGGCACTCTTGATCACGCTTTCGCCTTGTTTGGCTTGGTCTTTACCCCAGGGGGCTGTCGAAAGTTGGAAGGAATTTGCCGTCTGGCCGACGACCGACGATCAGGAGGCCCCCGACATCGACGGTGACATTGTCGTCTGGCAGCAGTTTGTCGAAGAATACCAGGACTACGACATATACGTTGCGGACATGAATAATCCGGACGATCCGCTTGCTGTTATCATCGGCGACGCCAACGACCAGATGCAGCCGGCGGTTTTTGAAAATATCGTCGTCTGGCAGGATTACATTGCCTCAGCCGACTGGGACATCTTGGCGGCCGACATCAGCGACCGGGAGCAGCCGGTAATATTCGCCGTATCGAACATCTTCGGCAACGACGAGCAGTCGCCGGCCATTCACGGTAACATCGTCGTCTGGCAGGATGGCGCCGAGGGAGATTACGACATTTACGGTGCCGACATTACCAATTATGAAAGCCCGGCGGAATTTGCCGTCGCCGGCTTCGAACGCGACCAGCGGCGACCCGCCGTCTATCGAAATACGGTCGTCTGGCAGGATTCCTATTATGGTGACGAGGACATTCTTGGAGCCGATATCTGGATGCGAAACAAGCCCGCCGAATTCGGCGTCTCGCTGGAAGAATTCGACCAGCAGCGACCGGCCGTCTGGGGCGACATCGTCGTATGGGCGGACAATTACTTCGGTGACATGGACATTTACGCCGCAACGTGGCATGGGCTTCCAGCCCGTGGAATACATGGCCAGGATGGTCAACCCATGGGAATGGATGTGCCATCCCCTGTTGAATTTCCCATCGTGGCAAACGAATCGGAGCAAACAAATCCTGATATCGACCGCAACATCGTTGTCTGGCAGGACAACAGAAACGGAGACTGGGACATATACGGCTACAATCTGACCACGCACCATGAATTTCAAATCACCAATGAGCCCCACGACCAAACCAATCCGGCCATAAGTGGCAATACAGTCGTCTGGGAAGACAGCCGTGATGGAAATTTACAGATATACGCAATCGTCCTCGACGGCCCGGAAGTTGCACGATGCACATCCAAACTAATGGGTGACGTTAATGGCGACTGTAAAGTTGACTTTGACGATCAAGCTATCATGTTATCTCAATGGCTCGAATGCAACCTCGAACCAAATGAAGCCTGCCCGCCCTTTTAGAAATCCTCTCAAAGCCCAACAAACTACACTTTTTTTCCAGAGTTATTTTATGATAAGTACCGCTGGAGATGCCAAATAACTGCTCAAAACCATCTTTCTGCTTGACGGGATGATCTCTATCTTATATACTGCATTTTTAGTGAAGTGGAAAAAACCTTTAACCTGATAACTAAAGATGGGGGGAGGAGGATATAAAAATGATGACGGCGAGAAGTTCAAGAGTCCTGCGGACAATACCTTTACTGATTGTGGTTTGCTTTGTCAGCTTCCCCGCCCAGGCACAATACAGCGGCGGCACAGGAGAGCCAAACGACCCGTACCAGATAGCTACAGCAGAAGACCTGATGATGCTTGGCGAGACTCCCGAAGATTACGATAAGCATTTCATCCTGACCGCCGACATCGACCTGGATCCGAACCTCCCCGGCCGGAAGGTCTTTGATAAGGCCGTCATCGCACCGGCTGGATACGTAGCCTTTACCGGCATCTTCGACGGTAATTGTCATACGATCTCTCATCTGACAATCAAAGGTGACGGCTATCTGGGACTATTTGGCCGGCTGTGGTCCGGGGCGGAGATCAGAGATATCGGGACCGTAGATGCCAGCATAAGCGGTTCTGAGGGGGAGGTCGGTGGACTAGTAGGATGTAACGAGTTTGGCCGTTTGACGCAGTGTTACAGCACGGGTACTGTCAGCGGCGAGGGATTATTCGTTGGAGGACTTGTTGGAATTAACGAGCGTGAGGGCTCGATAGACAACTGCTATGCCAGCGTCAGCATTAGCGGGACAGGGGAGGAG
>CAYTNN010000041.1:12515-26202 GCA_964439135.1 uncultured Pirellulales bacterium
GGAGGACTTGTTGGAATTAACGAGCGTGGGGGCTCGATAGACAACTGCTACGCCACATCCATTATTTCAGGAGATCAGTATGTAGGTGGTCTGGTGGGCAGCAATCGTGGTTCTCTGATGAGTTGCTACAGTACCGGCGCGGTAGGCGGAAATGAGGATGTCGGTGGTCTCGTGGGCTACAACTGGGAGGACGCAAACGTCAACTCAAGTTTTTGGGATGTGGAGACATCCGTCCAGCCAAGCAGTGCTGGCGGGATAGGTAAAACCACAGTCGAGATGCAAACAGCCAGCACATTCCTTGATGCCGGCTGGGATTTCGTTGACAAGACGGACAACGGTACCGAAGATATCTGGTTTATGCCAGAGAATGATTATCCTCATCTGACTTGGGAAAATATGGTCTGGTTTGCAGATTATATGCCGCTCGATCCGAACGAATACGGTATCAAGACATTCGAGTGGGTCTATGGTCAGGCCGGTGAATACACAAGCAGAATTGGAGAGAGCGAGACAGTGCCCTATTTGTCCGGGCCTATAACCGGTGTGCAAATAATAGAAAACAATAATACGTTGGTGGGAACTAACGACGGGCTCAATGTCAGTTTCCTGGCCAGCGGTGAATGGATTCTCTCGACGGATCCAAATCTCACAGCTCACCCGCCAGCATGGTCGTTCGCAGGATTGTACGATGGTATGATAATCGACCAGGGCGTTTGGTACCTCGTCAAGAAAGATATGTCAGAATGGGAAGCCAAGGATAAACAGCAGCTTCTGATTGATATTCAGGATATTACCGTCCCGCAGGGCCATTATAATAACGCCGTCGTTTTCTGGTATCTTGACACCGCTTATTCGTTTACTCCACTGGACTTTCACGGAAAGGAATTCGATTTGGATATTACGTTGCCGTCGAGTTCTCAGGCGGCCGGCTATGCGGTCACAGGATTTGATATATTTGCTGTGAACACCGGCCTTATCGCCCAGGGCGACATCGACGCGGCTACAGGCTCTCTGAATGATCTTGCTGTGCTAAAACAAGTCGAGTAGAGGACGAAAGCGAAAACGACACAAAGGACGATTGGTGGATTCTCGAAGGTCAGGACTATCCGCGTTTGTGGTGGGAAACCGAGTAGATTTATGATTTACGATTTACGATTTACTATTTATTTCTCGGCGCCTTTTCCGCCAGCGCGAGCAGTTCACGGGGCCTGTCAGCCGGACTCATATAGGACCTTTCCTTCTCTCAACGCCATGCCAATGACGTGATGAACCGAATCCTTCCATTGCGCTACCTCGTTGGTGGAATAGACCAGAATATCCGTCGGTATGCGGAATTCCGAAAGGCACCGCCAAATGCGGGCTGCTTCCTGCCGTCGACTTCGAGTCGGGCCGAATGGCTCGCGTTCCACGACTAGGAAATCCACATCTGATTGCTTACTCGCTTCGCCGCGCGCCCAAGAGCCGAAGAGAAGAATTCTTTGGGGATGGACCTCGTGGACAATCCGCTGAGTCATTCTGTCAATCACATCATCGGAGATATTCACCATAACGATACCACATCAGATCAAAGGATTTTACATTTACCTATGGAAATTATAGCAGATTTCCTCTTTTTTCAGTATTGAAAAGTTGGTTATTGAAGGATTTTTTGTTTTTGGGTAAAATTTCAGTTACCGATAGTGAAGTTATTGCCTTTTACATGAGGGCAGAAGCCTCGCCGGACGCCGGAAAAGCGTCAGCGAGCCTTAGATTGTAGGGGCAACCCAGCGTGGTTGCCCAGGGCAGGCACATGGACCTGCCCCTACATTGAAATGTGGGAGCAACAGACTTGCAATGAACAGGCGGCTGCGAAATGCTTTGAAAGGACTCACTGCCCCGGACGACGATCGCCGGCGAAGGGCGATGGAGCCTTTTGTAAGAGAAACGTTTCAGATGTTTATCAGGTACCTGTACCGTTATTTGGGCAACGAGGTTGAATGTGAGGACGTGCTCGAAGATGTTTACGGAGATATATGGGAAAATCCGGACCGCCTGCAGGATGTTGAAAGCGAGCGGCAACTGCTGCGAACGGTGTACCTTTACTATATGCGTAAACGCCTCAGAGAAGTCTATAGAAGAATGAATCGGCATTTGTACTTATCACAGAATGATTTGACGAACCTGACCGCTCCGGAGCTGGGGCTGCTCGATAAGATGTCGCAAAGCGAGCTTAAGCATGCTCTCGGCCGGGCGCTGGGAAGACTCAAGGCGCGCGAGCGGCGGGCCATCGAGCTATGGCTGGACGGCATGTCGGTAAGAGCGATTGCCAACGAGCTCAAGACCACGGTCGGAGCGGTGAAAATGCTGAAGTTTAGAACTATTTTGAAACTGAAAAAAATGATGAGTGAATATTGTCACGAAGAGTGACGGGAAGATTTTATAAAGGAGCGAGACCATGGCTGATACGAACCGGAAAATTCAAGAATTGCTGAGCGATTACGCAGGAGCTCTGCGTGACGGTTGTCTGCCGGTTTTTCTCAAATCCCTGACTCGTCAGGAGGGCAAGACAATGACTTGTTCCGATGATTTCTGGGAGGCCGCCCAGGTCGTGCGGGTCCTGAACGGCGTAGGATTTGCGGATAAAGCCGCGATCGCGGACGCGGGGCTGTTTGCGTCCCGCGTCGATGCGAATATCGCATCCCGGGTGAAAAAGGCCAAAGGCTCGCCGCGAGCCAGACGCACAAACGGCACCAGACCCACGACGAGAACACGCAAGGCTGAGAAACCGATATGATTCTGGATTGTTACCAGTGTTCATCATGTTATTTCGAGGATAAGGAACGCTCTTCACGGATCGATCCCGATACGATTTCATCGACGCAGCCCAAAGTGGCCTTCAAAAATGTCCTTTTGATATTCGTCTGCATCGAAATATACGACGACAAGCAGGAGCTAAAGCAAGCGGCGGATGAATTCGAGCTGCTGTCCGGCCTGATCGGGAAACGGCCGATCGTGCTGTGTCCGAACGTTCACCTGTCGATCGACAAGGCCCCGGAAAAGCAGGCGGTCTGGATGATCGGCGAGCTTGAACGGATGCTGGTTGACAGGGGCTACGACGTGCACTGTCTGTCGTTCGGCTACCACAAGAAATACGGGATGGAGTGCAACGGCAACGTCGGCAGCGTTGTGGGCCGGCGTTTCTACGGCTCCGAGACGAAACAATTTCTCAGGCTGTTGACCCGGCTTGGTGTTTGTCCGCCTGATTCTCTGCCGGAGCAGATGCCCTCGTGGGCGAAGCTCCTCACCGAGCGCCGGCTGAAAGTCTTGGGCAGCCGAAGCCAGACTTACAGGATTGCCAAGGAAATGCTCCAGGAGCAGCTCGACGCGACCGGTCACAGCGAGCTTTGGACGTGCATGCTTTTCGAGGGGGAAAGGCAGCCTGTGGACGATTATCTCAGCGCGTTGTACGAAGTCATCGAAGATTACCATGACGTCAGAATTCACCGCGCGATGAACCTGAGCGTGCCGGGCTTTTCGAACGCGGCACGTTTTTTGTTTCGCAAGTATCCTGAAGCAATCGAATCCGGCCGGCTTCGGATTTACAACAGCCAGGTCTCCGATATCGAATTCCTGCTGACCAGAAGCGCTGTTCTTCTGGCATTTCCACAAATACCGAGAAAAGCCGGCTCGCATGCGGGAGAAATATCGTTTGGAATTTATTGCAAGGATGATGACTTTTCGAAAAATTTGATTCAGTGGTATCGTACTTTTCTCGTGGATGCGAGATTTGGATGGATTCGTACGGAGTCCGAGCTGGACACGACGATTAACGAGCTTGAGGAAGAGACGTTCCTGGACAAACCCGGTGACGAGCCCAGACGCGAGAGGTAGCGCCCGGGATGCCGTAAAGATGAGTTCGAGAATCTCCGTGCCGGCCCGTTCAAACCATCCGTCGTACCGATAGTATATAGAGCGTCAAATAGGGTCAAGAACTGTGGGAATGGTCTTGTCTGTGGCTGTTGTTTTAGCCTACGTGGTAATGCTTACGTTTGTGGCCGTGCGCGCACGGGCCGCTCGTGAGTTCGAAGACTTCTCGCTGGCCAAACGGTCGCTTCCGCTCGCGCTGGTTTTCGGCAGTCTGGCGGCGACCTACGTTGGCCCGGGCTTTTCAATCGGCTTTGTCGGGCGCGGCTTCGAAAGGGGATTCCTTTTTCTCGGCATCGGACTGGCTTATTCAGCACAAAATATCCTTGTGGGGCTTTTCGTTGCCCCCCGGCTCAGGGCTTTGAAAAATTGTCATACCCTGGGTGACGCTATCGGCCAGAAATACGACAAGAAATGCCAGATTCTTGCCGGGGTTATTTCCGTCGGCTTATGCGCCGGATTTTCTGCCGTGATGGCCAAGGCCGGCGGTGGCGTATTGCGCGATGTATTCGGACTGCCGCTCTGGTCCTCTGTTTTTATAGTCGTTGCCGTAACGGCTTTGTACACAACGTTCGGAGGACTCAGAGCAAGCGTCATAACCGACGCCTTTCAATTCAGCTCGTTCGCCATACTATTGCCGATCACGCTGTTATTCGTGCTGGCCTTCCATCTGAAGGGCGGGGCGGCAACTTTTGCCAGTCAGGCTTCGGCCGCAACGACAAACGGTTTGAGAGTGACATCGCCTATCGAGATTGTCGGCCTGTTGGCGGCCTTTTTGCTCGGCGAAACGCTCATTCCTCCCTATGCGAACAGGGCCCTGGCATCCAAAACGACACGCGTCTCGCGGAACGGCTTTATCTTGGCGGGCCTTTTCAGCGTGTTCTGGTTTATGGCCATGATAGCGCTCGGTATTACGGCACGAAGTATTATCCCGATGGATACGGGTGAAGATTTCGTTCTGTTGAACCTGGTCAAATCAATCTTGCCCGCAAGCGGCTATGCGCTTCTGCTGGTGGTATTAGTGTCCGTCGTTATGTCCAGCCTCGACTCACTCTTGAATGCCGGCGCCGTGGCATTCACTCAGGATATCGTCAAGCCGTTTGTAAAATTGCCGGACACTTCCGCTTTGAACGTCGGCCGGGCAGCAACGATTGTTATTGCTTTAATCGCCGCGGCCGGTGCGGTTGCTGTCCCCAGCATCATCGGCGGTTTGCTTATCTGCTACACCATCTGGGCACCGGCGATTCTGCCTACCTTGATAATCGGTCTCTGGATTAAGCGCCCACATCCCCTTGCCGGCATCTTGTCGATGGGTGTCGGTACGGTTGTCGCGATAATGCTGTGGATAACCCTGTGGCTGATATTTAAATACGTGTATCCCTCCGATGTCGAGATACCGCCGCTGATTATTATTCCTGCCCTCGGAGCGGCACTTTTAGCGTATGCTCTGGGGCACTGGATTCAAAGAAATAAATCCGGAGCGTAAAAGATGGAGTTACTTATCATTATTCTTGTGATAATTGGCGCTTTGATAGTTATCGCCAGTGGCATTTGGGTCGCGATTGCGCTAATATCCGGTAACCGGCACGAAAAATAGCCAAACAATCGCTGCGCACATCTTCCGCCTTGAGTGCGCCTGCGATATCTGCCTCCTGAATCTTCGCCCGGCACTTCTTTATATGCAATATTGACCTTCCCATCAGATTCGTGTATTATTCTACTCAGCGCTAAATTTTCTCATTTTAGAGATATTGTACAAATATGAAGGAACAAAACAATGTATAAAATATTTATGCTGATAGCCTTACCGGCCCTGGTAATCGGATGGATCGCCTACGTAATGTGGGATCGTAAGATGCGTGAAGAAGAGAAAAAACAGCCAAAACCTCAATCACAACGTCTGACAAAGACCAAGAGCGAGATTTCCGACTGGGCACAAAAAATGGCAGCATACCAGCCGCCGCCGCGTAAAAAATTCAGCGACGAAGAACCCGAAAACCAACAGCAGGATAATCCGAACAAACCAGAGTAAATAACCGGGAAGCTATCCATAACATTAGGAACAAAAAATGGCTGAATTTATCACCGAAGATTTTCTTCTGCAAACCAGAACCGCCAGGATTCTTTATCACGAACACGCCAGTAGAATGCCAATTTACGACTATCATTGTCACTTGCCTGCCGAACTTATCGCTGCCGATCATCGGTTCGATAATATTACCCAGGCCTGGCTCTACGGTGACCATTATAAGTGGCGGGCAATGAGGGCCAACGGCGTGGCGGAAAAATATATCACCGGCAATGCAAGTGACTACGAGAAGTTCGAGCGATGGGCGCAAACCGTGCCGTGCTGTCTTCGAAATCCGCTCTATCACTGGACGCATCTTGAGCTGAAAAATCCTTTCGGCGTAAAAGATAAACTTCTGGGCCCCAAAACCGCTAAGGGCATCTACGAAGCCTGCAGCGAGATGCTCAGGACGCCGGATTTCAGTGTCCGCAACATAATGCGCAAGATGAACGTCAAGCTTCTCTGTACGACCGAAGGGCCGCTCGATACGCTGGAGCATCACAAGAAAATTCGCTCCGACGGCTTCGAGATTAAAGTTCACACGGCATTCCGCCCCGGCCAGGCTATGGCCGTCGAGGACATTCAGGGCTTAAACGTATTCATCGATAAGCTCGAAGAGATTTGCGATATGGAGATAGCCGACTTCCATTCATATGTTGAGGCACTGCGCAATCGCCACTACTATTTCCATCAAAACGGCTGCCGGCTTTCCGACCACGGCCTGGAGACAGCATACGCCGAAGACTACACTGAAAACGAGATCAGGAATATCTTCAGCAAGGTCAGGTCCGGCAAAGAACCGGGTGTCTCAGAGCGTTTAAAATTCAAATCAGCGATGTTTGTCGAACTGGCGCTGATGGACTACGAAGCCGGGTGGGTCCAGCAGCTTCATCTCGGCGCGCTTCGGAACAACAGCACGCGGCTGTTCAAGGCCCTCGGCCCGGATGCAGGAGGCGATTCAATGGGCGATTTCGAGTTAGCCCGGCCGCTTTCGAAATTTCTCGACCGGCTCGATAAGAAAAACGAGCTGCCCAAAACCATTCTCTACAACCTCAATCCACGCGACAACGCCCTGTGTGCGACGATGGTCGGCAATTTCCAGGACGGTTCCGTGCCGGGCAAAATGCAGTACGGCTCCGGCTGGTGGTTCCTCGACCAGAAGGACGGCATGGAAGAGCAGATGAACGTGCTGTCGAATATGGGCTTGCTGAGCCGGTTCGTCGGTATGCTCACGGACTCGCGCAGCTTCCTCTCGTATCCGAGGCACGAGTATTTCCGCAGGATCCTCTGCAACATGCTGGGAAGCGACGTCGAAGCGGGCCTTCTGCCGGACGATATCGAGCTGCTCGGCAAAATGGTTGAGGACATCTGCTTCAACAACGCAAAAAACTACTTCCCGATGAAGCTGGATTGAGATCTCAGACGCCGGGAACGACAAGCCGGCGGCCTTTTTTGCGATTTCTGTAATTTTAAGAGAGCAAGTACATAAACATCTTGCGCAAAATCCTTCCGGTTTTACCGGCTCAGCTCAATTCGGCCTGAATTTGGCTCGATTTGATTTTTTATCTTTTGGCTGTTGACAATACATCGCTTTTCGATTTTAATATAGCTACGATCGAATGTAGGGGCAACCCTGTGTGGTTGCCCAGGGCAGGCACATGGGCCTGCCCCTACAATCGAATAGGGTCGGTGCCCGAGTGGCTAAAGGGGATGGGCTGTAAACCCATTAGCGGAAGCTTACGCAGGTTCGAATCCTGCCCGGCCCACTGAGGCTTTGCATTGTGTTGCAGGGTCTCGTTTTGTATCGCATTTCGCAGATTGACATTAGTCTGGCGGTAACGGGTGAAGACATATTCTTCTGCCCGGCGATTCCTCAGCGCAGTCGAGTTGTGTTCTCAGATAGACCTTCCTTTCTCGACAGCCGGCCTTCTCTTACGAGAAGTGTATATAGGAAATCCCAGTTGCATAATCCGACAGACTTGATAGCATGTCACAGAACAGGCTCAAGTGTGCAACTGAGCAAGAATATATAATGTTATATGGGAAGGAAGTGAGTATCTGCACGAGGCGAAACCGAAAAACGGGCCGTGTTTCCAAATCGATCAGGTTCGGCATGATGTTTCTTGCCGGGCTGGCAATCGGCTCGGCCGTTAGTGCCGGCGAAACGCCGGTTAAAGGGCTCGGCCCCATGAGAGCCGGCGAGAATCAGAAGAACCACCAACGGGTTTTGATCAATCCGATGGAGCCGGATAACGATATCGGCAGCGGAGGCTGGCGGATGAAAGACTTCGTAGTCAAAACCGCTGAGGCTGCGCAGCCAAAGGTTGGCCGCAGCGCCCTGGTGTTCGGAGCCTATGCCGAGATTGCAGGGGCCAAGGGGGATTTCTCCGTCCACGGCCTGTTGCCCGGCAAGACAGAAGTGCTCGCCCTTTGGGTCTATTTGGAGGAGAACGCCAATATCGAGAAGCTTGGCATTCAAGTCTATGACGCCCAGAGTGAAGTGTTCATGATGTTGATCCCGGCCGACTGGAGCGGTTGGAAGTGGGTCGAGTTTGCCACCAGCGGCAACCATGTCCAGCAGTCCTATCCGCAGCCGGACAAGAACGGTTTGATCGATCAGCCGTTGAGTAGCCAGCAGGTGGTCTGGTTCGCCAGGGCTCCGGGAGCGACACGAATGATCGTTGACGGCATGTCGGCCGTCGTGGATCGAAGCGGTCTGCCGGATGAGGAGGATCTGACTATTGAAACCTTTGCTCCAGAGAAAGTCGAGCCGGGCCGGACTATCCTTGCCAGTATCCTGGCTGTCAACTACACCGACAAACCCATTGCCGTTGATCTGGCCTATTCCTTCCAGATGGACTCTGCGCTCTACTCGATCCCACTGCCCGATCCGGTGTTCGGATCCAATCATGCACCGGGACTCAGGAGTTGGATCGTTGTCGATGGTGAAATCATCGAAGATGGCTCGCTTACCGACGGCAAGCCATGGACCGACGCCGGCACAGACTACAAGACCAACCATTTCACTGAGGCTTTTCAATATGTGGAGTTGGACAAGGTCCGCCGGGTCACTAAGATGACCTGGCTGTCGGGCGATGCCAACCACACATGGTTCGTGGATGTCGCCGTCTCGATGGATGGCAAGGCGTTTACACCGGTCGAGAGCCTCCGGAACGTCGACCACTACAAGAAGTGGGGCTGGAAGGATTATCCGATCGAGTCGCCTTTCGAGGCAAAGGTCATTCGCTTTCGCTATCATACCGGCGACCCGCAGAAGAAGGTTCACGCCATTAGGTTCCCCTGCGAGCTGGGACTTTACGATGGCGTTGCCGACGAGAATATTGCACTGCCGCAAGTCGGCCCGGTTCTGGATCAAGGCAGTATCAGGGCCACCGTCCCGGCTCGCTCTTTCCGCATGGTGGATCTCCCAGCCAAGGTTAAGCTGGAGGCGGGGGCCTGTCTATTCGGCATCGAGGCCGCCTGGTTGGGCCGGCGGAGCATGGTCTGCCGACACATTTTCACCGCCCTGCAAACCGACCCCTCGCTCGTCTCGCCGGATTCGCGTCTCGGGCTCAACGCCGCACACACTCCATTGGCGCCAAAGCTGCGGGACCTCGGCATAGGCTGGGTGCGCTTCGAGAACATGAAGTGGCCCTTCGTCTCGCCCGAACCACATAAATACGCCTTCGACGGATCGGTGGCGCCATGGCATGTCAGTACCGACGATGTATTCCAGACGTATCGCCAAAACGGTTTGAACATCCTCAGCTACATGTTCCTAACGCCCAAGTGGGCCACCAGCGCGCCGCCGGGCGTCAAGGACGACCGAGCCATTACGTTTCCGCCTAAGGACCTGTCGCTGTTCGGCGAGTTCTGTTTTCAGGTCGCTGCGCGTTACGGCAATACAAAGCAGCCGGCCGGCGCCTTACTCAGCAGCGACAAAAAGTCCGGCCTGGGCCTGGTACACTATTACGAGATGTGGAACGAACCCGGACTTAATCCCAAGCCCGATGCCGCCTGGGGCGGCTGGTCGGCCCCGCTGGACGAGTACTACAAAATGATGCGCTACGGCGCTGAAGCAGTCAAGAAGGCTGATCCTACCGCCACGGTCACCAGCGCAGGCTACGCCGGCATAACCACAGAGATTGTCAACTGCATGCGCACCTATAAATATCCAGACGGAAAGTGCCCGCTCGATTTTGTCGAGGTGATCAACGTGCACTACTACTCCGGCCTGAACCCACCGGAAACGGCAAGGGAGGACGGCAATGCCAGGCTCACCAGCAGCACAACTTTCCCACAGGATATTGAGGAACTCACGGCCTGGCGAGACCAATACGCACCGCAAATGCCGATCTGGATGACCGAGACCGGCTACGATTCGGCGGGTCCCTTCGGCACGACGGAAGCCATCCAGGCCGCCCGCCTGCCGCGAGTTGTGATGCTGTGCCTTGCCTTTGGCGTCGACAAGGTCTTTGTTTATCGCGAATCCGGTTCGACTGCCTCAATGCACGCCTGCTCCGGTTTGCTCAGGGATGATTTCACAGAGAAACCATCATGGTTCACGTTTGGGACGCTCGTGCGGCAGTTCAAAGACGTCAAGGGCAAGGCGGTGCGATTGCCGCACCCGGATAAGAACGTCTGGCTGTTGAAATGGAACCAGGGCGATGAGCCGCTGCTGACAGCCTGGACGGTCGAAGGCAAAGCCCGGTTCGGCCTGAATCTGGGGCCTTGCGAAATCACCGACGCCTTTGGCGCCACGTTCGAACCCGAGAATACATCCCAATTAGAGATTACCCCGTATCCGATTTATATCCGCAACATGGACGCCGGCGCCGGTTGGCAAACGCTGCTTGCCAAATATGACGTCCAGCAGCTTGAGTTGAAGAAGCGTCGCGAGCGTGCCGTGGCGTGCCGTAAGTACCTATATGACTTCGGGATGCCGGACCGCGCAGGCGAGTACCTGCTCGAAGGGATCAGGTTCCCCTATATGCCGGTAAAGGCGGCTGATGTCTGGAATCAGGACCGGGGCTACGGATTCAACAAGCCCGCTATGTCCGACGAGAATCGCCAATGGGTTCGCTCGAAACTCGACGGCGACGGCTGCCGCCTTAGCGAAGATATGCAGTTTCGATTCCGTGTTGAGCCCGGCACGTACCACCTGGCTCTCGGTTTCGGCCCATTTGAAGACACCGGCACAATCATGGTCGAAGGACTTCAAGAACCGCTGGAGATGATTCTGAGCAAAAAAGAAGGACTCGCCGAGGCCGACATCGTTGTCGCCAGCCCTGCGAGACTATCGATATCCCATAAAGGCTACGGTGAGATCCGCTGGCTCGGCCTGATTGAGAAGAACTGATTGCCGGAGCTAATGTTCCATGCCCGCCTGCCGGGGCGAATCATCGTGCGTTAAATTGCAGGAACCTACGCCTTAAAGGCGGCTCGAATCACCTGGACTCGGCCAAGTGTACATACAAAACGGCATCTGCTTCTACAGGGTTGGAGAAAGTTGTTTCCTTCTTTTCGTCCCCGCGGATTTTGCCCGTTGTGACAGTTTTGCCCGAACCGGGATCGAACCATTCGAAGCTATACTCTCTCGAACTAAGTTTTAGCTTGACCGGACCACCCGTCGTAGGTTGATAGACCAGGTACTGTCTGCCCGGATTCGAGAGGCAATAGCCCGTAGCCACCGGTTTGCATTTGTTCAGATCCATCCGCTGTGCGAATCCCAGCGCGTATCCCATACTGTGCCGTATCGGCTCGAAGTCGGGATCGAACCTCTTGCCTAATATTATGCCGTCGTATGGGTCCATGAAAATAGGATTCAGGCCTCGCGTGACACTCTTCCATACCCATGCCCGGTTTCCTCCAATGCCCCAGAGGTGGTCCGTATCGGTGATGATTACTTTCTTTCCATCGTTTGCCGGTGGGTTGTCTCTATAACCGCCTTCCGGATTAGGGGATATCCAGTCGGCCGGGCTCTCGAATAGATCTTTATTCGCTCCGCCCCTGAATTGAAACGTCATCCCAATCGGGTGCTGTGTGAACTTGCCTTTTTCGTACTCCCTGATATATCGTATCATCGCATATTGCCACTGTGTGGATTCGGGATGGTTCTCATTGGAAATCTCGTACAGGACATTATCAAAGCGATTAACTGTATCGACAACTTTTCGGATATATGCCTTTTGAATTTCTGTCACGGCATCAACGAGAAGTTCGTGCACTTCCAGGCCCTTGCCGTCCCTGTTCAAATCGCCGTTGACTCCGTTGATATTATTTTCGGGATGAAACGGATGCGATTTCCAGCCGTCCTCGACTCGCTGCATCGCCCAGCCTTCGAACAGCATGACCGAGACATATATCCCGCGCTTGCGAGCGAGATCGACCCTATCGGTCAGTCTCTGGAAGTATTCCGGCTCGAATTTTGCAAGATCAAATTTCGGCTTGCCGTCGAGGGCTTTGCCCGGGCCGGTGCGTTGCCACGGATGCGGATAAACATGGAACTCCGTGATGTTGTTGCGTATTTTGGGGTTGTTGCCCTGCGTGTCCCACTTGACCATCTCCCATGCCCACATGCGCATGAAGTTATGGTCGTACTTGCCCATCCAGTCGAGATATGCCTCATAATCGAATGGTTTGGGCGGGTCTTGAGCCCCCATGTCAACGAGGTTGTACCAGACATGTGAACCGACGAGCAGGATTGCTTTTACATCAGCGTCCGCGAAGTATCTCGGATTGTCGGGGCAAATTCGCAGGGGCCCGTTTGTCGGTTCTGCCTGAGCTGATTTGCATAAAAGTACAAAGAGAATTAATACGCAGAACGTGAGTTGTTTCCTATAGCCTGTCATTTTTGATCTCCATTAAAATTGCATTTACGCCGGAATGGCAAACGCTCAGTCATCTTTGGATAATCCTTCCACATAGCTGCTGCATTTTGGACATTTTATGAATTCCTCTCTCGAACCTTCCGGGACATGAATTGTCTCATTGCAAATTGAGCATACAAGAGTGACCATCCCGGAACCTTCAGCAAACCCTTCCTGAAGAGTGGGAATTTCAATTAGCTTCTTACATTTTGGGCATTTCCCTTTTTTGCCGGCGTGAATCTGAGCGACACGAATCCTCTGGCCACAACTCTTGCAGTGGAATTTTATCTTGGGCGACTTATCAGGTATAACTCTAATGCTTTTGCACTTAGGGCATTCCATTTGCTTGCCTGAGAGTTGGTCCTGGACACTGATTTGTTCACCACATAATTTGCAGACAAACCTAATCATAATCGTAAGGCCTCCGATTAAACATAGGGCCGGCACTGCCGGGCGTCTCTGTCTCACTAATATAACATATCTAACCTAATAGGTCTCGTTTTACGTCCAATTTCGCCCGATCTACCAGACGACGCAGCCGGAATTGGCTTTGAATTGGCTTTGTTTTTTCGTGCCCCGCAGGGCGGTTTATTGCCATAATATCCTTTCATATAAGAGTTTGCGTCATTTTCACCCGCCGGCAAATTGGCTTTGTTTTTTCAACCCCCAGCGCAGGTCTGGGGGCTAACCGAATTGGGTTTGTTTGGCTTTGAATTGGGTTTGTTTTTTCGCCGCCCAAAATCGCAAAATTTTTCATAATCACCTTTCAAATAGAAACTTACATTCATTTCGCCCTACCGCAAATTGGCTTTGTTTTTTCAACTTAAGCTCAATTTTTCGTCGTTTT
>CAYTNN010000042.1:0-11423 GCA_964439135.1 uncultured Pirellulales bacterium
CTATGACCTACGGCAACATTTATGTCGCAAAGGTAGCGATGGGAGCGAATACCAACCAAACGGTAAAGGCCTTTGCCGAGGCCGAGGCGTATCCGGGACCGTCGCTGATTATTGCTTACGCGCACTGCATCGCCCACGGCATCAATATGACGCTGGGTAATCAGGAACAGAAAAAGGCCGTCGCCTGCGGGCACTGGCCGTTGTACAGATTCGATCCGAGACTTACAGAGCAGGGTAAGAATCCGCTTCAGCTTGATTCGAAAGCTCCGACGGTTGATTTCGAAGAGTATGCCTATGGCGAGAATCGCTATCGAACGCTGAAGCAATCGAAGCCGGAAGCTGCGGCACAGTTAATGAAACTTGCAAGTAACGATGCGGTCAAACGATATGCTCTTATGGAGCAGCTTGCAAATCTAAATTGCGATGAATAACCGGTAATAGGAGGCTTAGAGGAAATGAAAAATCGGATATCAGAGAGGATTTCCATTTTGAGTCGTGTCGCGGGCATCTTGCCCGCGATTCGAGGGCGGGACGCTCTCGACACAAAACTCAAAATGGGGTTCCGGACAATTTGCCTGGTTCTTGTAGTGGTTTTTGCCCTTGCAGGTTGTGAGCAAAAACAAAAGGAAGATGTGGATGTTCTGGCTCGTGGCGCGGAACTTGAAGCGATTTGGCCTCCGTCCGAAGAGGCGGCGCGGGCGATCGATGCAACGGGTGGATTGGATGCCTGGAAGAAGACCACTAAGCTGCAGCTTGATTGTGTGGTTACGTTTTATCGGCCGGACGGCAGTTTCTACCTGACCGAGCAGCGTTACGAGGTTCATCCCTGGTCAAATTCCATTCAGATATCGGCCGACGAGCCTAAAGGGGCTTTTGTCTGGCAACTTTCGAATGGGCAATTTAACGTTCTGCGAGGGGCCGGTCAAATTGATGCCCTGCCGAAAGCTGTGCCGAGCCGCTGTTTTGCAGAAGTGATATTGAATATCATAACAGCCCCGGCACGATTTCTGGACAGTTCGATTGAGTTTACCAAACAATCTACTCCGGTCAAAATGCAGGGAAAATGGTATTACCCGATTGACACGCAGGGCAAGGACCTTACTGCCGGTATATCTGAAGCGGTTTTCTATCAGGACAGGGACAGCTCTTTAGTCGATATGATTCGGCTTGCCTGCTTGAACACAGGGGCTGCCCGCGAAAAGCCCATACAATATGTACGCGGCTACGACTATCAAGAAGTTGAAAAGGGAGCCCCCAGAATCCCGACCAGGATAGAAATATTCGAAACTGACGCCCGGGACCGTTCGCAAAAGCGGCTGGTTAAAATAGACCTCTCACACATAAAGCGCACTCAATAAAATATAAGGAAGGCCGGGCCGTTCAGACCCGACCTTCTTTTTTATGTTTGCCGAACCTGCCTTCTCACTAATTCACTGTGACATTTTTTGCTGCATCATCATAAAGGCCGAAACGACCTCAATCAGATGCTGTTTCGGTATGGCCATATTCACAACCATCCTGCTGTCGGCGGCTCTGCCTGCGATTACGATATTGCTGCTGGTCTGAACATCCATCGGTGGTATTGGCATGGGGACCAGCGATGTTGCAAAATTGAATAGTCGCAGGACATTAAATGTTATGACGAAATCGGTTTTGTTTGCTTCCGGCAGAAGCGACAGGGCGGTTTTCATCTCGGTTCCGATTTGTTTTGGGCTGTCGGTTTTGACCTGGTCTATCAGCTCGCGTATCGTTGAATTGACATCGGCGCTGACGGCACAGGCAAAAAGCCCGTCAACCATGCCCCATCGGTAATCGAATCCGTCGCCGTACATGGAGGTTATCATCTGGGCCTGCGGCGAATTGGCATCGGTGGATTTCATGGATAACTTCGCTGAGCTTATTGAAATACCTTTGTAACTGTCGACGTCTCGCTTCATACTGAAGCTGGTTTCTATTCCGAGGCTCTTATAGAAATCCATGAGGCCGCTGGTGGTCATTATGTCCGTTGCTTTTTCGATTAACTGGTTGAAATTTTTCTCGTCCTTAACCGCTATAACATACTTCACCGTGAAAGGCGGTTTATTTTTGGCGTCGTTTGAAATCGAATACGCCAAGGGGCCGTCAAGACAGTCAGTGACGTTCGATGCAAGAGTTTTAAATTGTGTAATATTCTCCGCGCTCATACTATCACCACTCATCATGGCCATCAAATCGATGCTTCTGACATTAAGCTTTTTCCAGAAGGACGTATTAACAGTAGCTCCGAAGTTCGCCATAGCCCCGTCTTCCAGATACGTCAGGAGCGAATTTTCCCGTTGCGACGAGCCATCCGCCGTCAACATCTTCGCCATATCCGTTCCGGGGATGGCCGAGACGGTTTTGGTGATATTCAAAACATCGGGTTTTGGATTAATCGCTATACTTACGGATTGTGTTTCCTTCATCAGCGTTTCAAGAATGCCGGCATACATATTCATTATGTTCTGGACGCTTGCAGATGATGCCCCTGGCTGGCTGGCCTGCATGCTTTTCATCAACGTTTTAATCTCTTCTATTTTAGCGGAGATCATTGAACCGAAAGTCCCGGATACTTGCTCCACATTACCATACGCCCAGATCGGTTCGGTTTCTGCCTGTTTCGCATCGGCGGCTTTAAGAATGCCGGAAAGTCCCGTTGAGCCGGTCGCTGAAATCGCTTTTGTCATCGTAACCAGCTTTTCATAATCGTTCGCCCAGCTCATGAGCGAATAATTGCCGGCTTTCGCAGCAAGCATTACAGGCGCTCCGTTCATTGTGATTTTAGAAATCCCCTTTTCATCGCCTTCGGTACAATTTGTATTGCCCTCGATAAACTGTTTATAATCCGTAACGGGAGCCAGGACACCGACAAATATGTCTGGGGTCGCGTCGGTTTGCGTTGTCTCGCCTGGCATAGTTACGCCGAACACCGCGAAACTGCCGTTAGTATTCAGGCCGGTCAACTGCGGGCTGCCCAGCAGATTTGCGAGCTGCATACGAACCAGCATGGAGACCCCCATAGGCATAGGCGATACGCCGGCCAGGAACTGGTCTATTTGATTCAGAGTATAGTCGAAATTGTTCACTCGGACGCAAAATAAAGTCTTCGCCGGGATCATTTTAAGCAGTTCGCTGTCTGTCGGGCTTTGCGCGCTCAGTGCCGCGGTAAAAATGAACAGAACCAACAGCCCCGTAGCGGCAATATCTCTCAAACGTTTTGACTTAAGCATTGTCTGTACCTCCTTAAATAAATGTTCTTAAAGTGTTTGTCACAAATCGTGAATCGGGTTTTATGAGATATAAGGCGGCATTATACCAGAAAAATTCAGGGAAAACCGAAAAAAGTCTCAAAAAAGTAAGAAACACAGATTGTGTCAATGCGAACCGCCGTAATCGAAATGTTTTTTCCCTGTTTGGAGACGGGACATGGAGAACTTGTATTTTGTTGCCGTAGGGGCATGATTTTTACCTGGCGATTCATAAAAATTGCCGGTGTTGATAAAAAGATTTTCTGCTCAAGAGGTGATTCTGTCAATATAGGTATTCAAATAATTATCAGACCTAAATGGCAATGTATCGAAAGCGGCGTTTGGGCACTTTGTTTACTTCGAATGTAATGCTTTTATGGTAGTAAAAAAAGTTAAGCGTATAAGTCATAAAACCGATACATTCCATCGTGTGAGAGCATATTTTGGCAGTTTATAAGGTTCGGATTCACTATGAAGCTCGGTGTTTTTTGGAAATTTATTGTTATGAAAATGGTAATGCCGGAAGGTAAAGGCAAGAGTTTTTCCTTCTTATATGCTGCTTTATTTTTGCTTTTTTTAGGACTTTTTTCCGGCTGTGGGAATAAGTTTTTTGATCCGTCTCAGGTAGGCAGGTTCCGCCCCGTTCCGGCGGTCAACGTGATTTTGGATTCTCTTGGCGTGGCCGAGGAAGAACCGGAGGCCTGGGAAGGCGCCGAAGAGCCGCTGCCGGTAGATACTATAGCGATAGAGTCTGATTATGTATTCAGGTCAGGCGATGTCGTCAGCGTGGCAATATTCGAGCTGCTTCAGGAAGGAGTTCAATACGCAAACAGTTATGTAGTCACCGAGACGGGAAAGATGTCCGTACCTGAGGTTGGAGTAATTCAGGCGGCGGGCATGACCGAGACTCAGCTCGAAGATCAGATAAGGAGGATTCTGTCTCCGAGCATATTGAAAGAGCCGTCGGTGACCGTGGCATTAGTCAGGTCCCAGCAGCGTGCTTTTTCAGTATTGGGTGACGGAGTGCCCCTTCCGGGCCGGTACTTTATTCCGCGATATAATTTCAGGCTGACCGATGCCCTTGCAACAGCAGGTGGACCAAGGCAGTTCAACGTAAGCTATATTTATGTTTCCCGCTTTGGTAGTGACAAGCAGCAAGCCCCCGATTCGATCAATCCTGGATTCGGTGAACTTGAGTTGAAGGTTATCGAACCGCAGACTACCAGGCCCGTGCGACAGAGGCGGAATAATATCACGCCTCAGGCACAATATCAATGGCCGGAAAGTAACGTGGTTATCTCTTCGTCTGAGATGGTAACGGACGGGGAATATTCGAGATCGCCGAGCAGTTTCGGGCAATTCAACGACGCGACTTCGCGGTGGCTGTATGCAAAAGATATCGGTATTTCAAACGGCCGGCCGGCCCTACGGGAGCCGGTAGCCGAGCCGGCAAGTGTCGAAGACATACTGAAGACATTGTCCGAGCATAACGGTGGTGAAATCAGCTCGCCGCGGGAACCGGCTTCCCGCCAGAGGAGGACGGAAGGGGCGTCGAGGCCGTCCGCTGCACCATCAAGCCCGCAAGGGACAGGTGAACTACCGGATCAGAACGGGAATATCGAGTGGATTTTCCAGAATGGTAAATGGATTCCAGTTCAGGTTGGAACACCCAGGCCGGCAGAAGCGGAAAAAGTGCCGGCCGGGCATATCGAGTGGATCTTCCAGAATGGTAAATGGGTTCCGGTTCAAGTCGGCACGCCGAAGCCGATAGAGCCGGCTATAAAAATGGGACCGGGCGAACAATTGGCGGCTCCGCCAGAAGATGGGGCGCCGGTTCTCGCAGTGGAACCGGATGGTGCCGGTACACGGCTCATAAGGATTCCTGCCGACAAGCTGCTTGCCGGAGATCCGCGATATAATATCGTGATAAAGTCCGGTGATTCGATTTTTGTTCCTGTTGATATTGTCGGTGAATTCTGTATTATGGGTAACGTCAACCGTACGGGATATATTCCTCTTACGGGTCGACCGATGACATTAAAGCAGGCTATAGCCGCTGCGGGCGGCCTGGGGCCTCTGGCATGGCCGAAACGGTGTGAAGTAATCAGAAGAATCGGCAGGAAAAAAGAAGAAATAGTGATGGTGGATCTTGATAAAATCGCCAGTGGTGAGCAGCCGGACTTCTTTATTAAACCGCATGATTTAATCAATGTTGGAACACATGCCACCGCCAGATGGCGTGCGATTTTGCGAAATGCATTCCGGGCAACTTACGGATTCGGCTTTGTTTATGACCGTAATTTCGCGGACAGAGATTTCGGCACTCGCAGGCCTATCCCGGATTGGTTCTAATATAGCTTAAAGCTGATATTGTTGAACTGTCTATCGATTGCCGATTTAAAATCGGAATTCGTAAATCGAAAATCGGCAATGCCAAGTGCCTCTTTTATTGCAGAGGGAGCCCATTTTGCCGGGTTCCCATTTGTTTTATGTTGCAAAATGGCAAGCCCGTGAAAAATGACGCAATGGGAACAAGGATACATCGAAGAACTACGCCGCCTCAAAAACATCAATGGCGTGAACTCGGGGCGCATAATTACATCAAGATATTGATAATAGCCGGATTGTTCTGCTTTCTTTTTCGTAATGAAATAACAGATATTGTAAACAGGTGGCTTGTTGACAGCAGTTGGTCGCACGGTTTTTTAATTCCGCTTTTTAGCTTATATTTCGTCAACCAGAAAAGGCAGGAGATTCTTAGCTGCGCCTGGAACGACGAGTTTAAGCCGAATTATCTCGGTCTGGTCATCCTGATTTTCGGGATTCTGTTTTATCCTTTTAATATAGTCCATCTCCAATATGGGTACTTACGCTCCATCGATATGATAGCGACACTTGGTGCGATTGTATTGTTTTTAGGCGGGTGGCATCTGGTTAAACATACATGGCTGCCGATAGCTTTCCTGATTTTTGCCGTTCCGTTGCCGGAGAGATATTACAGGGAGCTGACCATACCGATGCGGCAATGGGCGGCCGCGGTGGCGGGCGGTTTATTGGATATAGTCCCGGAACTGGAAGCTACGGCTAATGGTGTGGTGATAGATGTGTTTTACAAGGGCAGGCCGCTGGAGCCAGCCCTTGATGTGGCCGAGGCGTGCAGCGGGATGCGGCTGTTGATGGCCTTTCTGGCTTTGGGGGTTGCTATGGCGTATCTGCACTACAGGCCGCTGTGGCAGCGAATTATCTTATTGGCCAGCACGGTGCCGATAGCGATATTGTGCAATATCGTGCGGGTTACGGTTACCGGGTTTATTTATGTGCTGATACATCCGAAATATGCTCAGGGCATCTATCACGATATGCTCGGATTGGCAATGCTGCCGCTGGCGTTCGGCCTTTATGGCATTCTTGCGTGGTTTATGTCGAGCCTGTTTATAGATGAATCTGATGTGGTTACGGATGATATTGTGGTTCGTAAAAAAGATGCGTAATACGAGAGACGACATGCGAGTTTATTTAAAGCCGGCCTTTTTGATATGCGTGCTGGTCCTGGCCGCGGCGGGGGCCGGTATGTCGGTTACGATGAAAAAGCTGGGCATAGTTTTCAGGAAGGAACCTTTGCCGCTGAAGAAATCTCTGGAAAGTCTGGATGAAAGGGATTTGACGCCTTATAAGGTGGTTTCGAAGCAGAAAATCCAGAACGCCGATACACTCAAGGCATTGGGTACGGAAGATTACATTCAATGGGTTCTGGAAGATACCGAGCAAGCCGCCAACAGCCCTGCAAAGGAATTTTTATTGTTTATTACATATTACAAGCTTCCGGACAGGGTGCCGCACGTGCCGGAAGAATGCTGGACCGGCGGGGGCTATCAACAACTCGGATCGGAGGCGGTGACGTTTAAAATTAACAACGGCGAAGGTTTCGATACGAATGTTCCGGCAAAGTACCTTGTATTTGGCCCGAAAAAGACCGGCCTTTGGCAGGGCGGCGAAAGAATACCGAATTTGTACTTTTTTGAGGTCAACGGGCAGTATGCGGACAGCCGTCAAGAAGCTCGAATAGCTTTGAATAAGAACCTTTTCGGCAAAAATTCGTATTTTTGCAAGGTGGAGCTGGTTTTTAACAGAAGTTCTGTTGCCCCGGGCAAAGAACAGGCAGTAGCAGCGGGCGAAAAGCTCCTGACGGTGATTTTGCCGATTTTAGAGCTGGAGTATTGGCCCGACTGGAAAAATTAGGTAGGGTGGGGCTTGCCCCACCACCATTAAAGCGGTGGGCTAAAGCCTACCCTGCAATTTAAATTTACAATATGAGGTTAATTTATGGCAATGAGGAGGCTAAACAAAAAAGTCGTGTTTATCGGTTCTGCGGTTGTTGTATTTTTGCTGCTGGCTGTTATTGCGGTAGTTCTGCGTTTAAGCCAGGATCCCGAGGAGTTTATCCGGGATGCCGAGTCAGAGTTACAAGCAGCCCGGCAAGCAACGGACGAGCAGACAAAAGAACAAAATTATAAAAGGGCTAAACAAAATTTTCGAAGTGCGTACGGCAGGGCAAAGACCGATTCGCTCAGAGAAGAGATTCTATTCAAAATGGTGGATATGTACTTCGAAACGAAAGAATGGCCCTATATCCTGGGATGCTGGGACGAGATTGTAAAGATCAATCCAAAGAACGCGAAAGCTCGATATGGCCGGCTGAAATACTTTTACATACTGGCCGATACGGGTAATTCCGGGGCCTGGAAAGAAGTGCACGAGCAGGCGTCGGAATTTTTGAAAGTGGCCCAGGATGACGAGTTGCTTATGAAAGATACAGCCGAGCTGGATGTCTCTGAAATGGAAGGAGAAATAGCCGGCCGGCAGCTTTTAGGGCCTTATTTGTATTTGCTCAGGGGAAGAGCCGCTCTTGAGATGGCAAGTCTGGGAACTGTAACCGACAAAGACGAGTCGCTTGAGCAGGCAGTCAATGATTTGAAAAAAGTACAGGAACTTGAACCAGGTAATATCGATGCCTACTGGTATCTGGCGCGGGCGGCCGTGACTAAAGGGGAGATTTTTGCTTCAAGAGGTAACTTTGAAGAAAGAGATAAAGCTGCAAAGCAGGGGCTTGCGATTTTGGAGCAGGCGGTCAATGCCGCTAACGATAATCCCGAAGCGCACATTAATCTTCTAACTCAGAAGCTTAATTTTGCCCGAGGCAGCAGTTCTGAGCAGCTCAAAGAACAAATTCAATCACTTGAGCCGGAATATTTATCGCTTGTTGAGAGATTCAGCACCAGCGCCGAAGCATTTGCGGCAATTTCCAACTTCTATTCGGCCTATTCGATTTTTTCAGGGCCTCGGTTGGGTTCGGCAAATCTTGACAAGTCTATTGAGGCCGCGGAAAAGGCAATTCAATTGGATGAAAAAAATGTTACTTACGCCATCCATGCGGCTAACTTGTACTACCGCAGCTATTCTATTTATGCTCGGAACTCGCAGATTGATAAAGCAATAGAAATAGCAAACAGAGCGTTAACTTTGCCGGATGCTCAGGAAATGCCGGGCCCCCGGCAGCGGGCAAATATCAATAATAAATTCATTCTGTATGCTCTTCTGGCGAATTGTTATACCGATCAGATACTTGAACCTTCCGAGCAGGCAACAGCAGAGAAAACTCAGTCCTGGCTGAGCGGTGCTGAGCAGGCCGTGCATGAAATTGAGCAGATATTCAGCAGTGGCCAGGAGCCGCTGGTTGTTAAATGGAAAGGAATGCTTGAGCTTGTCGAGGGCAACAGACAAGCCGCCATCGTACTGTTGTATGATGCTTATGAACAACTCAAGGCAGTAAAACCACCTGAATTACCCTGGCCGAGAGATCCGGAATTTGCACAGCTTGCTTATACTCTTGCGAAGATTTTTAAGGACACTTCTGAAATTGGTGCTGTCAATGAATTTCTCATAAGTGCGATCTATTCAGGAATTGGTCAGATCAAGCCTGAATCGAGATTGGATTATGTTGATGTTGTTATCAAGTACGGCAGGTGGTCGGATGCCATACAAAACATAAATGCCTTCGAAGAATATATCGGCTCCAGCGAGAGAAGCCAGGAACTTCGTATAAAGGCTTATATAGGAGCTAAACAGTTTGACGAAGCTGAAAAAGAATTGGCAAAAAGGCCCGTGAATGCGCCTGAAACAATTAAACTAAACCTGGTGCTGACACAGACCAAAATGCGGCATATACAACTGGCCATAGCGCAGAAGCAAAGGCAGGAAAATTCGGATATTAATTTACAGCAAACAAGGACCGGTGAACAGGAACCTGTCAACTCGCAGGACAATACCCGGCAGTTCATGGCAATAGAATTGGATAATTTAAGGAAACATGAAGTCGAACTGCTGGAGAGACTACTTTCGATAGAACCAAATTCTGTCGAACAGGCTTCTGTTATTGACGTTTGTAAAAATTTTATGGCGCAAGGGCAAACAAATCAGGCTTTGCGTGTGATTAATCGCTTTTTAGAAAATTTTCCGGATAGTCCGGCATTGCTCGTTTACAAACAGATGCTTTCTGAACCTGATCCGGCAAAACTTACACAACAAAGGCGTCAACAAATAGAAGAACAGGTACTGTCTCGTATTGCCGACCCGATTCGCAGGAAAGTTCAGCTTGGGATTTTTTATCGCAGATATAACGAACCGGAGAAGGCAAGAAGTCAATTGAAAGAGGCACTTGAAACAGGTGCTTCACGGGAGCTGATTCCTGAGAGTTCTGACTTTGAGCAGATAGAACTTGCGGCAAACTATCTTTTTGACATAGCATTTGGAACGAAAGACTGGGATTTGGCAGAGCAGGTAATAAAGATAGTCCGAAGTAAAAACCTCGATGGTTGCCAGGGTCAGGATTTTGCCGCTCGGCTGGCTGCCGCTAAAGGCGAATTCAAGGACGCATTAGTAAGAGTCAATGAATGCCTGAAACAAAAACCTGTGTTCTCGCGTGCTTACATGCTCAGGAGTAATATCAATGCAGCCCTTGGAAATGAACACGCATCCATGGAGGATATCCGCAGTGCGGCATCTTTAAATCCCCTCGATGGAACTATTGCTAAAGCATCGGCCATTGCATTATATCGCCGGAATCAACAGCTTGGCGGTAATGTTTCCGCCGCTCAGGTAGCCGAAGTGAGGGATGCTCTGGAAAGAGCGATGGCATTAAATTCCGGCGACATTATGCTGTATGGCCTGTACGCCGACTATATAGCCCCGACAGAGCCGTTAAGAGCGGTAGCGATTCGGCAGGATTTACAAAGAGCAAATCCGACGATAGAAAACGCCATACTTCTTGGGAAACTCGCAACCGAAGCGGCTGTCAAAGAAGCAAATCCTCAAAGCAAAGAAGCGTTGTTCGCTATTGCCGGGTCCGCTTTCGAGCAGGCAAAAGAAATGGATCCGAGTGACAAGCGGATGCTCTATTACTATGCGGAATACTTCCGGGCAAGGGGACAGGGCGAAGAAGCAATGAAACTTCTTGCCGAATCAAAGGAAGAAAAATTGCTCTGGGACCATTATTATCAGGCCGGCCAATATGAGGATGCCAGGAGGGTTTTGGAGCAGTTATACAAAAGCGGCACAAAAGACAGCGGTGTGTTCAAAGGCCTGCTGCTTGTCGCGGAACAAACCTCCGACAGGGAAGCTGTAAAAAAATATTCCGAAGAACTTGTAGCCGTTGAGAATACAGTAGAAAACAACCTGGCTCAAATTCAGGCTTTTCTTAGAGTTGGTCTTATTAAAGAGGCCCAATACAAGCTGCAGAGCTTTAAGGAAAAGTATCCGAATGAGCCAAGAATGCTGCTACTTCAGGCGTGGCTTTTGATGAGACAGGGACAACTGGACAAGGCGCTGGAGAAGGCTAATGAAAATCTTCAGAGCAATCCGGACAACCCGACGGCATGGCGGTTAAAAGGTGAAATAAATTTCTTCCGTGGAGATTATGATAGATCAATCAGTGACCTTCGGAAAAGCAAGATATTGTCGGATGATCCTGCGACTCGCATTTCTCTGGCAAAGGCTTTTCTGCAAACCGAGCGGTATGAGGATGCTATCACAGAGCTCAGGAATACGATTAATGCGCCGGGTGCTCCTTTGGAAGCGATGTCATTGCTCGAGCATATTTAC
>CAYTNN010000042.1:11523-26193 GCA_964439135.1 uncultured Pirellulales bacterium
CCGCAAACTTCAATCCCGCGAAGCTGGATAAGGTCTTTGAAGAGTGTGAAAAATATAAGGATGGTGCTCTTGCTCCGGTTGCATATCTGTCAATGGCTCAGGCGAAGATGATCCTCGGCGATAAACCGGCCGCTATACAATACTGCCGGGCTGCTGTTGATGTGGCCGGAGACAATGAAATGCTTGCCGCCGATATCCTGCTTAGAATGTACGTAATTGTGGGGGCCGAGGAAGTCATGAGCTTTTGCAGGCAAAAACTCACGACCGAGCCCGATTCTCTCGCTGCTAATTTTACTATGTTCAACCTTGCAAAGATTACAGGTCAGTACGAGCAAGCCCTAAATTATATCAGCAAATGTATCGATCTTACGGGCGCCGATAGTCTTCGCAGAATCGATTATACCCTTAAAAAGGGCGATATTTTGATCTTATTGAACGAGAAAAGTTCCGATAAGAATTATCTGAAAACAGCTATCTCAGATTACGAAAGTCTATTGGCTAAAATGCCGAGTAATACCGGAGTAACGACTGTTCTCAATAATTTGGCGTATTTGCTTGCCGAGAATAATGAAAGGCTTCCGGAGGCTCTTAAATATGCCAAAAGGGCGCTGGATGCCAAACCGGATAGTCCGATAGTACTGGATACTTATGCTTATGTGTTGCTTAAGAATGGGAAAAAGGAGCAGGCAGCGGAATTTCTGGCGGCCGCTTTGCAACATTATGAGCAGGATAAAAATCTCGTGCCGGCAGAGGTATATGAGCATAAAGGCATGATAAAAGAGGAACTCGGAGCAAAAAGCGAAGCACTTGATGCTTATAAAAAAGCTTTGGAAATGGGTGCGGACAGATTGTCACAAAAAGCCCGGCAGCGAATAGAAATTGCTATTGGGCGTGTTTCGCCTTAGTGACAATGCGAAAAAAATGGATACTCATAAAGCGTTATTCGCTTTGTTTGGGTAGTTCTGAACGGAGATCATAATGGCAGAAGAAAAACCCAGAGCTTCGAGCAGGATGTCAGGGCCGGTTGGACCAAGGTCCCCTGCGGCAGCCTCGCTGACAGCGAAAGAGGTTTTCGGAATATTACGCCGCCACATATTGCTGATAATTTTTCTTACCGTGCTGGGTTTGGGAGTTGGTGGCGGAGCATGGAAGCTCCTGCAGATGCGCTACCCAAGATACACCGCTAAAACTTTTATCCAGGTCTTGCCCCCGGCAGAAAAAGACCCGATGACAATCGGGACCGTTCAGTTGCAGAAGGATATTTTATACGGTTATCGTCAATCCATAGCCAACCTTATAAAACAGCAGAGCACACTGGAAGATTTGCTCGACAGGGATACAGTCAAAGAGACCAGGTGGTTTAAACGCTGGGACGGTGACAGGAGAAGAGCGGTTAACTACCTGAACAAACATTTCGGTGCTTATGCTCACAGGGACAGCGAGTTTGTTGAGATATCTATGACCTGTAGTGCCGCCAGTGAATCAGCGGATATCGTTAACGAAATGCTGAGTCTGTTCCTTGCCACGAGAGGAGACACCGAACAGCAGGAAATATCCAGGAAGCTCAATGGTCTTGAAGAGCAGCGTGGTCGGGTTCAAAGGGAATTAGATTCGGCTAATAAAGGATTGGATGATACCCGCGAAAGATATAATCTAACCGATCTTGAACAGCCTGCGGGACGCTATTTCCAGCACACAATCACGATCAGGCTCAATAGTCTGGAACTTCAGAAGAACGAACTCGATCTGGCAATAAAGCAGCTCGAGGCCGATTTCGTCAATCTTCAGAGATTGGCGGAGGAGCCGATTGCCGAGCAGATTGAATTTCAGATAGAACGAGATCCCGTGATGATTACCCTTGCTCAGCAGCTTGCCTTTTTGGAAGCCCAGCTCTCGGGCAGGCTCACGAAGTTCGGCGAGAATCACAGAGATGTGCGCCAGACAAGAGAGCTGATAAGCGAGACCCAAAAAAGAAGAGAGCAAAGAAAAGAAGAAATCGCAGAGCAGACCCGGCGGGCGAACCTGGAGAATGCACGGGACGGCCTGGTTGTCCTAAAAACAAGATTCGAACAATTGGAAGCACTCCGGCAGGAGGCGGAAGCAAAGAAAAAAGAGCTTGATATCGCCCGAATACAATATGAAAAGGGAGTGAAAATAAGGGACGAAAGACTCACAATGCTTGACTCAATCAAAGAGCAGATTGAGAAATTCAAGATAATGTACAATGACCCCGATACGCCGAAGGTACTGGCTGTCGGGCTTGCTCCGATACCGCTGGAAATGGTTTTTTCCCGCCAGTGGTGGCTTTGGTTCCCGAGCGGCATGATATTGGGCCTGCTGTTTGGGTTAGGTCTTGCCTTTCTTGTCGAGCTTGCCAACGACCTTGTGCGGACACCGAGCGACGTTGCCAGATTTTTGCGTATTCCGCTTCTTGGTATCATCCCCGATGCCTCTGAGGATAGTCAGGTTCGCCGGGTAGAGCTATGTCACGTTGTTCGCCAGGCGCCTTATTCGGTCACAAGCGAATCGTACAGGCGATGCCGTACAAACCTGAAGCTGTCCGGCCCTCCGGAGTCTTTTAAGACTTTGCTTATCAGCAGCGGCATGGCACGGGACGGCAAGACTTCTATGGCGGTGAATCTTGCAACGACTTTTGTCGCTACGGATAAAAAAGTGCTGCTGATCGATGCCAACTTCAGGCAGCCTAATCTGCACTCGCTTTTTCCGAAAGCGGAAGCTAAAGAATCGGCGGAGCATTTCGATTTTGGTTTGAGCAGTGTTCTGATGCACCAGTGCACTCCCGCCGAAGCGGTCAGGCCGAGCGGCATAGAGGGACTCGATATAATCGAATGCGGGCCGTTGCCTGCAAACCCGACCGAGCTGCTCGGCAGCACGAGAATGGAAGAGCTGCTCGCAATGCAGCGCAAGAGCTACGATTATATTATAATCGACGGGCCGCCCGTGCTGCTGGTTAGTGACGCCAAAGTGCTCGCCGGACTTGTCGATGCGACGCTGCTGGTATTCAACGCCGCGGCAACAAGCAGAGGCGCCGCCCAGAGGACGATCCGCGAGTTGAAGGATGTCAATGCAAGGATAGTCGGCTGCGTGCTCTTTGCCGCAAGGGCAATCAAGGGCGGCTATTTCAATGAGCAATTCAAATCTTACAGAAAATATCAGAAGAAAGCACAGCTTGCGAGTAGCACTGCATGAGCCTTCCGGATACAATAGAGAATACTTGTAGATGTCTTTAATTCTGTAAGTCGAATTTTTTATATGAGGCTGATTTGATGGAGAAGTTTTTAGTTACCGGTGGAGCCGGATTTATCGGTTCGAATATCTGCAAAAGGCTCGTCTCGCAAGACTGCTTTGTAAGAGTTGTTGACAATCTTCTCACAGGCAAAAAGAGCAATCTTGCCGAAGTGATAGACAAAATAGAATTTATCCATGCCGACATGGGCGATTCGGAGGTCGCCCAATCGGCTATGAAAGATATCGACGTCGTTTTCCACGAGGGTGCCTTGCCCTCGGTTCCCGTGAGCATTGAAAATCCCGCCGCCACGCACAAACATTGTGTTGATGCAACATTCACACTTCTCTTAGCCGCCCGTGATGCCGGCATAAAACGTTTTGTCTATGCGGCGAGCTCCTCGGCTTACGGCGATGCACCAACCTCGCCCAAGGTCGAGACGATGCCTGCGTGCCCTCTTTCGCCCTATGCGGTGGCCAAACTCACCGGTGAATACTATTGTTCGGTCTTCTGCAAGATCTTCGGTCTTGAGACAATTTCACTGCGGTATTTTAATGTCTTCGGTCCACAGCAGGACCCGGCGAGTCAATACGCCGCTGCGATTCCGGCTTTTGTAACAGCCATATTGAAAGACGAACCGCCGACCATTTACGGCGACGGCGAGCAGAGCCGGGATTTCACATACATTGACAATATCGTTGACGCCAACTTACTGGCTGCCCGGGCCAAACGCACTCAAGGCGAAGTTGTAAATATCGCCTGCGGTCAGGCCGTGACTGTAAATGAAATCATCGATATGATAAATAACCTGCTCGGTAAAAACGTAAAGCCACAATACGCCGACCCGCGCCCCGGTGACGTAAAACACTCCCTCGCCGACATTACCGCCGCCAAAAACCTGATCGATTTTAAACCGAAAGTGTCATTCAATGACGGCCTGCGATTGGCCATCGATTGGTATAAGGCCAATCTGATATAACCGGCGCTCTGCCTTTTGTACCACTATCCTGCATGACTTGCACTGTTATACGGAGCTTGGCGGTATAGGGGGCTTGTTGCCTGATTCGTCCAGTTTTGTATAGCGAGGTGTCTTTCCGGGCGAGACCACTAATACAACGGTTCCCACGTGAGCGAAACTATGGCCTTTGGCTATCTCATACGAGCCATCCGTAGTGAGGATGCGAGCCTCAGATTCCTCCAGGGCTGACGTTGATATCAGATGAGGAAACAAGTTGCGTTTCGTCGGCTTCCCTTGCAGTTTCTTGGTACTTGTTTTCTGCTCGGTTGAAATGATGGCGAGAGACGGTGACATTCGTTCGTATACGTCCAGGGGCGTACTGTGCATGCTGCCGTGATGAGCTACTTTGATAGCCCAGCAGTTTAGAAGATTGACCATCTTTTTAACAAGTGGTTCGTGCGTGCTGGTTCTCTCGATATACGGATACTCCCGGCTGACGTGCGCCCAACTATCGAACTCTGCATCGCCACCAAGTATGACCACTGCCTGGCTGACATCCCGTACTGTTTCCGGGTCATAGTTGCCTATGTAACGTTCGGATTCAATGGTTACAGCGTCCTTCTTGCCATGCTCAAATCTCAGCACAATCGAGGCGTTATTCATGTCAACTCCATAAGTTGCATACTGGTTTCGCAGGGGCACCGAGGGAGCCAGTGCCGTTATCCTGAGTTTACCGAAATACCATTCCATTCCGGAAGAAATTCGCCTCATGTCAATTTTTTCGCTATAGATAGTTTTAAGAATCTTTTGATAAGTTGTCGAGTTGTGTCTGAATCCACTGTCCCAAAATTCCTCAGGGCGTGTGACCGGATCTTTCAACAATTTATTAATCCCGCTTATATGATCGAAGTGAGGATGAGTGGCGCAGATGAACGCAACGCCGTCGATGGTTATGCCGTCATTGGCGCGAACCAGCTTTAGTTGCTTGACATACTTAAGCGTTTTGTCGCCGTCGCAGCAATCAACAATGCCTAACAGACGTTCGCCGCTCGTGTTTGGCGGCAGTTCAATCACGGCCGTGTCACCGAAACCAACGTTGAGAAAGTGAAAAACGAGATCTTCCGCTTTAATTTTATTAGCCATCGGATTTCTCCTTACCGCAAAGTGCCCTGGAATACAAATTCTTGGAATTATCCTTGAAACGTTCGATACGATCGATTCGTAAAAACTCTATAGTGGGCGTGCTCGAAATGGTCAGATATTCCGGATCGTATCTCTTGCCTTTTACGTGGAAATTGCCCACGATGAAAACCTGACCCTCTTCGAGACCACGCCATAGCAAATCTTCTGTGGGCGTTTGTTTTACTACGCCGATCACTTCTTTTATGGCGCATCCGATCAACTGGTTGTTACTGCCTAATCCCAAATAGGAGATGAAATTGTCTTTGTTTACGTATTCGCATATTTCAGCATTCCAGCAGTCGATGTTTTGTGGTTTGTTTATTTTGCCGGATTTTCTTGCTCTACTGGTCAGAGTTGCAATAAGCAGGCGAATAGACCAGTCGCCAAAGCGTTCGTCGACAGTGATTCTTTTAATGTCCAGTTCCTTTGTCGGTTTACTTTTTGTTTTTTTGAGTTTTTCCATATCAATCTCCTTTTTGGTCAATTATTTTTATGTGGTATCTGCCGCAGCTTTATCGAGTAATCCTTAATCGACGCTTAACGTATATTTGTGCCGAGTTGAACTTTCAATCAAACATGCTGGATTCCTCTGATAATAAGAACTAAAAGCCTTGCCCTGTTTCCTCGAATGTTAAGCGAACATTCTTTGCTCAATACTGAGTAATATTTCCTATATCTTTGCAATATTCAACTGCAGCGTACAAATAGCATGTTTGAGAGGAAAAAGACAAGAAAATAATCGCAGGTGTGACAACCTTATGGCACAGCAACTGAAAAAATATGCCAAAATTACCTTTTAGGCTGTTAAAAAGCCCTGTGCATCGTGGATTAGTGCTTCACAGGCTTAATTATTCAATTTTTCGCCTTCTAACCGCGCAACTACGGCGGCTCCGCAGGCGTCTCCCCATACGTTTACTGCCGTTCGGAGCATATCCAGTATTCTGTCCACGGCTAAAATCATCCCAATGCCTTCGAGCGGCAGATTCACGGCCTTTAGCACGATTACCATCGTAACAAGCCCTGCGCCCGGGATAGCGGCGGCCCCTATCGATGCAAGTGTTGCCGTGAGCATGATAATCAGTTGCTGGCCGATACTGAGGTCGATTCCGTATGCCTGGGCGATAAACATTGCGGCGACCGCCTCGTACAAAGCTGTGCCGTCCATGTTTACCGTAGCTCCCAGCGGCAGCACAAAGCTTGTTACCTTATTTGATATGCCGGTGTTTTCCTGCAGGCAATCCATCGTAATCGGCAGCGTCGCGGCACTGCTGGCCGTGCTGAAAGCCGTTGCTACTGCGCTGAAAACATCTCTGATAAATTTCAAGGGCGAATATTTACCGAGAGTTTTCAATAAAATCGGCAGAGTTACGCAGGCGTGGATGGTAAGGCCCAGAACCACTGTGGCCATATACACTATCAGAGGTTTGATGACGGACAATCCCATCGAGCCGATTGTATAAGCCATCAAGGCAAACACTCCGAAAGGCGCCAGGCGCATAATCCAGTCGGTTATTTTCATCATAACCGCATTGAAGGATTCAAATAGAGTAACTAAAGGCCTGCCTTTTTCCCCGATGCTGCTGATAGCAACGCCCAGAAGCAGAGAGAAGAATATAACCGACAACACTTTATCCTTTGCCATGGCGTCGAAGATATTTGCCGGAATAATGTCCCCGATTATGGAAACTATCGAAGGAACTTCTCCGCCGGACAAATCGACTGCTGCCTCGGCCCCAATATTCACACCGACCCCGGGCTTCATCAGGTTGACTAAAATAAGCCCAACACCCACGGCGAGAGTTGTCGTGGCGGTATAATAAATAAACGTCTTCAGACCAATCCTGCCCAATTTGCGAATGTCACCAAGGCTTACAATGCCGGCTACCATCGAGGAGAGAATCAATGGTATGATAATCGCTTTGAGCAGTCGAATGAACATGTCCCCCACAATCTTTATGTGGGTGGCTTTTTCCCCCAGCAGAATTCCAGCCACAATCCCCAGGATGATGGCAATAAGAATTTGAGTGTGAACCTTTAGCTTCAAATGCAACTCCTCTATTGCAGTTGCTTTTTCAATTCATCGGCGTTTTGGATTAGTTCATCCCGGCTGATCTGCTGCTTGGGCGAAAGCTCGAAAGTCCATTCGTATGAATCTACGATTCTATTCGGATTTACTATCTGGGCGAAGAAGTCGAACGGGAAATGATCGTACCAGGGGCCTTTCAAGTCTCGATGGGTATTCAATGTCTCGTAACCTTCCTTGCTGATCCTGACGCAATAATCGCCATACCAGTTAAAATTGACTGTAACGGGAGACTCGCCGATTTCCTCGTCGTTTAATGTGACGACCGCCCCTTGCGGCTTGGTGTTGATTGTCAACTCTCGTTCGACGCAGCCGGCAAAAGTCGTAAGCGCAATCAAGATGACGAGAATCACGGCCGACGAATTATGTTTTTCCATAACATCTATCCTTAGTACTATTCAGCAAAACTTGATTGCAACATTATAGGAGAAAATCAAAAACTTAAAAAGCCTAAAGATTTACGCTCTGTTTTTCAATCAGCCGGGACGCACCGGTCCTGGGCCCAGTCGCGCAGGCTTTGAACTCTTTCTGCCAGCGTGACCGATATTGGCGGTGAATTCCTTAAGACTGAAAGGATCCGCTCAGTCGACAGGCCAGCTTTTTCCGAATATGCTTCGTGAAGTGCGGAGACGACCGCCTGCTCGATTTCAGAGCCGCTGTAACCTGCGGATGCCTTGGCCAATGCTCCCATGTCGAATTTTCCGGCGTCTCGGTTGCGTTTCTGCAGATGAATCGTAAATATTTCTCTTCGTACTTTCTGGCTGGGCAGGTCGACGAAAAATATCTCGTCGAATCGACCTTTTCGCAGCAGTTCGGGCGGCAGAGCCCCGATGTCGTTGGCAGTAGCAACGACAAAGACCGGGGCCTGATGTTCCTGCATCCACGTCAGGAGGGAGCCGAACATCCTTTGAGACAGGCCGCCGTCGGCGCTTCGGCTTGCTGCCGAGGCAAAGGCCTTTTCGATTTCATCGATCCATAGAACCACCGGCGACATCATTTCGGTTTGACGCAGGGCGTCTCGAAGGTTGCGTTCGGATTCGCCGATGAAGCTGGCGTACAAACTGCCCGGGTCCAATCTCAAGAGCGGCTGATGCCAGGCGGTTGCGATGGCTTTGGCGCACAGGCTTTTGCCGGCACCCTGCACGCCGAGCATAAGCACTCCCCTGGGCGATTCAAGGCCGAACTCCCTGGCTTCGGAGCTAAAAGCGCCTTTGCGCTGGTTCAGCCATTTTTTCAGCCGCCTCATCCCGCCAATCTCACTCAGGTACAGAGGTGTTTCGACAAACTCCAGCAAACCTCCACGTTGGATCATCCCTCTCTTGCTTGCAATGACCCTGTTTATATCATTATCATCGAAGCGTCTGTCCTCGATGAGCGTGTCGGTAATAACCCGTTCAGCCTGACGGCGGGTAAGCCCCCGAAGGTTGCGGACAATCGTATCCAGACCTTTTTTTGTGATGCCAATCTCGATGGGCGTTTTGCGATGGAACCGCAGCAGCGTCTTGCGGACAATTTCTATCAGCTCCTGTTTGCTTGGAAAAGAAATCTCGAAAAGTTTTGTATAAGACTTCACGACTTCGGGCAGTTTATCGTTGCAGTCAAGCATCACGAGAGTGTTGCCGAGCTGCTCGAAACGGTCAATCAGGTCGCGCAGAGCCCGCAGCACCGAGCTTGCCTTGAGATGTTCGGCGAGGTCGAGAACGACGCAGATAGAGTCTTGCTCTGTTTCAGCAAGGTAATGAAGGCCGGCAGTAGGCGTTTCAGTATCAGCGATATAAGGGCTGTCCGCCAGGAAGCCCTCTTTGACACCGCCGCCGACCGACCAAACCCACAGGCTGCGCTTCAGGTCAAGTGCTGTGTGGCGTATAGTATCCAGCGCGCAGCGTTCTTCATATGTCACGATGGATATACAGGAATCACCGCCCTCTACGAGCTGTTTAAATCGTTCGGTATCGTTCATTATACTCTTGGCCCTTATGTATTTCGCGCACTCAAGGAGTTACTTTTTCGGCCCCAGCAGTTCGATAATATTCCCGTCGGGGTCTTTTACGAGAGACAGGTAATAATTTCCTGTGCCCAGTTGGTAGGGCTCTTTGACCGGAACCACGCCGGCTTTTTTAGCTCGCTCTAATGTTGCTGTCATATCTGAGACGGATATCGTAAGGTAACTGAATCCCAGGCTCGAGTGGATAAATTTGTTGTCAACTTTTTTACCGGGCGCCTCGGTAAATTCCATGATCTTGATTCGGGTAGCGTTTGGTTCGTCAGCCAGCACGAGCACCCTTACGCTGAAAGCCTTGTAATCGCACAGGCCGGCATCTCCTCCCATCTCCTTCGAGACGTCAAAACCGGGCAACTCAGTGAATCCGATCACATTCTTGTAAAACTGCGCCGCTTTTTCCACGTTGCTTACCACGATACCGACGTCGATCGTTGTTTTTGGAAAGTCACCTTTTGTCCCGCCTGTGCCAGCAGCACCGGCAAGTAATACGCTTGCCACAAGGCAAAAAACCACCAGGGCTACAAAAAAGTATTTCTTCATAACAGTTCTCCTTAAATTGCTTAACTTGGATTGATTGTCGTTCATTATAAAGAAAAAGTGGAAAGACAAAAGCCCAAAAATACATTATAAACCTTTTTATGCTGGCCGGTTTTTGAGAATAGCTGACCAAATAGCTTGAAATACTTTGCGGTGAGATTATAATTCAGACGCCGGATTGGCATCGATATCGATAAACTGCGGGCCAACAGATGAGAAATGGATTTCAACGAATAAACTGCATCCTGCATTTCATTGGGGGCCTGTTGGAAATATTGGGGCTGGTTCTTTTGCTTCCGTTGGCTGTTGTTCTGGCCTATTGGGGACAAATGGGTGACGGCTGGCTTACCGCTACTGCTTTTGTTGTGACCGCTGCGATTTCGTTTTCTCTTGGACTTCTGCTGCGCAATAAGTTCAAGTCGGATTTGCTCGATACAACCGGGTCCATGCTCATGTGCGCTCTCGGCTGGCTTTTTGCCTCAGCGATTGGAGCTTTGCCCTTTGTTATTGGAATCGGTGCGAATTATCTCGACGCCTATTTTGAAGCGATGAGCGGTTTTACGACCACCGGCATTACCGTTTTTTCCGGGCTGGATAATATGCCGAGGAGCATTCTTTTCTGGCGATCGCTCACGCAGTGGCTGGGCGGCATAGGGATACTTTCCTTTTTCCTGATGGTCATTTCCCAGTCGGGCGGGGCTCATCATATGTTCGGAGCCGAGAGCCATAAGATTTCTTCGGCCAGGCCCGCGCCGGGATTATTCCATACTCTTCGGATACTCTGGGCAATATATGCGGTGTTTACGGTGTTCGCGGTGGTAATTCTTGCGATCGAGAAGATGCCGATTTTTGACGCCGTCTGTCACGCCCTGACCACCTTGTCCACGGGCGGTTTTTCGCCGCATGACAGCAGCATCGCATTCTACCGCCTGACAAACCACCCCAACTATCGGCTGATCGAATATACCCTTATCTTTTTCATGATGCTTGGCGGCATCAACTTTCTCGTGCATTACCGTGTTTTGACGAGAGACTTCAAAGCCCTCTGGGACAATACCGAAATTCGCTACTGGTGGCGGCTCATCGCTGGTTTTACGGCTATCATAATCGTCGATCATCTCTATAAGTCCGGTGTTTTCACTGCTCTGTTTAGAGACGGCACGGCAATAAATTTTGGCGAATTTGAGCGGACGTTCCGGCACAGTTTATTCCAGGTCGTATCGATCATCACATCGTCCGGCTTCGTAGCCAGGGATATCGGCTCGGATTTCTTCGGTGCGCTGTCTAAGCAATTATTCCTGGCTATGATGGTAATCGGCGGCTGCGTCGGCTCGACTTCGGGAGGTTTCAAGATACTGAGGATCGCCATACTCAACCGGCTGCTCTTCCGCGAGCTTCTCAAATTGAGAATTTCCGGCAGGGCATCCTCGGGGGTAGTGATCGACAAAAAAATCGTGCCGGAAGATGAAGTGGACCGGGTCGCCGCTTTGTTCTTCACATGGATGGCGCTGCTCCTGGTTGGCGGTGGGATTACCGCTATTTGTTCGAATCTGGGCCCGTGGGAATCTTTATCGGGAATGTTTTCCGCTATGGGAAATATCGGGCCCTGCTATATATCGGTGCCGGATATGATAAAGATTAATCCTGTTGTGAAACTGACTTATATTTTCGGCATGCTGGCGGGAAGGCTGGAGATCCTGCCGGTCTTGCTTCTGTTTTCCAGAAAGGCCTGGAGATAGATTAAAATCAAAGTAAAAAGTCAAAAGTAAATAGTCAAAATTTAAGAATCCCTTTGGGATAACTTCTTAGTTTGGAGGTATTATAAAATGTATATCGTGGTTGCCGGCGGCGGAATGGTAGGTGGCGGGCTCGTTCGTAGCCTGTTAGATAATAAGCATGATGTAGTATTAATCGAGCAGCATAAGGAACTCTGCGACAAGCTGTATGCCGAAACCGGGGTTGTTGCGATTACCGGTGGCGCTACGAGCATTCAGGCTTTGAACGAGGCCGGCATTAGAAAGGCCGACGTCGTCGTGGCGGCAACCGGCAGCGATGCGGACAATCTCGCCTGCGCAATATTGGCCAAGAGTTTTGACGTGCCCAGGGTTATCGTCAGGATGAGGGATCCCGCGTATAAGAATGCCTATATCGTTGCGGGTGTCAGCTCGATTATTCGTGTGACCGACTTGATGATCAGTCAGATGTTGATGGACATCGAGAACCCTCAGGTGCGAAGAATAACAACGATAGGCGGCGGCAAGGCGGACATCTTTATGGCTACTGTGCCTGACGGGGCAAAGGTTGCCGGCAAGAGCGTTAAGGACATTGTCGAAAGCCGCCACTTCCCGAACGAGTGCACTTTCATCGCGGTCTACGATCAGAAAACCGAAGAATTCTTCATCCCGCGAGGCAAGCAAATAATCAACGAGGGCAACGAATTGTTCTTAATCTCCGCCGCCGAGGACATCAAGAAAGCCGTAGACTTCCTAACCGCAAAGAAAAGACATTAACTTTGCCTTACAATTGGAGCGTGTCATTCCTGCGGAAGCAGGAATCCAGGTCTTTGGGGTAAAATAGCTTCCGCATCAAGTCTTCACTGAGCGAAGAAAAGCCGCCTATTTGGCTGTTATTTTATCTCTTGACAGATCAAAGTCTCATTGTATATTGTAAGGGCACGGCAGCGGCATGGAGTTCATCTGAATGACGAGAAGTTCGGAATGTTATGCGGAAACCATAGAAATGGTAATTAGACCAACTTAAGCGATTCATTATGACGGAAACTCAAATCGATTTTACAGTTTTCTATTCCTGGCAAAGTGATCTGCCCGATGAAACCAACAGGCGAGCAATTCGTTCCGCATTACGTACGGCGAGTTTAATAATAGAGGCAGAAAATGCAAACATAAGGATTGTGCAAGACGAGGCAACTCGTGGGGAGTCTGGCAGCCCTAGTATACCCCATACTATTCTTGACAAGATAAAAGCTTGCGATGCATTCGTTTGTGATATCACGACCATTAATGCTTCAGCGACAGAGGATCTTCGTAGAACACCCAATCCAAATGTCGTGTTCGAATTGGGGTACGCCGTAGCACATCTCGGATGGAACCGAATTGTAATGCTCTTCAACAAAGAGCTAGGTAATTTCCCAGAAGATGCACCTTTTGATGTCGACAGGCACCGAGCATCTCCTTATAGGTTGTCTCCTGATGACCCCGAAAATAAATCAAATCACAGAAAGTTAGAGGATATTGCAACAAATGCAATCCGCGCTATTGTCGATAATCAGCCCCTAAGACCTTTTGAGTCCCTTCAGCAGACCCCAGAGGAGGTGAGGCACCTAAGGGATATAAAGAACATAAACTGGGCTATGGCCACAATTCATATTCCCACTGTCGATGCGATGATTTCGGATCTGCCGCGTTATCTATGTTCGAGAGCATTGCATTGTTGGCTTTCGTTTGACGGTGTGATAACTAGCTCACTGTTCCATGTCTATGATGAAGAAGCAAGTGACACACTTCTTTCAATTCACAAAGCATGGTCTGGGTGCGTTTCTCACGGTGGGCAATATCACACGGCTTCTAACCCAGATGTTTTCGTATTTGCAAACCCTATGGACTTTCCGCTGGACCGTGGTCAGGAACGCGAATGGAACGAGATTGAATCAGCGAGTGATAAACTCCGAAAATCGCTTGATAAATTACTTGGAATCATTCGGGAACGTTATTTAGAGATAGATATAGACGAAATGAGTAAGAAAGCATGGCAGGAGTATGTTGATTTTCACAAAGAGATGGATCACAGATTTGAGCGATAAAAAACTTAAAAAGGCTGTCAACTCAGACGCTCTTCTCCCTCGCTTTGCTCGCTACAAACGCGGCCATTACGGAAGGCGTCATACGTCTAAAGGTGAAGCATGACTTCGGACCTGATACTTCCATCAGAAATACCTTGGAACCAGATCAAGGGGGCCGATTTGGAGGAGTTGCTCTATTGGCTATTTGACTCAATGGGTGCTAAAGATCAGGAATGGAGAATTGGTGGGAAAGGAAGTGGCGCTGCGGATCAAGGACGTGATTTGGAACTTGTCTTCTTTACACCGTCACCTGATGGGACACTTACCAAGCAACATTGGTGGGTGGAAGCCAAGGGACGAACTGGCACAGTTGAAGCTAGCGAAGTCCATGAAGCTGTATTGAATGCGGCGGGGAAGTCACATATCGAAGTCCTCGTTGTAGCAACGAATACAAACTTCTCAAATCCGACTCGCGACTGGGTTAAGGAATGGCAACGAGAGCACCTTAGACCGATAATAAAGCTATGGGAAAAAACCGAACTAGAAAATCTCTGTTCCAAGAATCCGCTGGCAGTTATACGACTTCACGCTAAAGCTTTAAGCCCTCAGGGCAAAGTAGAGGTTGCCAGTGGCAAGCTTTGGGATTATGCGTCATTCTCAGATGAACCGACATTGAAGTCTATTTGGGAGCAACGAGAAAGCGTTTCCATTAATGAGCGTGCTCTCTTTGCGTTGGCGGCATCTGAAATGGCCAATGGGGATATCGGAGTGCGTTCTTGGGCGTTGATGGTTCCAAACGATATTCTGGTATCTAAGTAGGAACGCATAAAGTATCATGCAGCTTTTTTATTAACGTCATCGT
>CAYTNN010000043.1:0-26028 GCA_964439135.1 uncultured Pirellulales bacterium
CTTCGCAATGACATCGGGCACTTTCCCGACATACGATATACGAGCGACGAGCGACGTTTAAAGGTTATATTCCTTGATTTTCCGGTATAGCGTTCTTTCGCCGATGCCGAGGATTTTGGCGGCTTTTTCGCGGTTTCCTTTTGTTTTGGAAAGGGTCTCTTCAATGGCCTGCTTTTCAAGCTCGTTTAGCGAGACGGCCCCGAGGGCCGCTGATGCCTGGCTGCCGGCTATCAACTGCCGTCTTTGTGCTATATCGGGCGGAATGTCACGGGCATCCAGCCGGTCACGGTCGCACATAACGACCATTGTCCTGATAGTGTTTCGAAGCTGTCGAACGTTGCCGGGCCAGTCGTAGTTTGATAGGACCGTCAGTGCGGCGTCGGTTATCCCCGTGACTTTGGAGCCGACCTCCGCGGCGGCCTCTGTGAGAAAAAAGTCAATCAAGGCCGGGATGTCTTCCGTCCTTTCACTCAGGGCCGGCAGAGAAATGTTTACACCCTTGATTCTGAAGTATAAATCCTGCCTGAATTTTTTCTCTTCAATAAGCTCAGGCAGATTCTGGTTCGTCGCGCTGATGATGCGGACATCGACCACGGTTGGTTTATTCGAGCCGACCGGAATGATGATTCCATCTTCGATGACTCGCAGCAGCTTGGCCTGTGAAGTGGGCGACATATCGCCTATCTCATCCAGAAACAGCGTCCCTTTATCTGCAATCTCGAACAGACCTTTCCTGTCGCCAGCCGCCCCGGTAAAAGCGCCTTTTTCGTGGCCGAACAATTCGCTTTCCAGCAGCGTTTCTGTCAGGCCGGCACAGTTTACCGGCCGGAATGATTGGTTCCAGCGAAGCGAATTGATGTGAATCGCCCTTGCCAGCAGTTCCTTGCCCGTGCCGGACTGCCCTTCTATCAGGACGGATATATTGGTCGGCGCGACACGCCGAAGGACCTCGAATATGCCTTCCATCGCCGGGCTGTTGCCCCGTACGCCCTCAAAGGCGAAATCCTCTTTGCCTGATTTGGGTTTTTGTGCCCGGCGTCCATGAGCGGTCGATGCTTTTTGGCAGGCCTGGGTCACAAGCGTGCGAAGCTGGCCGATGTCAATCGGTTTGACAAGGTAATCGTAAGCGCCCTGCTTGATAGCTTCCTTGCAGGTGTCGATAGTAGCGTAGGCGGTTATCAGGATGACTTCCGTGCTGTCATTATACTTTTTGGCTTCTTCGAGGATGTCCAGCCCGTCAATGTCACCGCCGAGTTTCAAGTCCGTAACGATGACATCTATCTGCCTGCTGCGCAGAATCTCGAGCGCATCGGTGCCGTCGTAAACAGCGATCGCCCGCGCGCACAGTTTTTCGAGCGATTCGGCAAGTCCGTCAGCGTGGTCACGCTCATCGTCGACGATCAGAATTACGCCTTCTTTTTGTCCCAAACTGACACCTCATTGGGCCTGGATGGGCAATCTTATATCGAAAGATGTCCCTTTTCCCGGCTCGCTATTGACGGATATTGAGCCTTTATGCGCCTCGATAATTTTCTTTGCCGTCGGCAGGCCCAGGCCGCTTCCCTGCGGGCGAGACGTATAATAAGCATCGAAGATGTGCGGCAGTTTGTCCGGCGTAATACCGGAGCCGGTATCGCTGATCTGTATTAAAGCGTCTTTTTCCTGCCTGTCGGTTCGTATCATTAAGTCACCGCCGCTGCTCATGGCCTGCTGGGCGTTAATAAAGAGATTCAATATCACCTGTTTTAACATATCCGCATCGATTTTGCAAACAAGCGGCTCGTTGTGCAGGCCCTGATGGATGGTGACCGAACGGCTGTGGGCCTGCGGCGAATAAAAATCTATCATGTCGCTGACAAGCTCGTTGATGTCGATACTTGCCAACTGTAGTTCGGTCCTGTCAACGTAGCGTAGAAAACTGTCGAGTATCTGCTCGACCCTGTCCGTTTCCTTTTGGACGACGGCTAATTTCCTGATCGCCCTTTTGAGCCTTGTGCCGTTTTTATCCGCGGCGATTTTGCCGGATTCGGCGCGAACCGAATCCTCCAACTCTTCTCTGACAAGATTCAAATTAATCTTAACTGTGGAGAGAGGATTCTTGATCTCGTGGGCAAGACCGCCGGTCAGCTTGCTTAATTCTTCAAGCTGTGCAAGGTGATTATTTCCATCCCCTTTAGTCCCGGAAATTCTTTTACGAAGCAATAGCACAGCGACCGTCAGTAAGCCAACAATAAAACCGCCAACAAACTGCAGCACTTATTTTTCCTCTGGCTTTTCTTTTTTCTTCGTTTCAGCAAGAGCGGCTTTGCGGGAAAGTTTCAGTCTGCCCTGGTCGTCGATCAATATGAGTTTTACCTGTATCAGGTCGCCCATTTTGCAGACGTCTTCGACGTTCTTGACGTAACCATCGCTCAGCTCGCTGATGTGGCACAAGCCTTCGACGCCCGGCACGATTTCCACGAACACTCCGAAATCCTTCACAGAGACCACTTTTGCCTGTTCATATATCCGCCCTACTTCAGGCGGCGTTGTGATCGACTCGATAAATTCCCTGGCCTTGAGGTGACCGTCGCCGCCGAGGCAACTGATATAAATGGTTCCATCCTCTTCGATTTCGATTGTCGTGCCGGTCTGTTCCTGAATACCCTTGATCATTTTACCGCCCGGGCCGATGACCTTGCCGATAAATTCAGGATCGATTTCCATGCTTATCAGTTTCGGTGCATAAACGCTCAGTTCGGGCCTGGGCTTATCGATGGCCTGAGCCATAATTCCCAGAATCTTCATCCGTGCGGTCTTTGCCCGTTTCAGGGCTTCTACCATAATATCGTGTGCCAGGCCCTCGGCTTTTATGTCGAGCTGTATTGCGGTAATGCCGTCAACGGTCCCTGCGACTTTGAAATCCATCTCGCCGTAGTGGTCTTCCTCGCCGGCGATATCGGTCAGCAGCTCGTGCCGGCCGTTTTCGTCGCTGATTAAACCAATTGATATGCCGGCAACGGCTTTGGTAATTGGGACGCCCGCGTCCATCAGGGCCAGTGAGCCTCCGCAAACCGAAGCCATGGAACTCGAACCGTTCGATTCGGTAATATCCGAGACGATCCTGACGGTGTAAGCGAATTTGTCGTCCGGCGGCCTTACCGCTTGCAGCGCTTTTTCCGCAAGAGCCCCGTGACCTATTTCTCTTCGGCCGACCCCGCGAACAGGTCTGACTTCGCCAACGGAGTACGGCGGGAAATTGTAATGCAGCGTGAAGTTCTGGGCGTACTCCTCTAACAGACCGTCAATAATCTGCGCGTCCCTGATGGTACCCAGGGTCACACTTACGATTGATTGTGTTTCGCCACGCGTAAATAGTGCCGAGCCGTGATTTCTGGGCAGAATACCAACTTCACCTGAAATGGGACGAACATCGTCATAGCCTCTGCCATCAGATCTCTTGCCGCTCAGCAGCAGTTTCTTTACGACCTGTCCCTCGATTTTTCCGAGGATTCGCTTGATCATCCCCTTGTGATATGAGGTACCAGTATCATTTTGCACCTCCTGAATATCCTCATCGGAGTTATCATCATCGGGGCTATTTTCCTGGGGAGTATATCCCACAATAACCTGTTCGAATAATTCTTTCACAGCTTTATTCCGCTGCTGCTTGTCGGGTATTTGTTTAAGCTCGTAAAGTTTATCCGATATTTGAGAGGTAATTGTCGCTTCGAGCTGCTCGTCGTTTTCCACGAGCGGAATTTCCTTCTCGACTCCAACCTTCTCGCGGAGCTCTTCGATCATTTCGCAGACCTCGCGGACGGTTTTCTGTGCGGTTGCGACCGCTTCGGCTATCACGTCTTCGGATACTTCTTTTGCTCCGACCTCAATCATGTTAATGGCATCTTTGCGGCCGCCAAGAAGCAGGCTCATGTCACCCTCTGCAACCTGCTTATGCGTGGGATTGACTACAAATTCCCCGTCTACTCTGCCCAGTCTGCAGGCGCCGGTGGGCCCCATAAACGGTATCTTGCTTATCGTAAGCGCAGCACTGGCTCCTATCATGGCCAGAATATCGGGGTCGTTTTCAAGATCGGCACTTAGCACGTTTGCGATAATCTGCACTTCCTGAAAGTAACCCTCGGGAAACAACGGCCGAATGGGCCTGTCGATCTGCCTGGCCGTCAGTGTTTCCTTCGTGCTCGGCCTCCCCTCGCGTTTAATAAACCCGCCTGGAAACTTGCCGGCTGCACTGTGTTTCTCGCGATAGTCGACACTGAGCGGGAAAAAATCGATGTCTTCAAATCTCGGTGGGGCCGTGACCGCGGCAACAAGAACAATGGTGTCTCCATACTGGACGACTACTGCTCCATCCGCTTGTCTCGCGATTTTGCCGGTTTCGATGGATAAGGTTCTGCCCCCTATTTCTCTTTCGACTCTACAAAAATCAATCATATATTACCTCTTTGGTAGGTTATGTAATAAGGTAGTCTTGGCTCACACTGCTTTGTGCAGGGCAAGTGATTCGTACTCTTATGCTCTTCTATTTACGCAAGCCAAGACGGGAAATAATCCCTTGGTAGCGTTTGACGTCCTTTTTGCTCACATACTTGAGCAGTGCTGATCTGGTACCGACCATTTTCAGCAAGCCACGCCTGGATGCATGGTCTTTACGGTGGGTTTTGAGATGCTCGGTAAGGTCATTAATCCTTCTCGTCAATATCGCAACCTGCACTTCGGGTGAACCGGTATCGCTCTCGTGAGTCTCAAAATCATCAATAATCTTCTCTTTTTCCTGCTTCTTAAGCATCTTTTAGATAAATCCTTTCTTACGTACTTTTAAACATCATATAATCCGGAGCGGAGATTCTAATCGAATATTAAAGTATTTGCAAGTCTTTTTTCCAACGTATTTTAAAAAAGATTTGCCATAACCGGCGTAAAACGGCTTTTTCAGAAGCCATCGGGCCGCTTAAAGCCAGCCTTGACCATGCCGGTCGACAATCGCCTGCTGTTATATGGGAGTTTAATGCCTTAGATGCTCAATTGTGATTTTCGGCCTTCTTTTGTTCGAGGAAGGCTTCCAGAATTTCCGCGGCGGCGACGGCGTCAATTCGTTTTTTCATTTTACCTCTCGTAAAGTCCGCTGGAGCAAGCTTCTCCCCGGCACTGAAACTGCTAAGGCGTTCATCCTGGAGGTGGACTGGAACGGAGAGCTGTCCTTTCAACTGTTCGGCAAACTTCCGGACAAGTTTTGTTTGAGAGCTTTCCGAGCCGGTCATGTTCAAAGGCAATCCCAGCACGATTGCTTCGACATTTTCGGCCTCGACTATCTCTGCAATTTTTTTCAGCAGTTCTTTCTGGCCGTGGAGTACGGTCAGGGGCGAGGCAATGATCTCAGCGGCATCGCAAATCGCCAATCCCGTGCGTTTGGTTCCGTGGTCTATTGCCAGATATCTCATCTCGTTCAGCGTTCTGTGTGCTCAATAAAAAAACCGCAGCACGATGCACTCGATCATAGAAACTTTTCGCCGTCATGCTGTTTTATTAGCTCAAGCAGTTCCTTCAGCCTGTGGGTCTGGTCGATGTGGCAAATAAGTGTGGCATCCGGACTGTGGGCCACGACCATATTCTCCAGGCCAATGGCTGCTATCAGATGGCCTTTGTCTTCGGTTACTATGATGCTGTTATTGCAGTCGAGCAACTCGCTCTGGCCTGCGACAACAATATTTTTATTCTTGTCGGAATTGATAACATCGGCAAGAGCGGCGAATGAGCCCATATCGAGCCAGCGACAATCAAGCTTTATAGCATTAACTCGGTCGGCCTTTTCCATCACGGCGTAGTCAATGCTGATTTTGGGCAGCTTTACAAACCAATCCTGAAGCGTTTGTTGTTGACTTGGGCTATCCCAGGCTGCTTGAATTTTGGCCAATGGCTCGGTGGCTTCGGGAAGAAACTTTGCCAGATTAGCCATGATTGTTTTGGCCTTCCATACGAACATGCCGGAGTTCCAGAAGTATTGGCCGGCTTCAAGATACTTTTTTGCAGTCTTTTCGTCAGGTTTTTCCCTGAATGCTTCCACGGAGTAAATTGTATTTTTGCATTTCGGACATTCCCGGCTATTACCGCATTTTATATAACCGAGCGAGGTGCTGGCGAAAGCAGGCTGGATTCCGAAAGTAATCATATCTTCCGGATTATTGTTGATGAAGGTCAGTGCGTCTTTGAGGCCCTGTTGCAGCATTTCGGGGGGCTCTATTATCTGGTCGGCGGTGAGAACGGCGATTGTCGCTTCGGAGTCATATTTGCTCAGGACGGTTGAGACCAGCCCGATAGCGCCGGCGGTATCACGTACGGTCGGCTCGGCTATCACATTGTTAAAGGGCAGCTCGGACAGGTCTTCACGAACCATATCAGCATAGCCGGCATTCGTAAGGACAATAATGTTTCTTATGTCGAATATGGGTCTAAGACGTTCGAAACAACAACGAAGGAGCGTCTTGCCGTCGAGGAGCTTTAAGACCTGTTTGGGTCGTTTTTGCCGGCTGAGAGGCCATAATCTCTTGCCTGTCCCCCCCGCCATTATCACTGCGTAATCCATTTTCGTCTCCAGTTTTCCCTAATGCAAAATCATTGCTCATTAAACAAGATATTCTTCATCGATTTGGGTTGCGGCTATAATCTTCTGTGCGAATTCTTTATAAGACATTCCGACAAATTTGCAGTATCCCTCTTTGCCCATAAGCGCAAAAGTGGCTTCTTTGCCTAATTCGACCGCAGGCTGGTTATAAGTATCAATGTCTAATAGAGCGCCCATTAAGGACGTCGTGACTTCATACAGATAAATAAACTGCCCGACGGCGTAAGGAGTGATACGATCGAAGATGACTGTTAAACACGGACGTTTGTCCCATACGAGCGCATACTCGGTGGCTTTCTTTTCGTTGTTGAGCAATGTCCTCATTTTCTTGCCGGCGAGAAAACCAAGTTCCGGCGCGCAATCAGGCGCCGGGCCTATCTTGATATCCCTGCCAAAATTGTCGACCTGTAGGAAGGTAAACAATTTATCGTTGGGGCCCTCGCGATACAACTGCACCTGGCTGTGCTGGTCGGTGGCGCCCAGTGCCTTGATGGGTGTTGGGCCTACCCAGACTTCGTGTTCGTCTAAATCCAGTTTCTTGCCGAGACTCTCCGCCCACAACTGCCGGTACCAGTCGGCCATATCCTTGAGGGCATAAGCATACGGCATGATAACATAGTTTTTCTTGCCCTGGTTGTAGTAGTGGTAATTGATGGCGGCGTTGATAGCAGCGGGATTCTCTTTGAAGTTCTCACAACTTACTCTTTCGTGCATGTCTCGGGCCCCGGCCAGCAGTTCATCGATTTTGATGCCACACATAGCGGCACTGAACAGGCCGACTGCGCTTAGTACAGAGAATCTGCCGCCGACATCCTTCGGGACCTCAAGCATAGGTAAGTTCAATTCATCCGCAATTTTGTAGAGGGTGCTATCGAATTCTCCCTTCTCGTTAGTCTCAAAACCGGTTGTTACAATGATGTGGTCAGCCAGGGGCTTATCGGGGTATTTGGTTGCCAACATGTCTTTAATATATAGGAACTGGGCAGCGGTTTCGGCGGTTCGCCCGGATTTGCTGATCACGTTGAAGAGCGTCCTCTTTAGCCCGTCGCCAAGCTGGTTCACAACCGAAGATAATTGGTCCGGATCGACATTGTCCAGAACGAACAAGCGCGGCCAGCCATTTCGTATCTCATCGTCGAGATTGTACATATAGGGATTCAGCGCAGTTTGCAAAGCTATGTTGCCAAGCGCCGAACCACCAATGCCAAGAACAACGAGATTGTCATATCGTCCTTTCAGCTCGTTGGCTCGTTTCATGATTTCATCGGCGAGTTCGGTGTTCGTTGGGAGCAAGCCGTAACGCGTAGGTGTGATATTGGGGTGTCGCTTATAGCCTGCGATTTCCTTCATAATGATTAGAATGAGCGGCTCGATTTTTTCAGCGAGTTTGGCCCATTGTTTGTCGGTGATACCATGCTCATCGCCGATTACATTTGCCATTACATTTTTACGGTAAAGTTTTATTTCTGGTTCTGACACGCTTGTTTACCTTTCTCGATTGTTTCTATATTTTCTGCAAGACTTCCGTTTAGTTCTTGCTGTTTTCTATTTACGCTTTCAGTTGAACATCTGTCATTTCCGTCGCAGTTTTATCGAGCCGGAAAGTGCCGATTAGCTTTTCGCCGTCTACTTGCGTGCTGACTTCATATTCTCCGAGGAAACCGCGGAATCGTGCGATGCTCTCTGCGTTGGTAGTTGTCTCGGCCTGAGTCCACCATTTGCCTTTGATGAGGCGTTCTAATTCTTCATATGCGGGTTTAGGCGTCATATCCGCCCGGACGAGGCCGGCCGGAGCTTGCTGCCACGCATTCTGGTCGGTGAAGTCCCACCATGTGATGGCCTCGACAGCCGGGTGCGAGAAAAGTACACGGTAAAACTCGGCGACCTGCTCGGCCTGACGTTTTTCACCCTCCGGCGTGGTCAGCCAGGCCTGTTGCGTCTTGGGGCCTGAAACCACAGTCGTCTCTGTAAAGTGCAGCGGTTTTCCGAATGTAGCAAACTGTTCACAGACTTCCCATGCCCGCTGGGCGCCCCAATATTTGCCGTGCATGTGCGATTGGATGCCGATAACGTCATAAAGCGGCTGCTTGGCCTCATCGGTTAATTGCGAAATCACCTTCTCGCCAAAAGCGGGATCGGTTCGATAATCGTTGATGATCAGCGTGGCTTTGGGATTGGCCTGCCGGGCCGCTTTGAACGCTTCGCGGACGTATGCCCCGACGCCCATTTTGCGTATAGCCTCGGTTAATATCGGCGCCTGCTTCTTGATTTGTTCCCGGTCGTAATGCGTGGCTTCGTTGACCACGTCCCAGATTTCGATGTCGTTTTTGAATCTCTCAACGCATCTGCCGATACGTTTAAGCTGAAGCTGCATTGCTTCGGCCGGTTCCTTCGGCAGCCACTGCGGGTCTACATAGTTCCAGGCAAGTGGATGGCCCTTGGTCGTGATGTTATGTGTCTTGCACCAGCGAACGATTTGGTCGGTACGCTCATCGTCCGGCTGGCCCTGCCGTCGCTCGTAATTCCACCAATAGAACGGCAGCGTAGCGAAGTTCAGAAGTGCCGCGAAGCGTTCTTCGTACGCAGCGTTGTCCTCCGGCGTCCTACATTGGCCCAGCTTGAAAATGTTGCAGCCGAACAGAAACTTGTGCTTCTTTTGTTCTATCTTTACGGCAAGGCCGTTCTGTAGCGATTTTCCATCCGGCCCGGCAAGTTTCAATACTGCATCGCCCTTCCGGTGCTTTTCAATACGGGCATCAGCCTGATCGAGAATCTCGTTTTTTTGCTCTGTCGCGGCAAACAGCGGCCTTGAAAATGCCGCCGAAGCCGCGGTAAATCCTGTCGCTTTTAGGAAATCACGCCGATTCATATAACCGCCTTTCCATCTCATACAGCTTCATTGACCATTTTAATGTCTTTGTATTTACAGAAAGAACCCAATTCCTTTGTGATATCTCCATAGCACGTTACTCGATGCAAGCCACTCGTCCAGTTCTTCCACAGTTTCTCAATATCGCCATCCACTTTGACGGTGATCTTGGTCCGGCAGCCTCTGTCCACGTCGGGCGCATCGATAATCTCACCGGTGAAGTACGGTATGAAGTCGGTACCGACCAGTTTGGCCTGGGTGACCTTCCGGCCGATCTGCATAAACACCTGCGGGGTAACTCCTTCCCTTCTTTCCATAACCGTTCGTAACTTGTACGGAGCAGCGGGCCCATCCGGACCATCCATTTTCGTCGTTCCCAGACAGTGAGCCAGAATGATACCGTTCTTGGATTCATCCACCGTCGGATCGCTGATAAAGCCGGGCTTGCCGACCAGCCCCTGTATGATTATGTGAGTCATTGCGCTCTGTAAATCCGATTCACAGATACCACCTAAGCCCATGTTATTGAGCCTCGTAAATCCAACACAAGGGTAAGCGGGCAGCTTGATTGTTTTGTCCCACATGGTGCCATAGCAGTCGATAGTCAGCACAGTCGCGTTTTCCTCATTCAGCATGTTCTCAAAGGCAAGCGCCAGTTTGCAGGACTTGAATACCTCACCCGGAGATGGTTCGACAACCTCCTTTGCTTCTCTGATCCAGCGTTCGGTCTCCGTTTTGGCGTCTCTGTCACTTACAGCGTCATAAGCGTCGAGCACCTGCTGACGCTCGATTCGTTTGATCTCGGTTCCGAACTTGTCCTTCATGGCGTTCGCATAATCGTCGAAGTTCCGGGTCGTAAGGTTCAGGACTTTGGCTTCTCTCAGATGATGAATCGCATGGAAAGGCCTTATGGCAACCGCCAACTGGCTGTAGTCGCTTGTGAGCATGCATTCGAGTTTGGATCCTATTTCCTGCTTCTGTACAGATCCTAATCCCGTCCAACCGTGACCGGAATACGGGGCGGCAAAAATGACCGTGGGTTTACCGACGCTGAGTATTTCATTGAGAATCGGCCAGACGCCGATGTTGAAATGTATTGCCAGGATTCCGTCAACACCCTCCAGCTTGCTTTTTAGCGGCTTTATCTGATCCGCGGTTGAAACCAGTTGGTCGATCACGAATTCGACGTCCGACAGTTCGCCTTTAAGCTTCGCAAACTCGGATTCATAAAATGCAATCTCTTTTTTGAAATCCATTCTTGGCTCGGGCCACAGGCCGTGCGAGGTACCCATGTAAATTCTGGCGACTTTGACTTTTGTTCCCCGGCAGCCCGGACTGATGAGTTTCGAACCTCTTGAACCGGCGCCGAATACAAGGCTCGAACCGCCAAGGCATAGAGCACTTCCCGCTACTGACAATTGAATGAATTCTCTCCTGTTTATCTCTTTGTTCATTTTTCTCTCCTTTTTGCGTTTTCGTTGAACTTCCCGCCGGATAGGAGCATCCAAACCTGCGCCTGTCCGCCGGCTAAATATCCACCTCTGAAAGGTTGGCGTATTTTACCATGAGTGATTTTGTCTGTCCAGAATTGAATCTGATGGCAACGACGCTGTTTTCGCCCATATCGAGAAACTGTTTGATTCTGCCGAGGCCGAATTTTTCATGCCGGACCAGTTGACCCTTCTTGAAACGCGGCACGGTTTGGCTTGGGAGGTCATATTCATGATGGTCATCAATATCAATGTCGTCATCAATGTCGTCATGCCGGGCTTGTTCGGTGAAGTTTGTGCCGAGCTCGAAGAGAAATTGGGACGGTATGGTTCGCAGGAACTGGCCTCGCACGGTTCGGTAGCGGGCGTAACTGATAAACAAATCCGTTTTGGCACGCGTAATACCGACAAAAAAGAGTCTGCGCTCCTCCTCCAATTGTTCATCATCCTCGCCTGTACTTCTTTCGTGCGGCAGTAAACCGGCTTCGACGCCAGTGATAAAGGTGTGTTCGAATTCGAGTCCCTTTGCAGCGTGCAGTGTCATCAGCGCAACACGGTCGCTGGCGGCGTCGTAGGCATCGGTGTCACTGAAGAGCGATATTTGCTGGAGATAGTCGAGCAGCGAAGGCTCCTCGGCCTGCTTGTCATACTCGGCGGCGCTGTTTATCAGTTCGTTGAGGTTCTCCAGCGCGTTCAGACCATCAGGACCGCCGGCAGCAAGAGATTCAGCCATGCCCGATTCGGTAAAGACACGCTCGGCGAGCGGTGCTACCTTGCCGGCTACGTCTTTGGCGAACTGTTGGAGCATGTTGACAAAAACGGTGAGCTTGGCTTTCGCTGCTTTGGAAAGAGACTCGATATCATTGGATTTCTTAAGTGCCTCGAAGAAGCTGATATTGTACCGGGCGGCATAAGCTGAGACCCTGTCGGTTGTCACTTTTCCTATGCCGCGGGCGGGCGTGTTGATGATACGCAAAAGTGCGATTTCATCGCTGGGATTGACGAGGACTTTTAAGTAAGCGAGCAGGTCGCGGATTTCTTTTCTTCTGTAGAATTCCACGCCCCGAACAATCTGGTATGGCATTTTATTGCGGATGAATGCCTCTTCGAGCGCGCGGCTCTGGGCATTGACACGATAGAATATCGCAATGTCGTTAAGAGAAGCGCCTTTGCCGGTCAGCTCTTTTATCTGCTGAGCAACGGCGTGGGCTTCTTCGTTCTCATCTTCGAATCCCGTAACACGAATACTCTCGCCCTCGGGTTTTGTAGGGATGAGCTTTTTGATTTTCCTGTTCCGGTTAAACGCAATCAAATGATCCGCCACAGCGAGAATATTCGCTGTGCTGCGAAAATTCTCTTCGAGCTTGACAACGACAGCATCGGGCCAGTCGCTTTCGAAGGCCATTATGTTGCGGATGTCGGCGCCGCGCCAGCGATAAATGGACTGGTCCGGATCGCCGGTCGCACAAATATTATTATGGTTCGAAGCAAGGGCTTTGGCGATTGAATACTGGGCGTGGTTTGTGTCCTGATACTCGTCGATGAGCAGATATTTGAAACGATCGCCAAGCTCACGGCAGACATCGGGACAGTCCCGCAGCAGAAAGGCCGTTTTCATAAGCAGGTCGTCAAAATCGAGCCCGTTCAGTTCGCCAAGGATATTCTGGTAGCTCAGATATATTTCAGCCAGTTTGATGGAAAAAAAGTCGAACGCGTCGGTCTTGAACGTTTCGGTGTCGATCAGCTTGTTCTTAAGCGTGGAAATCGCATCGAGCATTCGGGCAGGAGAAAAATTTGTGGTATCCAGTTTGCAATTTTTAACCGCCTGCTTGATACATCTGGCCTGGTCGGAGCTGTCATAGATGCTGAAGTTCGTATGAATTCCGGCCTGATCCGCATACTGGCGAAGGATCCTGACACACAAAGAATGGAACGTGCTGATATACGCGCCGGCCGAAGCGCCAAGAGTGAATGCCCTTTGGCGCATCTCCTCGGCGGCCTTGTTGGTGAAGGTTATCGCACAGATATTATATGGCCGAACGCCTGAATCGATGAGGGCTGCGATTCGATATGTGATGACGCGGGTTTTGCCGCTGCCCGGGCCGGCAAGAACAAGCAGCGGCCCTTCAGTATGAAAGACAGCTTTTCTTTGTGAATCTGTCAATTGTTGCGAGAGAGTATTGTGCATCCGCCAAAACGCTCATATCTGTGAAGCTCACTATTCAAAGCTTTTAATCAATTCCTGCTCCTGCTGCCTGACCGTATTTATCTGCTGCTCCAGATCTTTTTTCCAGGGCTTGAGCTTCTCGGCAAGCTCGGGCCGTTCGACTTCTATTCGTGCAAGCAGACTCAACCTCAAGTCGGGTACGAATTGCCGGTCATCCAGGAAATCTCTAAGTGCGAGATATTGTAAAACTTTAAAGTCGGGAAGGTCAATCCTGTTTTCATCCAGATATTTCTTCTGGTAATAGTCGTGAATTTCTTTCGCCAGGTTTTCTCTGCCGGATGACGTCTCATCGTCGCGAATTGCATACAGAAAGAAACTTTCCCTAAGCAGGAGGATTACCTGTTCTTTTGCATCGGGTAGACCTATCGACTCTAATTCCTCAACGAAACGCTTCCTTGCAAATTCCACCAACGGAACCTTGAATTCAGGAAAGTCATAGAGTTTTCTTAATTGATCATATATTTGTTGTGCTTTTTGTTTATGCCCTGATTGGTAAAAGGACAGCACGGCATTCTTGAGCATATTGCGGTGCCCGTTTTGAAGGGATACTAAAGTAGTGCCATCCTTTTCGTCTTTATATTTATCGAGAACCGCTAAAAAAGACTTATTGTACGTATCGAACATTCTCAGATCCGGCCGCAAAAATACTTCCTTGAATATTTGCGTCTGAGATTCCTGTGAACCTTCGACAGGCACCTTAAGCTGCATGTCACGGATAAACATCTTGCCGTTGCGGAACAGGTTCTGCAAGCTATGACCGACGATACGGTCGGTATTGGTTTCAGTAATATCAATCTCGCGGGACTGTTCTCTGGCGGTTATCTGCAAGCCCTTGATGCCCCAGTAAATGGCGTGACTGTCGGGGAGCCGCCAATCCAGAGGCAAATGCGTATTCGGGTCGGCGAAGTCAATTGGACCATAGGTCTTGTTCAGATTACTCATTAAAACCGGATCGAGTTTCCAGATTTTACGCAACTGCCGGGCTTTGGCGAAAAGGTCGAATTTCTTCAGGGCATCCGAGCCTCTAAAATCATCTATAGTTTCGCCGGCTTTGGCGTTAAATCTGCCGGAGTTTTGGCGCAGCGACAGGTAATTGTTTACGAACTCATCGTCATCGGAAAAAGTGTTATCTGATGATTTTAAGGCTTTGACCAGCGATGCCACATTCGGGTCCTTAACAATCTCCTGGAAGCTAACCGGAGCTTCGGCAAGAGCGTCAAAATACCGGTTGTCCTGTGAACCGAGCTGGTTATCTTCCGAACTAAGCAGCGGCTCCATGGACATAGCTAATTGAAGCTTGTAATATTTGTGCGCATCGTCCGAGACGCCTCCGATTTTGTGCTGGAATATCCGGGCCAGCTCGCGGTAAAGCGTTATGTTCTTGAGTTTGTACTTATCGATGGCCTCGTCGCGAAGCAGCTCGTAGCCGTTTCTCACCCATCGCCACCGCTGGTCGGGCTGGGTCGCGGGTATGGCGACCGAAATGTTATAAGCCATATTCCATGCGTGGAATTCCCAGACCGATGCGAAACGAGGCTGCAGGATGGTTATCCATTCCGCAAGCTGCCTTGCGTCGAAGAACTGCCCCTCGTCTTTCAGCTTGTCGGCCCGCATCCATAAAACATCCACGACGAGGCCGCGAAAAGCGCCCGTCGCTATGGTTGCAAACGCCAGCGAGGGCGGCATATTTTCAGGTGTATCTATTATCAGGCCCATATCCTGACGCTGGCGATTTATGGGATCGAGCTGCATACCTGCCGCAATAAGCAGACCGACTGCAAGAGCAATACATGAAAACCAGATTATTATATCACGCAAACGCATAGTCCTTGTTTTGTGTGCTGTATTACACCTCAAACTTTATACGGTGATCTTGGCTATTTCTCGATAACTGAAAATAATCAGGGACAATATCAGAACCAAAAACGCTTTAATACAAACCATAAAAACGGCACATTTGGCCAATAAAGACCAGCTTATCAATCGCGCAGGGACCAGTAATTTTGTCGGATTAAACTTGTCGAACTGCGGCAGGAGCTGGATTAACCATTTAATGCTATAAGAGTAGACTGCACCGATGTCTTTACTCAGGAAGCTAAAGGACTCGAGAACGAAACCGCTGAAACTTGCCGTAAAGAAGATCACAAAACAGAATAATATCGCCACGGGGAACGAGAGAAAAGACGCTGCTAATACGCCCAAACAAGCCAGGAAAATCAGACGAAAAAGGATCAGCAGGACGGCTCTAATGAAATTGTTGCTGAACGAGTCGGCCTTATAAAGCACCTCCAGGCCGTCCGGCGGGAAGATAATCGCCACGCTGTTCAGCCGCGGATCATTTATGAATCCGACGGCCAAATGACCGTGTTCCGGCACAACTTCAGCGGGAATTTTTATTTCGTGAGCATCCCGGACGGAGTGCTTGATCACCTCGTCATAAATCGGTGTTTTGCTTTGCGTGCCGTATTTGAAGTACTGGTAGTCACCTACGAGCCATCTGCCCCAGACCTGAGAATCGGGCGGATTAACCGAGACGTCGTATTTGAATCTTATAAACAAGCTGTCGGAAAGGGGTTTGACGTTCTCGAACTCCCACAGCAACGGCTGCCCGACACCGGCGGCTCGCTTGGCGAGTTGTGCCTGCTGGGTAAGCTGGGCGATGATTTCTTCTCGTGGTACATTGGCAGGTAATTCGCCCCTTCGCTTGAGCTCCGTATATTTATCTGTTACTTCCTGGGTAACGTCGACCTCGGGGACAGTTAATGATGCTCTCGCGGTGTAAAATTCATTGTTAGCCTCGATAAGCTCGGCCTCGGATGCTTTAATGAATTTCGGCATGTAAATAGTAATTGTGTATATTATAGCTGAAAACAGGACGAGCAGGATGACGTCCAGCGTTATGACTCCGAGCAGTTTGCCCATGATGAACTGGAAACGGCGAATGGGCTTGGTAATAACGGTGTATATTTGTCTCTGGTCGATGTCACTTGTTACCGAATAGATAGAAATGATGATTGTGAGTATGCAGAGCAGAAAGCTCATCAGCGAAAGAGCGTAGCTGACAAAGGTCTGCAGCCTGCCCTTCAATGTCTCATCGCCTGTCGTGGTAAAACCAAGAACCGGCAGCAGGACAAAGAGAATGATTGTAAAGACAACGGCTACTTTAATCCGCAAAGCCTGCTTTATAGTATTTATGGCGACAGCCCAGATCCTACGCATCGCCGGAGTCTCCTGCCTGCGGTTGTTCGGTCTTGTCCTTGTCACGGCCCAGAGCGCCTGAGCCGCCGGTGAGTTTGTCTAAAATATCGTCTCTGACTTTCTCCTGCCGTTCAGTTGGTGATTCGACCGGTTCGGTTTTGATTTTTTCTGTGGAAACGGCTTTGGATTCGGACGGCTCAACCGAACTGGTCAATTTGCTCAACAACTGTTCATCGGCTTTCGGCCTGGCACTTTCGGCGGCGGCGACTTTCTCCGTTGCCGGAATATCTCCGGACGCCTGCTTCGATACCGGCGCCGATACAAGTTTATCGAGTATGCTTTCCACTTCCTCGTGCTGAGTCAGGAAATCGCCGATTTTGGTCGTACTGACCGCCCCACTCGTAGGCTGGGCCTGCTGCTGGGCGGCTGTGACCGTCCTGATAAAAAATGTTTCGAGTTTGTCCATCGGGGAAGTGACCTCGCACTCGGCATTTTCGTCACGAACAATCTGTTTGATCTTCTCGACAGCCGTATCGCTGATGGCATCGGTAGTGATTTGCCTCTTGTTTGTCTGCTGTAAAAGCTCCTTGACATGGCCCTGGGTCTGTATTTTTCCGCCGTACATAATCGCTATTCTGTCGCATACGTCCTCGACATCCGCGAGCAGGTGACTGCACAGCAGGATTGTCTTGCCTCGCTCGGCGAGCTTCAGGACTAAATCCTTGATTTGCCTTGTTCCGATGGGATCGAGCCCTGTTGTCGGCTCATCCAATATCAATAAGTCGGGGTCGTTAATCAGCGCCTGCGCCAGGCCGATTCGGCGTGCCATACCTTTCGAAAACGTTCCGACGGCCCTGTTCGCGACGGCTTTGAGCCCGACCATGTCGAGCAGTGCCTCGATACGCATCTTCCGCACCTTCGTCGGCAGGCCGAACAATCTGCCATAGAAATCAAGAGTCTCACGGGCGTTCAGATAACGGTAGAGATAGGACTCCTCGGGTAAAAAACCGATTCTGCAGTTGATTTTGGGATCCGAACCGTCACCGCCCAGAAGTAAGGCCTTGCCCTTTGTCGGGTAAAGCAGGCCCAGCAGCATTTTCAGGGTCGTGGTTTTGCCCGAGCCGTTTGGGCCTAAAAGCCCGTACACTTCGTTGGGACGGACCTGCAGGTCCAGGTTATCGACAGCGTAGACTTTGGTCCGGCCCCACCAGTCGGAAAAAATCTTGGTCAAAGAGAAAGTTTCAATAGCGTATTCCATCGTTTCGTGTCTCGTATCTCCTCAAGAGTGTCTTGTTTCGCTCGATGTCTGCGGCGCTATACTTGAGGTCCGTGGTCGAGCTCCTCTCCATAGCGCACAAGTCGAGCACTATTGAAAACGACGATCAATGAGCCGACAAAATGCAGAACCGCGGCGTAGGGCGCCGTTAGCCATGCCGCCGCCCCTGCGGCAATCCCCAGAACAATAAAGATAATTCCAAAGCCGAGATTTTGATAAATTACTCTTCCGGTTTTTTTCGAAAGCCGGACGAGGAAAGGCAGTCTCGTCAGGTCGTCGCTCATCAGTGCGATTGAAGCGGAATTGATTGCTACGTCACTTCCGGCGGCTCCCATCGCGATGCCCAGGTCCCCTGCCGCCAAAGCGGGCGCATCGTTGATGCCGTCACCGACAACCACAACAGTGTGTCCGTCTTTCTTAATTTGCTCTACAATCGCCAGTTTGTCCTGTGGCAAACAGTGTGCTTTGAAGTCGGTGCAAGCCAGCTCGGCGGCGACTCTGCTGGCAACCTCGCTGCGGTCGCCCGTCAGCATCGTAACTCTTTTGACGCCGATATCGAGCAGTTCCCTGACGGCCTGCTTGGCTTCGGGCCTGGTTTTGTCCTGCAGGCCGATCCAGCCGATGCACTTGGAATCCTTCGCCACATAAAGCGTGCTGAAGCCCTGTTCCTCAAGAAGAGCCGGGTCGGAAATATTGCTGGTATCTATATTGTTTTCTTTCAGGAAGGTATCCCTGCCGACCATGATTTTTGCCGAATTAATTGTTGCCGTGACTCCTTTTCCAGGCGTCTCTTCGAAATTTTCTGTCGCCGGCAGTGAAAGATTCGCCTCCCTGGCGACCTCGCGTAATGCTCTTGCGGCCGGGTGTTTGCTCATCTGCTCGGCTGAGGCTGCTTCTGCCAGTAATTCGCCCGGTTCAACGCCCTCTGCGGGAGTCAGTTTGGTCACGTAGAGCCGGCCGGTCGTGACCGTACCTGTCTTGTCGAAAACCATTGCCGTGATTTTACCTGCAATCTCAAGGTCGGCGACATTTTTTATCAGAATACCGAGGCGGGCGGAGGCCGAAATCGCCGCGACCATCGCTGTCGGCGTTGCTAAAATCAGTGCACAGGGGCACGAGACAACAAGGATTGTAATAGCCCGGTCCATATCGCGGGTGAAAAACAGAACGATCCCGGCAATCATCAGGATTGTCGGTGTGTACCACTTCACATAGCGGTCGATGATCCGCATAATCGGGATTTTTGTCTGCTCGGCCTGGATGATCAGCGATTGAACCTTGCCGAGGGTCGTATCTTTGCCGGCCTTGGTCACGGTAATATCCAGCACGCCTGTAAGGTTATTTGTGCCGGCAAAAACCTGCATCCCCGGCACCTTATCTACGGGCAGCGATTCGCCCGTAATCGTTGCTTCATTGACGGAACTGAGACCTTTCGCAACTTCTCCGTCGGCGGGGATATTGTCGCCCGGCCGGACACGCACGCAATCGCCGGTCTTCAGGCTGCTGACTTTTACTTCCTTTTCGCTGCTCTGCCCATCGATGAGATTTGCTATGGTGGGTGTCAGCTTTATGAGCGATTCTATCGATGCGCGGGCGCCGAGGGCGGTGCGCGTTTCAATCAGCTCGCTGACAAGCATAAAGAAAGCAACGATGCCCGCCGTGGCATATTCCTGTGTCGCGAAGGCCGCAATGATGGCCAGGGCTACCAGCTCATCCATGTGTGCTTCTCTGCGTATGAGGCTCTCGATGGCGTGCAGGACAATCGGGGCGCCAAGCAGGATTGCACCGGCCATTGCCAAAAACACAGTGTTGAAATCGCCGGCGCCGTAAATGTACTTTGCTATCCCGCTGTTAATCAGAAGCACTCCGCCGGCAAGGGTCCCAAGAAGGGCCATGCTGACGCGAATTTGTTTACCGTGCGTGTGTTCGGCGGCAATGTCGTCCTTAAAATGTAGATGATCATGGGCCATAATTTTGTCTCTTGTTTCTCGTGTCCTATTCCATAGTGGATCAGCGATTAGCTGTTTGTTGGTTTTGCCCTTCTGTTTGCTCCTTGCTCCTTTTCGGCTTTAATTTCGGATCTCTGTTCAGGAGCACTCTAATCTGTGTTCCTTTTGATCCTTTGGTAGTCTGAACCACGAATTTCTCATCTGCGTTGTTCAGGATTTGCTCTATGGCGTCCAGATAGATTTTTTGAAGAACGAGCTTTGGTCTCTGCCTGTATTCGGGCAGAATGCTCTCAAAATAGTCGGCATTGGCTCTTGCACGCTCGACAACCTCTGTTCGATAGGTTCGTGCATCGGCAATTTTCTCCCGGGCCTTACCGGCCAACTGTGACCAAAGCAACTCTCTGTTCTGTTCGTCAATGGATTCATTGTGCAAGCTGGCAAACAATTCTTCGGCAACGGGACCGGCGGACTCGTTGAGGGTGTTTGCAGCGTATGTTCTTGCATTTGTGATCTCAGTCTCGCTTTCCTGGCTTGCCCTGGTAGAAGCCTCGAATGCTTTTTTGACCTGCCGGGGACATTCGCTGTTGGTCAACTGGACAGAAACTACCTTTACGCCGCTTTCTATCTTGTCTAACTTTTCCTGCAGCAGCCTTTTGACGTGTTTCGGCATTCTGTCCTGGCTGGAAATCGCCTCATCGATTGTATAATTGACCATTGCTGTCACGACGCTGCCATCTAACATATCTTTCAAAAGCGGCGTTATGCTTTCTGTGATCACATTGAAGTAAATATCGCCGGGTTTGATATCTTCGATATAAGTATTTATGAAGAACCGTTCAGGGTCATCGATCTGATAGGTTAGCTGCCACTTGGAATGAACAATATTGTAATCGCTGCCGGCAAAACTTCCAATCGATTCGTTTTGGTTCTCACCTCGGGTTATGCAATAGCCGTCACGCAACGGATTTAAGGGTTGGCCGGGACGAACCGGACGCATTTTTCCGGAAAGTATTTCTGATTGTGTCTGAAAATACCAAAATGAGTCGATGGGCAAATTAACCTGGGTCTCTACCGGAATCTTTACAATTTCGTCGATTGGATAAGGGAATATCCAGTGCAGTCCGGGGCCGAGAAGTCTCTTTTCGCCCAAACCACGAATCTTACCGAATCGCAGGACGAGCGCCTGCTCATTAGAATCGACAGTCTTGATTCCTGAAGCCAGGAAAGCAACGACCAGCACGATCATTATCACTTTCAGGATAACGAAACTGATCTGGAGTGCTTCAGAAAGGCTTCTTCCGGCGGCGTCAAGTTCATTTACAGCCAGCTCTTCGGTAGCTGGAACGCCCAAGTCCTTATTATCTTTTTTTTGTTCTTTCATAATTTTAGTTATTCTAAGTTACTTTCCCGATTCGTTTGGTTCGGTCGGTTTAAGCTCGGGCAAACCTTTCAATAACTCAAAAGGTCTCATATCGGTTGGTGTGACAAATGTAGTTCTTTTCTCAAGTATTTTCTGAAGTGCTTCAATATCTCGCAGTAGCATTGCAAGCTCGGGATCGGCTTCGAGCTTTTCATAATGTTTTGCGGCTTCGGCGTCCCCTTTGCCTCGAATGGCCATTGCTCTTGCTTCGGCGGCAGTAATAAGTTCTTCCGCTTTCGATTTGGCATCCGTCTCTATTTTAATTGCTTCTCCCTTTCCCTGCGAAGTGATTACTTCGGCTCTACGGTTGCGCTCAGCCCGCATGCGATCAAAGACCTCTTTGCTGACCTCCTCGCTGACTTTGAGCTGTTTGATGCCAAGAGCAATAATTTCAATCCCACACTTGACATCAGCAATATCTTTCTGGAGGGTTTTAAGCATCTCGTTTTGGATTTCTTCAAACGCTATTTTTGACTGGTCGCTGTTTACGAATTCGGAAAAATAATGGCGGCCAATCACATTGTTCTGAGTGTTGCGGATCCGGCTGTGTAACAACTCACTTTGAGCTCTTTTTACCGTCTTGGTGGCATTAAAGAATTCCAACGGCCTGGCGATTTTCCAGACCACATATGTGCTGACAATAATTGGGTCGCCACCCGCCGTAGTTGTCTCTTCGCTTTCAACCTCGTAAGTCCGCATGCGGGAGTCAAATCTGTGAATTTGCTGGATTGGGAAGGGCCATTTGAAGTACCAGCCCGGCTTGGTAATCTCGTCTTCGATCGTGGCCTCACCGAATGTTGTTTTCAGGCAGGATTCTGTCTCTCTAACCTGGAACGAGATCAGGTAAAGGCTCAGCGTGATAATAATCAGTATGACGAAGATTGCAATGGCTATGTTTTTCATTGTTCTCTGCTCTCCTCTATGGCGCCCGTCTCATAGATACTGGGCGCCAGTTTTTCCTGGAGGTCTATAATTGTAATCTGAGTATCGTTCTGGTCGGCTACGACCACGTATTTACGTATGTCGTCGAGTGCCTCCTCGAGCATCGATAATCTCTGCTCCTGGAGATAAATTTCCGGTGCGGCCCTGTAGGCTTTCAACTGCTCGGCGAATCGATCACCGGTCGCCCTGGCAAGTATTTCCTTTTTGAAAGCGTAGCTCTGTGACTCTCTCAATGTTTTAAAGATGTTACCCTTCGCCTCTTCAAAGCTATGATCCAGTTGCTTTGCAAGCCTTTCTATGTCTTCCAGTGAGTCTGTATCTTCGGCCTGCTGGTATTTCAACCAAAGCTCGTACAGCTTTTCGGTCTTATCCACGGAACCGACTATGGGCCCTAAGGTCTTATTTCGCTCGGCCTGAGCGTTAAGAATAAGCGCCTGCTTTTTTTGAACGGCTCCAATCACCTTTTGATAGTCTGCTGCAACTTCCGGCGGAGGATGAATACCCTGCAATCCGACGAACACAACCTCAATACCCAGATCCTGCTCGTTGACGGCGTTCTGAATTCTTTCGGTAAGTATCCTGCCGGCTCTGGCCCGCCCGGTTCCAAGCAAGTTGTCTTCGTTATCTTGTTGGTCGCCGGTTTCTATCTTTGCACTCGCTGCGAACTTTGTCAGCTCACGATAGCAAATGGATTCGAGCAGTTTCACCGGCTCGTTATGATTATAGATATAGGAGTACAAATCCTTTATTCTGTATTGAACGGGCACGGCAGCAATAACAAGACTTACCGGCACAGTTCCGGCCATTGATCCCGTGCCGATTTGTTCACTGGCAACCAGCAACTGGTATTCTTCCTCGTAATGTTTTTCGCCCCACAGAAGAGGCTTGCGCTCCACTTCGCCCGTTTTCGGATCAACCTTAGGGACGAAACCGACACTGATTTCCGAGATCATTTTCGTGGGGTATTTATAGGCAATATCGATCGGCCAGGGCCATTTAAAGGCCAAACCCGAATCGACAATCCTGACTTCGCCTGCTTTGTTTAAGGGATTGCCGAGATGCTCTATTATTGCCTGTTCATCGGGTTCAACCACAACAACACAGCTAAATAGATAGAGCGTTACGGCACCAAAAAGGATTAAAGGAACTATCGCCTGTTCGAGCAGTTTATAAAACCATGTTTGAGATGCTTTGAAGCCGAACTGGTAGTCAATGGCATCCGCGGCGCTGCGCAGGATACCGCCCGGCTCATTGATCACTCCCAATAGTCTGCTGTCGAAAGCGCTTCTGCTGTATCGGCCCTTCAGTCTTGGACGATATATGTCCATTATGAGATTCAGTGCAGTTTCGACGCCAAGGAGAACAAGCAGGGCCGGAATAACCATTGCTATTACGTTTACCGGAGTATGGAAATTGAACAGGTAAACCAGTGCAAGTATCACGGCCAAAGCAAAGCACAAGACCGCCACGCCGAGCAGGGAGCTGCCGCCGGCCCTGAGCGGTTTCCACTCCGGCTGGGCCGACATGCCCGTAGCGTAGCGTGAAATTAAGAAGCTGATAAATGCAATGGCCATCATGCAAATTCCACAGAGCAGGGGCTGTTTCAGCTCGTTCTCTGCTGCTGCGCCGACGGCGTTTAATAAATATAGACCGATACCTATTTGGAAGACGGCAATAAGTGCTGAAAATATGGGAATGAACCATTTTTCGAATATCTCAAGCCTGCGCTGGGCGGCGGAAAATAAAGTGGCGCGTTCGCTGCCAGCTTGAAAGATTGCTGAAGATTCCCTGTCCCTGACTAATTGGCCGGCATCGAGTTTTTCCTGCTCGGCCAGGGATCGCTGGTAGAACTGCAAGCATAAGACGAACCAGATAAAAGCGACTGAAAGGATCAGCCAGCTAATCGCTGAGACTGCGAAAAAACCGCTCCACCGACCTAAGAAGAAAGTAATGCCGAAAAATATGATGCTAAGAATCAAAGATACCAAGGCTACGTGTATGGGGCGTTTGGATGATACTGTCATTTTATATCCCGGTATTCCAGTTTGAACAAAAAATTTCTAACAGAGTATTCAATATATGTCTTATCCGAATTCAAAAAGTAATAAGTTGCGTAGTATATCAACAAATGTTATTTTAGTACAGGGACAATTGTTAAAAATTTTAAGCCCTTATCTTAAAGAGCATGGGTGCCGCGAGTCGGAACTGAAAGATGAATAAGTTATTTACTATTGCAAAAAATACTTTCATAGAAACCCTGAGACAGCCCATTTACTCCATAATTGTTGTTGCTGCTTTGTTATTGTTTTTTATAAGTCCATCTCTAACGATGTACACAATGAGCGACGACAACAAGCTCTTACGCGAGATAGGATTATCTACGTTATTTTTGACCAGCTTGTTCATAGCAATTTTTTCCGCTTCCGGAGCTGTTGCACAGGAGTTTGAGAGCAAGACTATAATAACCGTTCTCAGCAAGCCCGTCCAGCGTCCGATATTCATTATTGCGAAGTTCTTAGGTGTGACCGCGGCGGTGGTTCTGGCGCATTATATATGCACGGTCGCCCTGCTGATGTCGATCAGGCACGGCGTACTCGAGACGGTAAACGATACGCACGACTGGACGGTCTTAGGCTCGGCGGGAATTATTATTGTTGCCGTGCTTTTGCTAAGTGCTTTTTTCAACTACGCTTACGACTGGAAATTTTCATCGACTGCGATGGTTTTAACCGGCATATTCGCTACATTCGGCATCGTTTTCTTGACTTTTATCGACCGAAACTGGCAATTCAAGCCTTCGGAGAACGGCTTCAGCGCGGTCGATATCTACGGTTCGGTCTTGCTGTTGTTAGCTGCTTTGATCATCGTGGCCCTGGCGGTGGCGCTTTCGTCCAGGTTCAATATTGTGGTGACGCTCTCGGCCTGTATCGGGATTTTTCTGCTGGGTCTGGTCAGTGATTACGCATTCGGCAGATTCGCCGAAACGCATTTATGGGCCAAAATCGGCAGGTATATAGTGCCAAACCTGCAGATTTTCTGGATAAGCGACGCCATTTACGAAGGTAACGATGTCCCTGTGAAATACCTTTTGATTGGAGCCTCATACGCCTTGTGCTACACGGGCGCCATCCTCGCGTTAGCCGTCGCCCTGTTTCAGCGCCGGCAGGTAGGTTGATCCGGTCCTGTCAGGTATTTTAAGGCTTCTTTTGTAACAGAACAGCTCGGCGGCGTTTTATCTGAGGCGTATCTGCTGCTATAAAACCGTGTTGCTCTGCAATGGAGACGGTCGTTTCAAAATCCTTTTCTGATACATGTCCTTTTGGTTCTACCAGAAGCAATCTGCCGCCCGGCTTCATCACCTTGTATATCTCTGAGAAAAACCCGGCGGCATCAGGAACTTCATGTACGACGGCTGAAGCAAGGGCAAAATCGATTTTTTCTTTGATATTGTCCAGACCGAGAGAACCGTCATTACATATAACAGTTTCAATCCGGCCGGATAATCCTGTTTTCTGTGCACGTTTTTCGAGCGAGATGATCATCTTTTCCTGGACATCCACACATATAACCCTGCCGTTCGGGCCGACCATCCGGGCAAGGGGCAGGCTGAAAAAGCCCATCGCACAGCCGATATCCGCAACCGTCATTGCCTCGTTTACGTATGGTTTGAGAATCTTGTTAGGATTTTGCAGCAGTTTTCTAACCGGACTTGCGAGCACATAACCAACCCATACCGGACATACATGATGTTCAGCCATATTGTCCTCCCAATGAGTGATTCATTATATTGTCGGGAAAACCGGCATCCGCTTCAATTGCAGTGTTGATTGTTAAGTCTTAAACCAGATACTATTCACTAAATACTTCTTTAATTACCGCTATTTCATCGCAATTTTGCTGCTTGGGGCATCGCGCGCAGTCGCTCCAGACTTTCATCGGCAGCGTTTCTTTTTCCACAATTTCGAATCCGGATTTCTCAAAAAACACCGGTTCCAGCGTCAGAGCAAAGACTTTCGGCACACCGAGCTTTGCCGC
>CAYTNN010000044.1:0-24098 GCA_964439135.1 uncultured Pirellulales bacterium
GCGCCCGTAGCTCAATTGGATAGAGTCGCGGACTTCGAATCCGAAGGTTGGAGGTTCGAGTCCTCCCGGGCGCGTTCGGAAACGCCACTCATCATAGCGACAGTGGCGTTTGCTTTTTCACCTGAAGGCATAGTCGGGCTATGTTGGGCGCTGCGAAGCGCCAAGCAGGACGGCAAGACAGAATCCCCGGTGACATTCGCATCGTCGGTCCCGGTCTTCTTCTGGCTCTCTCTGCTTGGCCTGGAAAAGTTGGGCAGGCTGTTGATCGCGTCGGCTTCCTGTCCTCTCAGCGTGTGCGTGTAGAGGCTCATGGTCAAGTTTATGTCGCTATGCCGCATTATCTCCTGTGCAATCTTCGGATGAACACCACTTGCCGCCAACAAACTGCCTGTCGTATGCCGTAGGCTATGGAAATCACAGTATCGCCCAGCATCGTCTACATAGCCGATCCCAGCAGCCTCCAAGTCTGGCCTTAGCATGTCTATCGGCTTGCCCGGTACTTCGAACGCCTGAGCCGCCGGCAACTTGCTTGCCAATAAACCTTGGATCTCCGCTGCTGTGTCCGGTCGCAATGGAAGAGTCTTTTCCTTGCGGTTCTTTGCAGTATGGTCCTGGACGGTAACAGTGCATTTGCCAAAGTCGAAGCTTTCCACTTTTAGATTTCTGATTTCGTTCGCTCTCAGGCCCGTTTCAACAGCCAGTCGGTAAATCATGGCCCTTTGGTGTCCGGTCAATCCAAAACGCGGCTCAGCGTCCCTTGTGGCTTCCAGAAGAAGCCTTACCTCGTCCGGCTCAAGCGGACGGCGTTGCCGGCGTAAATCCTGCTTATCTACTTGAACAGTTCTCAGGTGTGTGACGGGAGATGTAGTGGCTCGCCTATCTTCGACCATCCATCTGGCAAAGTGCTGAAATGCTTTTAAGTAATAGTTGGCCGTTTTCTTGCTCAGGCCGTTATCCTGCATCTTGGCGATGCACCGTTGGACTTGCGAGGCGGCAATGTCCATCCACGTGGTAAACTTGCAATCTTTGACGATGCGATTCACCCTTGAAACAGTCATTCTCGCCTGCTTGCGAGTGTCGCCCTTGTCAATAAGAGACTGCTCAAAGTCCTCGATGTGTTTCGACAGCAACTTGCCCGCGGCCGCTTGTGTCGAGTCAATCAACCCAATTTTGACGAACCGGGCTCTCATCTTAGCAGGGATGCTTTCGAGCCATCGGGCCAGTTGTAGATTTGGCTGATCTATATTCATCCTGCAGGCAACTAACTTCTCGATATAGCGGCCCAGATTCTCTGATTGCCGCTTGTCGGTAAATGCAGGAAGCCTCCGTACAAGTTGAAGATGGTCTTTGAACTCAACATAGAACTTCGATGTTTTACGCTTTTTCCCGTTACGGTCTTTGTAGGCCGGTTTGAAGCATCGTGTCATTTTCTTTTCCTGCCTTTCTTCTTTCGGATTTCATAGCCGAAGTATTTAAGCAACAAACCCGCAGTCTCGGCTTTCAGGGAACCGCCGTATATCACCCGGTGCAACTGGTTTTCTGAAATACCGGTATCGCACGCGATACGGTAGCGCGATCTACCACAGGTTTTAATCTCTTTACGAATTATCTCGATTATGTCCATACTTTGTATTTTATCGCTTACTTAGCGTTTGTCAAGTTATATTTTCCGAATTTTTCAATATTTTTTCAGGCCTTCATATCCTGCCATTTTTCCCTATTGCAACATCGGCCTTCAATCACCCATCGACGCAGCTCATCAACACTGTAAAGCCTTCGCCTGCAATTACCCATAACAACAGGTAAGGGCCCGAATCTGCCCGTGCGGTCCATAGTCTTAAACGTGGTTACGGAGATTCCAAGCATAGCAGCAGCGGCCTCGATCCCGACAAATATCGGCTCAATCCTGATTATTGTATTTTGAGCTTTCTTCATCAACTCAAAACGACCGCCTTTCTTTCGAGGCCAGCTTGCCCCTCGAGCACGGGCTGCCTATGAAGTCTCGGACGGCAGAGATAACGCAGCTCCGACACTGGCTCTTGTGATGTTGGACCATTCGACCCTTGATATCAGCCATGACCGCCGGCAAGATTTCGCCTAAGCACTGGGGCCCAGGTTTGGATTTGTTTCGTTCGTCCATGTTTTTGTCGATCTATCCTGTTGATTTCATAATTATGCCGAGTTCCTTTAGGGTCAAACTCTCAAGGTCAAACTCATAGGCAAGGCTGCAACCTGTGCCTCGCCCATTTCTGGCCTTCTCGATTCGGATGGTCCTTGTGTGTTCGACATCGGCTCTGCCAACACAAGATTTGACGATGCTTGTCTTCAACTCATGGCTGTGCAGAGTTAGAATGACCTCAACAAATCGCTCATAAGCTGCTGATCCGGCCAGGTTCGTTAGGTCAGGCTTGTAGACATTCTTTTGTGGGTGCGTAACCAGTACGAGACTACAACCATATTCCGTGAGGATTTTTTTAGCCGCCCGCAAAAACGCAAGGTCTGCAATCCAGGGCTGGGCTGTTCGAGTCGCTGCTGTGATCGGATCCACGGCGATGATACGCCGTCCGAGCTTGGCCTGCCGCTCGATCCATTCAGCCAACTGCTCAAGCGTCTCGGCGCCGAGATTATCAGAACACCACAAATGACGTGCAAATAGCTCCAACTGCTCTCTGTGTTCTTTGAGTGAAGCCTCTGCCACAAGTGGGGTTTCCTTGAGCCATCCCGGATCCGTCCAGCCACTGAGACCGCTGAGCTGGGCCATCGCCCGGGAAAGATGAAATGGTCGATCACCTTCAAGACAATAATACGCTACAGATTCACTTTCATCTAACCAGTAAAGCACGGCCTGCAATAACATGAACGATTTCGAAGCCCCGACCGTGCCTGCCAGGAGTGTGATCGTGCCGGGGAGCAACGCTTTCGTCAGGTCTGTGAGTACCGACCACGGCCAGGACACGCAGTGGTATTCGCCGGAAATAATCGCTCGCATACGCCGATGGAGCTTATCAAGCGGCCCCAGCGGTTTGGCCTTGCCTATCGCCGCGTGCAGCTCAGTCGTGATCTCTGCTTCGGTCTTTTCAAGACCATCGAGCTGGGCGATAAAGTCCGCTGCATCTTCCTTTTCGGCCAAATCCAGATCGGCAGGAAAAAGCCAGGCAATCCGCGGTAGAGGTTTGAGCGTTTCAAGAATCCCGCAAACCAGCTTCATGTGATTGTGGCCGGTGATATCATTGTCCGGCCAGAGAATCACGTTCTTGCCGGCAAGAGGTGTCCAGTCCGAATGCTCCCCCTTACCTGAGCCGAATGGACTGGTTGTTGCGGCTATTCCAAAACGTATCAAAGCATCGCAGCATTTTTCGCCCTCTACGATTATTATCGTATCGCTGGCTACAATAAGGTCCCTCGCATAGATCGGCCAGGGCTTCGGCGGAGCTCCCAGGACAAAGCCGCCCGGTACCGGATATGCCGGGCGGTATGATTTATCATCATTCACCCGGCAGCGAAAGACAATCATTTCCACCTGGCCGTTTCCTGATCGGTATGGATGGTCGCTGACAATCTGCCCAGGTAGAGCAGATCGCAATGAGTACATGTCCGGATATACCCTGCAGCCGGTTGGCGATTGCTGTTGTGCCGATTGATTATTTTGCCACGGCCGATGGCTTTGGTTTTGTCCGATAGCCTCAAGTAGAATTTCAGCCAGCGGCCGGCCGGTCCGCCTGGCACGCATATCGAAAATATCCCCGCCTATTCCACAGCTCTGACATTTGAACCGCCAGGCCCCATCTTTGCCCTGATAGATTCCGCCGCTCGGTTTGTGGTCTTCATGGAACGGACAGAGAATCGCTGAGCCTTTGAACTTTGCCCCTGCTTCTTCAAGCTCGGCTTTGAGCAGATCTCGGTTCTGTCGAATTGTTATAAGCTTTTCACTCATCGAATTCGATCCCGCTTTCTCGCATGATTTCTTCGGCCTCTTGCTCTGTCGGCAACCAGCCCGGCTCTCCTCGTTTCGGTTCCGGCAATACCGGGATCTCATCTTCCCATCGCTCTTGATTCAGCCACGTTGCCGGGTGCGGTATGAATTCACCATTGTCTTTCTGCCACTGGTCGGTACGTTTATAGGCTTTGACCGCGGCGACAATCTTCTCGGCCAATTCTGCCGATGGTTTAAGCCGTGCCCAAATCTGTCGACACTTGACCTTGCCGACCTTGCGGGGATACTCAGTCCAGAAGCGGTCGAAAAGTTCACCATTGTTCGAAGGTGTATCATCAGAAACATGGGCATTTGATCTATTGTCTTTAAGTGCTTCTGCTTCTGCTTCTGCTTGGGCTGACTTTGGCTTATTCTGCTTATTTTTCTGCTTACCTCGGTAGGTTTCCTGGGATTTTCGGTTCTGTTCGCGTCGTTTTTCCTTATCCCGCTCGTTACGATATCGCATATAATTGGTGATATACCAACCCCCGTCAGCAATAGTAAGCCGAGCACCTTGCTTATCAGGTGAGCGGGAATATGGGTCGGGATCGCATAATTTTTTGATCGCTTTTTCTGCTTGGGGAAGTGTCATTCTCGCAATATCCGCCATGCCCGGGATTGAGCCTGAGACGTGGCCTTTGGCGTCGGATGTGGCCAGCATTGTGATCCACATGATGCGTGTTTTGTCATCTTCAGACCAAACGCTTGATGTGATAATGCTGCCGAATAATTTTGTAAATCCGCTCATTTGATGGCCTCCACTAAATTGATTATTTTACGTCTCAAATACCAAACTGCCAGGCCCGGGGCATCGGCGATATCTCCGCCCGGGTCCTGTTTGATCTGATATTCCGGGAATATATCAGCAATGGCCGCTTGCCGATCCACTTTCGGCACGCCGCGGGTCCATTCGTTTTCCGACATAAGAATAATCTCAACCTCGATTCCATCATTGGTAGGTAGTGAACGCCGCCAGGCAACTGCCTCTCTCCACAAAGCCCCGATGGATACTCCGTATACGGCTAATCCCGCTCCACCGCCGTGGTGACGCTTTCGGCCGACGTGGCCGCTGGTCCACTCGATCAATATGCTTTTGGGCTGGTGTTTGTCGAGTAGCAGCCAGAGGTCCTGGCACATGCTGTTGATTCGGAGCTCGGCGGCGGCCGCCCGCTTGTCAGGTAAGAGTAATCCGGCCTCGATCAGCCGCTCCGGGTCCTTTATAACGGCCCAGCCGGTGCGAACCGAGCCAGGGTCTATGCTAAAGAGTACATCATTCATTGCTGTTCTCAGTGTTCTCTGCCTGGTCCTTCAGGGCCTTCAAGCCTGCTTCCAGGATTTGTGCCGGCAGCTTGACGATTTCGTCTATGACTGTTTTACCGAAAACATATTTGAGACTTTTCAGCCTCGCGGCATCAGCCTGGATACCGTTTCCTTGTGGCAAAGCATCAAGAATCTGATTCATCAATTCCGCCTTCTGCTCGACAAGCTTGCTGTCACCGTCCCCCTGGGGCTGCTCATCTTCATCACTGGCATCGGTGGCGGCTGCCTGTGATTCTGATTGATGATCACCACTGAAGAAATCCTCAATAGTAGCAACGCCGTCCTTGATGTTCCCGGCGATCTGCTTGAGCTGGGTCAAGTGCTGTAGCGTCACTTGTTCGATTTTCGTAACATTAACCAAATCAAAGACTTGTTGCTGCGTCACACCCTTACTTTGAAAGTACGCCAGCATTTGCTCGCGCCTCTGTTTCAGGGATTGTTCGGCATCATCATCGCTGGACGGACCGTCACCCTGGCTGAATATATCGCTCAGTCGGCCGGCACTAAGAACGGCATCCACCATTGCCCGTTTTTTGGCCATCTTCAGAAGCGTGTTCGGCAAGCTGTAGGGATCCTCATTCTCTACGCGATACATGGTCGCTTTATGGCCCTTGCGCGTCGTGATCGTCTTTGTTACTAAGGCTTTCTTATCGACGTGGTCCGGCACTTCCGAACCAAATACCCAGCGATATCGATAGCGTGATTCCTTGGAATTACAGGAGCCGAGGCCCTGGACTATCAGGTCTCCGGTTTGGATGCTCCTAAGCTCACAGGTTATTCGATAATAGAAAAAGCCCTTGTCAAAATCCTCGATCTTGTCGGCCACTTCATAGCTGTCGGCCAGTCCCAGGAGCTTACAGAGCTTCTCGGCCCCCGGCTTCCAGAGACTCGGCTTCGAAGTTCCTGGTATTACGCCAAAATCGTGATCCGGCACGAGCTGCTTCCTGACTATTGACTGAAACGCCTTAATTTTCGTCAAGCCGGCGGCGACGTGATCAAGATCAATATCCAGTGCCGTCGATTCCTGCCTGGTTGCCAGGGCTTGAGTTGGCTGTAATTCTGTCATACTGAGACTCCTTTCTTTATGGGGTTACCGAACAGATCCTGTTCGATTTTCATTGCTTTCCACACCTGGCACTTTTGCCGAGTCACATTACATTTACGGAAGCCGGCTCGCTCTGCCAGTCCAAATCGCTCAAGCTCGGCAAGCCGCCGATGGGCTGCATAGCGGTCACCGGCCATGACTAAACCCAATTCGGCTCCGGTTGCCGGGCCATGCTGTCTTAAAGCCTGAAGAACCCTCTGCCGTTGCGTAAACATTTTGCCAGAGCGAAGATGCTCTTCACCGGCGATATAGCTGCTGACAGGATCATTTTTTCTTGCCAATGGCGGCATATCCGATATTTTATTACCAACTAACATTACTCCTCAGCTTTCAGGATTCGATTCGCGGGCCTGTTTGGAATTTTTCGCAGAGAAAAAGATTTTTTGGATTTTCTGCTTGACAGACAGGGACGGCCTGTGTATCTTCGTAGTTGTGATTTATATTTACCGCCGGCCTGCCAGCCGGCTTTTTTAATTTCTATCATGAACCTATCTTCTTCTGTACGATTTCATGCAATTCGTTCACGGCATTCACGAGAAGGGCTGCTAGCGCGTCCAATTTCACATATTTAATACCATCCCGCTCGATCACGCCCTCCGGTAATACTGCCTGCAGATCCCCCGCCATAATACCGGCATCTCTGTCACCGGGTTGTTTGAATTTGTAATTATAAGTCTTGCCCTTTAATTTACCCAGTTTTTCAAGTGCCCCGTCAATAGGAACAAAATTTTCCTTAATTCGTTCATCAGAAAGCGCCGCATACGCACCGAGCCCCGCCCCGACAGCCGGCATTAACTGGCTCACCAGGCTGGGTGTCTGAACGCCGGGATTGTACATCTGCCTCGTTTCACCCAACACGGCAGAGGCCGCCCCACCCTGCAGATTGTATTTGGCGAGAATATCGTTAACTCTCTTCTGGTAATCGGCGTCCGATTGCTGGTTCTCAATTTCTCTCGGCAGGGATCCGAACGAACTTGCTGCGCCGAGTTTATTAAGAGTAGTTCCTTCACCGCTTGTAACGAGCTGGTCAATCAGCCCGGCCGCTGTCAGCTTATTGGCCCGCTGCTCGGCCAGGTAAGGAGCGAGTGTAGCGACCATACTGGTCTTACCCTTTGCAATCTCCCTTCCAACCGCCGAACCCTGCGGACCGGAAGTGCCCATTCCCTCGATCTGCGTTCTGCGCAGCGATGAGTTGACAAGGTCCTCGGTCTGGCTCTCGATAGTCGATAGCAGGGCCTTGATCTCCGGTAAGTCCATAATATTCACAGGCGATTCGAGCGTTTGTTGCAGGTAGCTCAGTGCCCCCGCCCGTTCCGGCGATTCTCCCTTGCCAAGGAACTCATTGAGTATCGCCTGGCCCTTCTGTTCGGCCTCTGTCATTCCCGCTACCTGCTGAGTTGGATATTTCACGGTGGTTTTTGATAATTTTTCAAGATATTTACGGGCGGAATCCTGCTCTTTAGAACTCGGTATTTCCTGGAATCCTTCGCCTTCGACACTGGATTTGAAGGGGTCTGAAATCCCTAAACTCTCATTAATTTCGCTGAGCCATGACATAATATTATCTCCATCAATTCAAAAAAGTGATTCCCCGTTTCCGGTTGCAGTTAAATAAACCGTGGGGCCAAACCGATATGGCTGATTTCTTCACAAAAAACTTGCCATCTATTTCGATAATTGCCTCCGAATGGTCACGAGCCAGTTCAGCTACGTAATCCTCCAAACACTTATCCAGTGGCAACTTCTTATTCAGATTTGCTTGTTCCTGTAACATACTATATTTCTCCCGATCATTAAACTGCAACCTTGCCAGCTCGTTTCGCTCCCTTTTCTTCAACCCCCAAATTACCGGCCGCCAACTGTGTAAGCGATTCCTTCACAGAAACCAAATTGAACCTCATCCGGCTACCTACAAGGAGAAACGGGATTTTGCCGCCGACTGCCAACCTTTTCAAATACTGCCGGGGCAAACTCAGTGTCGCCGACAGTGCATCTAAGCTCAAATATTCATTCAAATCGTACATTATATCAATCTCATTTAATCAGAGCCGATTATATATTTCTGTAAGCACCTCGGACAGTGCAAGAGTTTTAGCTTTCATCTGCCAAAACGGCTTAAACTAAATGGAATTATTATTACTAACAAATTACAACTCGGATCCGTGATAAGCAAGGGTTGATAGGATGTTGATAGGATAAAGCACTAAAAAGAACTATAAGGTAGGATGCTCTCTAACTTAAGTGGGGGGGTTTTTGTATTTTTCTAAGTATTCGGCGGGCAATTCTTTCAGAGGTAATCTCCACTTACGACCACCTATTTTTTCAAAGTGATATGGAGATTTGGGATCGTTCTTCCATTCTCGCACAACATTGATACTACAATCGAATATGGATGCCCATTTTTTCAAAGACAAGGGCAGTGACATCTTGTCAGTAGGTTTACTATCACCCTTCAAGAAGCCTAACTCATTCTGCACAATCTGAAGATCACTATTTATTTTGTACCTTATATCCTCATTAAGATCCCAGTTGTTTTGCAGGTCACTCCAGAAGTCCTTCGCAAAGGATTCATTTTGATGCCATATCCCATTATTGATCGGCTCTATTTCTTTACCCTCGTTTAACCTGTCGGTCAGGATTGTAAGCCTAACATACCTGCCCAGAGGACTTAGACCATTATCGAAATGGGGACTCTCGACCTCAAAACCAAATATATCGGCAAGGCAGGCCGCTTCGGACATAGGAGGAAAAGGTGGAAGGGACAGAGATATCCGGGGATTTGCCCCGGGTTCCGCCATCTTGGCTTTTAACTTCTTATAAAGTGCCTCGTATTCCGACTTCTTTTTTGGTCCCTGCAATTTTAGTTTCTGCAATCGCCGGCTGTCACGATTCCATTGTAGCTCTCGTTTCTTGTAGGTATCGTACCATGAATGATCTTGATTGCGGAAGGTCGACATAATAGCAGGTTTACTCACCATGTCCGAGACAACAAATGCAATTTCAAATCGATTCTTATACATTTTATCCATCGGAAACCTCAATTCTTTCTAAATTTCGCCGCCACCTCCCCACCTGTGGTAGTTTCTCAGAAGCCACACTCCGCAGGACAGGAGATATACCCTCGCCGAGTCCTATTGGTATGCTCACATCGAGATCGTGGCTCTACGGGCGTATTGACTGTTGATCAAAAAACGATACACATATATCAACGTTTCGCCGCCGTCCAAAACAGTCCTTGATAAGTCGCACATGACAGAGTTTACCCTTCCGCTGTATCTCAATAAGGTCGCGCCGTCTCAAACTTCGAAGGGCATTACGCAGGGATTCACAGTTTTTGTATTTGGTTTTCGGGAATAGCTCTGTGGTTGTGCACCATTGCCCAATCTTCCGGCCGGTCGTGTCCATTTGCTTTACCACAGATCCTTTATGGTTTTGCCGATGCTCGGGCGCCCAGCCCCTGCGGTTTTCCTGTGCCCATCGCAGGGCGAATTTCTTGCAGTGAGCCCGGTTAATAAGACTATTATTTGAAGCCATATTTTCTCTCGTTTCCGTAAAAACAACAGGGCCGGCCGGTGCGGAAGCCGGCCCCGTGCGTTCTTATTACAGTACCCTGTTGACATTACAAGCCAACTCATATGTTTCGAGCAATGGCGCCATGGTCGGGTCATCTTTCAGGCTGTCAATAGGCGCGAATGTGAAAACATCGAGAACGTCGCCGTATTCTGTTGTTGTGACTCCGTCCAATCTTATCAGTTCTTCGTCAAAATATAATAAGTTGCGGGCCTGCCTTCAAGCCTGCCCCAAACATCGGAGATTCACCTGGTCCAAGGCGCTCGATATCCTCAATCCCGCCGGCGATCTCAGGACCATTCGCTTTTATTCGGATACATTTTCCGGTACTGGCAAATCCTGCATCGGAAAATCATCCGCCAAAGGATGACATTTTTCAATAGACTTCCGCAAAAAAACCAAATCAACGTGAGTATAAAGTTGCGTTGTCAAGATGCTTTTATGCCCAAGGGCCTCCTGAATCACCCGCAAATCAGCACCACCCATCAACAAATGAGTAGCAAAAGAATGTCTCAGTGTATGAGGCGACACTTTATCCAATCCTATTAGCCTGGCATTTCTTTCGACAACCCTCCAAACATCGTGACGATACAATTGTTTGCCCGACTTACTCAGAAAAAAATATCCCTCACTTTCGTCTGACAAAGGCGTGACTTGATATTTACGTTGCTTTTCAACGTATAACAAAAGAGCATCCTCCGCAGCAAGAAGTAAAGGAAGCAAACGTTCTTTTGCACCCTTACCGTGAATCAAAATCTGATGGTTTTCATAGTTAATGTCACAAACCTTGATCAAAGAAACTTCCGAACATCTTATTCCTGAGCAATAAAGTAATATCAGAATCGCCCGATCTCTATAATAAAACCTCCGGCTTGATGTCCTTTTTGACGACAAAAGTTTTTTAACATCATAAACAGACAGCACCTTCGGCAATTTTTTCTCAAATTTCGGAGCCTGCAAACAAATCAACTGCGAAAAATAAGCACTCTTTTTACCAAAAATCACAGCAAACTTGACCATCATTTTAATAGCCTCAAAAGCCCGATAGACCGAGCAACCAGCCTTGCCCTGATTCCTAAGAACGGAAAGATACATAAAAACAATCTTTGGCTTAACCTGGTTTATTCGATCAACCCTTTTTTTATGACAAAACCGAATAAAACCGAGCAAATCTCTGCCATAACTCAAAATCGTATTGTCAGAAGATCCGCGAGAACCATACAAATAATTCAAATAATCCCTGACAAGCCTGGACATCGAATTATCGTTCTCAGCAAGTGACTCGAACAAAAAATTGATCTGCAATTGTCGCGATTCCATTATTTTTCTCCACAAAAAAAAGCCAGGGACTCAATGACGTTCGCGACAAACGCCGCCGCAACCTTCTCTTTAAAAATCAAAGTAAAGCCCGCCGGATTCGCAGCGATAAGATAATCTATGATTTTCTTCTCATTCAACAAAGCCGCCGTATCCTTCACTTCGATTTCAAAAGTCACTTTATTATCGTGTTTCCTTCTGGGATTTAGTTCCTCGAAAAATTCCAGCAGCGAGCCGCGAACAAAGGCTTGAATCCTCGCGCCAAGTTTCGGATTGCTCCTACTTATCTCGATGCCGGCATAAATAGCAATAGCCGTTCCAAAAGGTGCTTCGACAATCATCCTGTTAAGACCTGATATGCCCGTCGTGAGTCCTCCTTCGGTGTTCCCGGGTTCTGCTCTCTCTTGCCCGCCAGGCGGCTGCACGACAGCAACGCCCTGGGTATTGGGCTCCTCCGTTAGCAACTTTTCATCCTCCTGAACTGTGGTTTGGGTTCCTATGTTTTTCATAATAATTCTCCTTCCAGAGAAAAGCGGCCAGGGCTATGAACGCACACAGGTGCGCAGTGATCCTTACGAATACACTCACCCTGGCCATGTTTGATTGATTTAACAGATTTGATCCTGTGTTTCTCATACTCTTATTATCGCAGCATCCCAGAGCTTTGCAACAAAATTCCAAAATATTTCAAGAAATTTTTCGTACCGGCACGATGAACCGCTTACAGATACCCCCGGCCGCAAGCTCCTTGCCTCCGTGGTCACGAGAAGCGAACCAGTTCCACCCCATAGGATTTGTTTTCCTGATCGTCGCTCACAGGACCTCTCAGGGCTTCAAATAGACTACTATAATTCACTCAGAAATCTCCTGCATAATCACCTGTCTGGTTGATTCAGGCAGCTCCGGCCAAGCGTCCACAAGCTTCGTGAGATCAAAATAACTCTCGACAATCTTCACCCTTTTGTCCTTCCACTCTCCCGTGTTGATGAGCCCAATTATCGAGGCGAGCAGATAGCAAAGGCCGTTATTTACTATTTCGGTCCAAGAACCCTCTCTGCCATCAGCGTGCAACCTTCTCTGCAAGGCATCAATCAATTCCGCACAGGCTTTCTCGTTATATTTCGTGCTTTTTACTTGGTTTTCGATCCAATATTTATTGAGTTCTTTGTCACCATTTACATATTCCCCTGGGACACCATAGTCATAATTTGGGGCAATCATACTAAGATCGATATCACTCCCAAGTTTCTCCTTCAAATATGATAGCAAGTCCCCGGTATCAATGTGTTCCTTAATATCATCGATGGAAATATCCTTGTACTTGCCGCTGTCGATTTGTGAGGTTAGCTGGGAAGCCAAATATGTCAGGCTATGGAGTAACATGTTCTTGCCTCGCTAAGTTAGATTGCTATTGGTTTCGATTTCCTACGTCGATATTAGGCAGAAACTGCGTTCAGGTCAAGTTAATTCTCGATCTGTTTTCCGCTAACTTAAAGCCATCGGACTTTTGGGTCTTTTGCTTCTACGGTCGCTCTTACGCTTTTGTGCTCCGTACAGTCTCATATCAACTACAGCGAACGCCAGCGCTTCGATAGCTGGAAAATCACCAAACTCAAGGGTTGGTATCTCGCTCGGGTCTATCTCACTCAAATAATTAATAACATGACTATCTTTGAGAAATAACTGCCGGTGGTCCTTATCCAGCAATCGTTTGAGTTCGGGCAAAACATACTGATATGAGTGCTGCATATCCAATATTTGTGTTGAACAAATGTGGAAATACCGCCGATGTGCCTGTAAATTTTCAGCCGAATGAAGTTCCCTGTTTATCTCCGTGATAAAGCGATCCGCTGCATCGTTGCGAGTGTCACCTATCCAGATTGCAGGCTGATACTTATAATCCAATGCCGAGCATTGCCTCACAAGCTCCCGTATATCGGAAGATTCAAACTCATCGAGAAGATAAATATCGTGATTGTCAAAATGTCTCTCGTGGTCCATCCCGATTACTACCGCAAAGCCCGGATGTTTGCCGGGCCAGGCTACACCTCCGTATATCTGTTTGTGGCGTGTTTTCAGTTCTTCCGTGGTCAAGTCCTGCCCTAATTTTACTGTTTCGAGTTCCATATCTGAATCCTCACACTAAATCGCTCTCTGAAAAATAAAACTTTCCTTCGACACCGTATATAACATAGCGAATACAATCTGGGCAATGATCGTTAATCTTCAATGGGTCATCTTTGGCATCTCTGGTTTCAGTGCCTTCGGCCCATTTATATCCGCCTACTTCCTTGATTGTGTTCCTACAATTCTTGAAGATGAACAGCCGGGGCTTGCCGTCACCCTGGACCTTTAGGGCCGCCTGGACAGCCTCAATGCCCAGGTGAATGTCTTTCTTCGCAGTCACGGTGGAAACGCCCAGCTTTTTGAATTCGTGCCGTTCCTGTGCATCGTGATCGGCCCACGTTACACGATACCTTTCCTTACCGCTGATTTGCTTGATTCTCTCGGCGTGATAGGCCAGCGTCTCACGAGCCCGGTAGTGCTCGGCGTAGACGTACCACCGCCGATCCGGGTCCCGTGCAAGCCACAGGCATACAAATGGATTATTAAAGCCCCAGTCAATTACCCTGTAACGGGGCCAGTCGGACGGGATCTCGAACGGCTCGATCACATGCGTATTACGAGAGAACGTCTTATAGACCGCCCCGGCAAACGCCGCGAAGTGCCCTTTAATCCGCGTCTCCTGTATCTCCGCCGGCCATTGTGAGATCATCAGGTCGATTTCCCTGTCGTCAATATAGCCGCCTCGACTCTTGCGGTTGTCATTCAAGTTGGCATAAAAGATATCGTCCGTCTCGGGCAGGGCCTGAATCCGTTCCTCAAGCCATCCCTGGGGAATGATCGGTGTCATTGACTGTGCCGTAAATCCGTTCTTGTCGAGCAGCCGGGCCTGAATTTCCGTCCAGATTCCCTCGGAGTCCGATTTACACTGCTCATCGCCATAAAAGGCGTCAATGGCCCGGCCCTCAAAAGCTTTGCGGCCCTGCTCGTATGCCTTGAGCTCGATGCGGTTGCCATTAATCAAGCGAAGCTCGGCGGGGATTTCATCCTGCTTGTTATGCCAGCTAATTGGCTGTTGAATTTGGCACATCGGCAGATAGGATTTAATCTTTTCCTGCCATAACAACTTGCCGACGAGAGGCCAGGAGTTTGCCGCCGCCCAGATAGTGGCGCTCTTCAGAGTCTTGCGATGGGGATGGACGCCCAGGGCAAATGAGCAAAGGTCATAGCCGATATTGCCCTCAGACTTGCCACTACGATTGCCGCCACAGAGCCATCGGTTCTTAGCTGGGCTCCCGTGAAACTGCCTCAGGGCCGGCAGTGGCCGGTATAACAGAATCGGCTTGCCGATGCTTCGTATTTGTCTGTCAGTCAGCATGGTTCCTCAGTAAGACCTCCCGGATATCCTCGCATTCTTCGTCGCTCAGGGTGTTTTCGTTCGCAATGATAAGATGCTCGATGGCCTTACCCTCTTCCCTGTCGAATACATGTTTGGCCAGACGTTCCGAACCCGATTCTTTGCCCCGCTTCATATTCCGAACAAGCTTCAACGCCGTATGCTGGGCCTGGGTCATTTGGCCCGTCTTCAACTTCACAAGCTCACCGTTGGTCATATTCATGTACTTGCAGAACCAAACCCATAGCTGAGTGCGTCGAACGGGAGGCCCTGCAGGGTTGCCGCTTTGCCCAGGCTTGAACTGATGCTCTTTGGGCGGATTCTTGTCCCCAACCTTACAATCTCCCTGTTTAGCAGGGATTCTCTTGCTCTTAACTGCCTTTTTCTTCACCGCCTTTGCTGATGTTTTTTTGACCTTCTTTTTCTTTGCTGCCATTTCTATTTTCTCCATATTGACCTTGATTATAGCTTGGGCTTTATGGACCTGTTTGGCCAGTTCCGGCCTGTAATAATCGCCATCCTTTGAATTTAACCATCGCCGAATTAACGAGTTATGAACGCCCCAGATTTTTGCTATTTTACTCCAGGCAATTTTTCCACGATCGTCGAACAGTTGACACTCAGCAACCAACCAACAAAATTCCTCTGCGAAACGCTTTTTGTATTTGCTCAGCCGGCCGCCTTTATTCACATTTTTGCTCTTGCTCTTAGCCATATTTCTTGCGCTACTTTCCTCTAATTCCACTCTTTTTTAATGACCCCTCATAATTGCATTAATACAAGTCATTTACAGCAATCCTTAATGTTTACAGTCATTTTCCATAAGGTTTGCTTTCTAATTCGTCTAAAATCACCACTGTTTGTCTGATATCGCAGTTTTTCAAACCTAAGACCCTTACCGAAAAATTGAATTCATGTCACTCTATTTGTTGGGAACTTTCGACCAAATCCTCTTACTAAACGCATTCATCGCCAATCGGAGTTTCTCTGTCAATGTCCGAGCATAAATGTGGGTCGTATCTGTCTTTTCGTGGCCGAGTTGGTCTTTGACAAGAAATTCATTGTTGGTTACATCCAACAGGTGCGTCGCGTTTGTGTGCCTGAACTTATGAGGACTGAGCTTCGTTCTCAGGTTTCCGTTCTTTGTGTAGATCCATATCTTTGCTTTCAAGCCTATCACCTTAACTTTACAATACACAGAGCCTGTCGATAGCCGTCCTCCGTTTTCACTCCTGAACAGGAAGCTCTCAATGCTATGCCGCCTGTGATATCGATTTACATAACCGCCTAATCGCTCTGTCAACAGATCCGATATACCCACAGTCCTGTCCTTTTCTCCCTTAGCGTTGAGGACCTCCAGCGACTTATGACCGTGGTAGGATGGCAGACTCTTAAGTCTCAAATTGCAGACTTCACTGACCCGTAGTCCGCTTTCCACCATCACAATTACAAGCATCTCGTTGAGTACAGCCCGATTGAGGTGTTTATTTTTGGTATTGGTCGGATCGGCATCGTTCTGGAGCACTTCCATTATTTGGGCAAATTGCTCTACACTCAAGTAGTCGGTCGGCTTGAGGTAGGTTTTGACCTTCCTCTTGTTCCGTTTCTTGGACTTTCGGACTTCTTTTCGGCGCTCTTCGGCCATCGCAGCCATAACCGTAACATCCGGGTCATTTGCCCCGTACCTCTTGACAATCTCACAGATCGCCTGTTTACTCAAAATCGGTTTTACTTTCTTCTGACCCATTTTCTCTTATTTCACAACTTCAAACCTGTTAGTATTTGCTATTAAACTAATCATAATACACCACCTTAAACACCTTCAGTTCACTGAAACTTATCATAAAAGTGTAGTTTCCTTGCATGTTCGAATTAGGCCGCCGGGCTGGCCCGGGCACATGGATTCTCGCGGGATTTACCGGACAGGAGCTTGGGATTGCTCCCGTAACCGGTTTTCTCTTTAACCGTGGCGACGAACAGAGCCTTACCGCCGGCCTTCCGGCCCTCAATGCGAGCGACCCGTGCCCATTCAGCCGCTTCCTTGAACCACGGAAGCTTGGTGGGGTCCGCTTGAGAACTCAACACGAAATAGTGAACGATGTTGGCAAATGTTTTTGCGGATCTGCCTTGAGCGTGAAAAATCGAGTCAAGTTGGTTTACCAGTAATTTTGATTCCTGCACGATCCGACAATCCAATTCCAAGATTTCCCGAGAAGTTTTTTCACCCTTGTTGTTGTTTATCTGCGTAGGAGTATCTGGTTTGGATTGATCTGGTAACGCTTTGTCATTTTGACAATTGGATTTGTCATTTTGACAAATGGGCTTTTTAGCCTGATTTCCCATTTGCGATTTTAACAAATGGGCAGGAAGGCCCTTGAGTGCGGTTTCTTCATCGGCAAAGCCGTACCAACTTGTTCGGTCCGCGCCCCGCTTATTATAATTGTCCCTGAGCAGTATCCCGCGTTTAATTAACAGTGTAAGTGCTGTTCGTATCTGTCGCGTGCCCAAATAAGGAAACTGATCGCAGTACGCTTGAACGGAATTGTATGTCCACGTTCGACCATCGCGGTAGTTTGTACGGTTCGCTTTGTTTTTGGCAATCCAGAACTGCATGTGACGGTAGAGAATCGCCGCTGCTATGCCGTGTTCTTTAGCAAACTCGATATCAAACGAGTGTTCCACGATCTATCCCCCCTGCCCAAGCAATTTGCGGATTGCGGATTGCTCTTGCTCTGTAAGAGATCCGCAATGTTCCATAAACCAGGACTCTATGAGTTCGGCCAATTTAGGGTGTTTTTGCACGATTTGCGCCAAGCAGGACGCCAAGACGTTTTTTGGATTTTCTGTAAATGCTTTATTAGACGTGTGTTGTGATTTTAGGGCTTCGGACTTCGAATCCGAAGGTTGGAGGTTCGAGTCCTCCCGGGCGCGTTTTTGTAAATCTTTTTCTTGTACCGCACTGAGCACTTCCATTGCTGTAATATTTTGCGCGGCTTGAGTCTCCTGTGATAACTGCATTGTTGGCTCAATAATAAAATATCACTACTCAAGCCTTTTTCAATCCCACCACAACCTTTGGGACGATAATTTAAAAAACCGGCTTATGTAGCCGCAGAGTGTTGGTTTGCGTGATATCAGACAAGATGCAAGGGACCGGGATGGCTAAAATATGGTTTTTTGACTTGACTTTGCAGCTTTAGGTTATTAGTATAATGATGGCAGTTCGCATACGTGCAGGTGGTTGTCCAAGGAGCGAGGATATTGTGTCCCCGATTCGTAGATGCTGTTTCCGTTGCGTTTGAAAGGAGCGAGAGAATGAGCGTGAAGAACTCGAATAGAAACCGGCTGATGGTACGGGCAAAATTTTTGGTTGCAATGGCCGTTGTGGTCGTTATAGGTGCCGGAATATTGAGAGCAGACCCATCGTCTGAGGGAAAGGACATCAGTGCAGCCACCGATCAGGCTTTAAGGCGGCCGGCTCGTTCGAAACCGGCCTACGTGCCGGGCGAGGTCATTGTCAAGCTCAAAGACCGACAAGCAGACGGCACCAGGCTATTTTCGCTGTCGGCACCGACGGGACACGAAGCCGCCTTGCTTCGCCTGCAGGCCAACTATGGGCTCTCCAATGAAGGCCCGGTGTTTGACGGCGCTCATCGACGGCTGAAGTACGAAGATGCTCCCAAGGGGCAGGCGCCCGGCAAGATCGGTATCTTATCTTCGGCCAGGCCAAAGGCGGCTGCCGGGCAGTCAACGGACCCCGAGCTGCTTCGATTTTATCTGCTCAGGACCGACCGGAATGTGCCGGGCGTGTGTGCCGAGCTTCGAGGCGATCCTGAAGTTGAGTATGCGCAGCCCAATTATATCTATGAGCGCTGTGGCGATCCGAACGACCCGGAATTTGCCGATCAGTACGCGCATCAACTGATCCAGATGTCCGATGCATGGGACATCTCGACCGGCAGTCACGATATAGTGGTCGCCGTGCTGGATACCGGCGTCGATGCGAATCACCCCGACTTGAAGGACAATATCTGGGTCAATAAAGGCGAGATTCCCAATAACGATATAGACGATGATAACAATGGGTACATCGACGACGTTTCCGGCTGGAACTTCGAAGAAGATAATAACGATGTCATACCTGATGGCGCAGATTACTATTCCATTTTGGGTCACGGCACACAGGTTTCCGGGGTCATCGCGGGAGTGGGGAACAATGGGGTAGGCGTCTGCGGTGTCAACTGGCAGAGCAGCATCATGGCTTTGCGATTGAGTATCTACGTGACTTCCGCCGAGGTTGCTGAGGCTTTGGATTATGCCGCGGCCAACGGCGCACACGTGGCTAACATGAGTTTCGGCGCAGATGAATTCGGCCCGGAGGGAGATCCGCTCGTCAAGACGGGGATTGACAATGCCTTTGCCCGGGGCGTTCTGCTCGTAGCCAGCGCCGGCAACGACGACTCGGCCAGGCCGAACTATCCGGCGGCGTACTACAATGTCATGGCAGTCGCTTCCACCAACGGCGAAGACATCAAGACCGGACACAGCAGCTTCGGGTCGTGGGTCGATATCACCGCTCCCGGCACCGACATCGTCACAACCGATCTGGGCAACGAATATATCGCCACGGCGGGAACGTCCTTTTCCGGCCCATATGTCGTGGCGGTCGGGGCCCTGGTGCTTGCGCATAAGCCGGAGCTGACACACATAGAGGTCAGAGCTATCCTGGAAAACACCACCGACCCTGTATACTATGGGGATGTCGATCCCGTGCAGGGCTACATCGGCACCGGGCGGGTAAACGCCTACCAGGCCCTCATGGCGGCGGACCGAAGGCATCCTTTGGGAGAAATCGTTGAGCCGATGCAGCAGCAGACCTTCGCGCCTGACGGCAATGACATCCCGCTGAAACTGTTCGTGCACGGCGACTCCTATCAACTGGAGTACCGCGGCTTCGGGCAAGACGAATGGAACCTGTTAAATGACGGAAGCTCTCCCATAGATCCCAACGGCTTAGTTCATCTGGTGTTTGCAAATCCCGGAGGCGGAGTATTCGAGTTGCGTCTTAACGTTACCACCAACGGGGCAGTCCACACCGATCGCAAGATATTTGGTATTGAACTCGGTGCCGAAATGGCCCCATGGCCGATACCGGAGATATCGGATGATCCTGAAGAACTGCCGGATGAGATGTACGTGGGCAGCCCGCTGTGTCTCGACGTTGACGGGGACGGACGAAACGAGATAGTCGAGGCGTCGGTCACAATGGACGACTACTATTACGGAGGGACAATAAGCATCTGGAAAGACGATGGAACTGCTCTTGACGGCTGGCCTGCTGCGCTGGGAGAAAGCTCCTGGGACTCAATGATTGCCTCGGGCCTGGCAGTGGGAGACATCGACGGCGACGGCGATTACGAGATAGTTGTGGTGGATGATTATAATGTCATGGCCACCGCTCTGCACGTGGAGAGCGGCCAGACAGTTGAGGGCTGGCCCGTGGGAGTCGGCGACTACTGGTACGCCTATATAATCGGCAGTCCCGTCCTCGCAGATCTGGACGGCGACGGCGACAGCGAGATTATTGTTGCCCTTGACGAAGAATCCAGAGAAAGCGACGGTCTGTTTGCCATCCAGGGCGACGGGACGTTTCTCTGGCAGCGGCGATATACCACAGAAGGCCCCATGAGCGTTGCGGATTTCGATGGTGACGGTGACGTGGAGATCGCGCTTTGCGGATACGGCCCCGGCATCACGCGCGTATACACCTTCATTCTCGACCACAACGGCCAACAAATAAATAGATGGCGAGGCGGCAGCAAGAAGGGAACCGCTATCGCCGACCTGGACGCCGACGGCGAGCCGGAGCTGGTGTTCTGCACCGAGGACAGCGTAATGGCGGTCCATGTTGACGGCAGCACGCTCTGGACAGTCAGAGTTCGTGGGCCGTTCGGTGATGAAGGTGCCTTGAGTGTCGGAGACATCGACGACGACGGATTCAGCGAAGTCTATGTCAACAGCTACATCGAAGCAGACGGCTTCGCATACAGTCTCGTGCACGCCTTCGACCATGAGGGCAGGGAATTATCCGACGCCGGATTTCCCAAAACGCTCATGGGCGATCCGTGGTACTGTTCTCCTTTGATCGGCGACGTTGACGGTGACATGCAGAAGGAACTGGTGGTAGCCTCGGCCGGCGCTGCGATCATGGCCTGGGAGTCCGACGGCTCGACTACAACGGGATTTCCAATGCTGGGCCTATCTACCGAAATCGGCTGCACACCGGCCCTTGAGGACCTCGACCAGGACGGTGACCTTGAGATGATGGTCAACGGCTATGACTATCAATTCCATGTCATCGACCTGCCGGGCTCGTACGACCCCGTGACGACCGATTGGGGTATGTCAAGGCGTGATCCTCAAAATTCGGGATGGACCCTGCCGGCACCGATTTTGAATCCGATATCGGTGCCGGACCAAATCGAGCCGGGCCAGATACTCGAGTTCCAGTTGACAATCTCGAATCCCACGAATCAGCCGACTCAGCTTTCGGTAGGCAATTTGCCCGAAGGGGCTTATTATATTCCGGAGTCGCAAACTGTCGTCTGGAAGCCTACGGCAGACCAGGCGCCGCACACGTACACTTTCTCTTTCCTCGTGACAGACGGAATCAGACAGCACAGTCAGAGCGCATCGGTCACCGTCGTGCAGAACGCGATTTACTGGGCCGATATGGACACCGATCCGAACTGGCTGCTCGATGCCGGCTGGGCATGGGGTACGCCGACAGGAGCCGGCTCATGGAACGGCGACCCGGATTCAGGCTGCACCGGCGAGAACGTTGTCGGATACGAACTTGAAGGCGACTATGCTGACAATATGACTGAAGCTTGCTACGCCACAACCGGCGCGATAAACTGCGAGGGACACAAAAATATCAGGCTGAGTTTCCGGCGATGGCTTGGGGTCGAATCGCCCTATGACTATGCCGATGTTCAAGTATCGAATGACGGCACGAATTGGGCCGATCTGTGGACGACGGGCCTTTCTCACGTCTCCGACGAAGCCTGGCAGTCCGTGGATTATGCTGTTCCCCCGTCGATTGCCGATGGGCAGGCGACGGTTTACTTCCGCTGGGGCATCGGCCCGACGGACGAGTCGGTAACCTACCCCGGCTGGAATATAGACGACGTGCAGGTCACCGGCGATCCCATCGAGTAGATCGCCGACAAGATCGGCTGCGACATGGTTTTTAAGCTGCGATGTATCACTATCATAGTGAGGATTGCCGTGCGCTCGGACGGTTATCCGGCCTGCGAACCATTTTGGCCTCCCCATGCCTGATTTTGCGCTTAAATTTCTGCCGAAGAACTTGCGTTTCGGGACGATCCGTTTACAATAGGGGATATGTGAATTCATCTTTTTTTGAAAGGAGCATGGGAAAATGTTGAAGAACCTGCTATTGATTATTCTGACGCTGTCGCTGATTACGACCAGTGCGATGGCCGGTGAGTGGATGGATTTGTTCGACGGTAAGACGCTGAATGACTGGAGCGTTCATAGCGGCTCTGCGAAGTATCGTGTTGAGGACGGGGCGATAGTGGGCACGGCAGTTAAGGACAGCCCCAACACGTTTCTTTGTACGAACAAAGAGTACGGAGATTTCATCCTGGAGTTTGAGGTCAAATGCGATCCCAGATTGAATTCCGGGGTCCAGATTCGCAGTCAGATCGCCAAAGATCCGATGTTTTTCGTATTTAGAAGGCCCGATGGCCGGCCCCGGCAGCGTGTGGTTCCGCCGGACCGTGTCTACGGCTACCAGGTGGAAATCGCCAGCGCCGAAACCGGTACCTCGGGCGGGATTTATGACGAGGCCCGCCGCGGCTTTTTCCTCGCTGATGCGACCGAAGATCCGGACGCAGACAAGGCCTTTAAGGACGATCAGTGGAACAAGTACCGAATCGAGTGTAAAGGCAGTTCTATCAAAACGTCGGTCAACGGTGTTCCCTGTGCCGATCTGAGGGATTCGATGGACGCCAAAGGAATCATCGGCCTTCAGGTCCACGGGCTCGGCAGGAACTTTTTTCCTTACCAGGTCCGCTGGCGGAATCTCCGTATCCGCGAGCTGGACGCCGCCGAGCTCGGAAAGCTCAAGGTCGTGGTCGTTACCGGCGGGCACGATTTCGAGCGTGAGCCGTTCTTCAAAATGATGGATTCGATCGAGGGAATTACCTATACCGAGGCGATACAGAAGGACCACAGCGAGCTGTTCGAGGACATCAGCGGCTGGGATTATGATGTTATCGTGTTCTATAGTATGACTCAGCAGATTTCGGAAAAGCGGCGGAAGAATTTCCTCAAGCTGCTGGACCGGGGCGTCGGAATCGTCGCGCTGCATCATACCATGTGCTCGTTCCAGGAGTGGCCCGAGTTCAAGAAGATCATCGGCACCAAGTACTACACGAAGGATACTATGGAAGACGGTGTTATGTGCAAGGCCGGTTCGTACGAGCATGATATTGACATGGCGATCAAAGTTGTGGATAAGCAGCATCCGATTACCGAGAGTATGAGCGATTTTCCGATTCATGACGAAGGCTACAAAAGCTGCTGGTTTGACCAGGATAATCATGTTCTCCTGACAACCGAGCACGACGCCAGCGATAAGACCGTCGCCTGGGTGAGAAGATACGGCAAAGCAAAGGTCTGTACGATCCAGTTGGGACACGACTCAAAGGCCTACGAGAATCGCAACTACCGCTTGCTGATAAATCGCGCCATTTTCTGGACAGCCAATAGACTATAAAAACCGGTACGTATGTTACAGCGTTTTTAAGAACTTGTCGCTTTCGTTCTTGTCATGCTGAACTCTTTGCTTAGCGCCTGCCCTGAGCCTGTCGAAGGGGCGGGCTGCGTTCGTGTCGAGGGCGTCCCGCCCTCGAATCGCGGGCAGGATGCCCGCGACACAAGCTCGGCACGGTCGGCTTTTAATCGACCGCGGGCTGCCAGAGATATAGAAATTGGGCACCGCCCGCATTCAGCCAATCGGGCAGTTCGAGATTGACCAGCGGGCCGATGCCGTCTGAGCTGGCCGCCGCCAGGCCGTAGGCATTTGGCTTATAGTTTGACGGCCGGTGATAAATGACGACCGAGGTTTTCTTTACGCCCGAAATTTCCCTGGCCCATTTGATGCTGTCGTCCAGATATCCGATTTTGTCGATAAGCCCTTGCTGCAGTGCCTGCTGAGCGGTGAATACTCGTCCGTCGGCCAGCTTCTTTTCGTCGATTTTTTTACGCCCCTTCCGCACGACCTCGAAGAACTGTTCGGAGAACTGCTTGATTATCTCCTGCAG